>WHSX01000005.1 GCA_009379865.1 Candidatus Nitrosocosmicus sp.
AATCAGAATTTTACCGCCATTATGCTCTGCTCTTTCATTTGGGGGAGTAGCAGTTAAATCAAATAAAAGGACAGGATTTATCAGCTCACCATTGACATATTCATAGCGATACAGTCTGTTGCCTAACGGGTCCACATTATTTTCAACATCACTGCCGTCTGCACCATCACCGGATTCAGTGTAAGACAAGAAAACATATGTTTTTCCTTCCGGTTGTTTAGATGCTGCGATTCCTAAAAGCCCACGCTCTATGCTATTGGCTACGGACACGTCGAGTGCCAGCGTTTCCTGTACTTGGCCGTTTAGTACCCTCTTTACAATACCTGTATTTTTTTCAGTAACTAAAGTATCGTTATTTCCAATAAAAGACATACTCGTAGGAAAATCAAGACCTTCCGTTATCTTTTCGACTGTAAGATTATCGTCATTTATGGTTGGCCCATAAGGGGACAGAGGTGCTTTAGCATAAGCCCCATAAGAAAACTGGATATACGATGAAAATGTTGAGGAAAAGATGATTAACATAAAAGTAAAAAAAGTCAAGACTTTGCGTTCATGCATGATTTTGTCAGTAAATACCATCGTTTTTGTAAACTAATTAAGTTTATGAATGAATCTTAACAACGATAAGACTGTCATAATGAATATAAAGTTTAGTACAAAGATCTATTTCATAAAGGAATGATGAAAAGATGTTAAATTACTAGAATGAAGAATTACAAAAAATATACCACATCAAAGGATTGCTCGTCCCGTAAGGATCAACTTTTTCATAAACTTTATGATGTGGGAGCAGATTTTGATGTGGTCGCCGTCACACTCTTGATTTCTTTTCTCTTCTCATACACTTTCCATTTATTTATCCAATCATTTAGTTGTTGTAAAATAGTCTCTAATTCTTTCGTTCTAGGTGTTAAACTATACTCTACCCGAACGGGAATTTCTGAATAAATTTTTTTTGATATTAAACCTTCCCTTTCTAGCTCCAGTAATCTTTGAGATAAAACTGTACTACTAATTTCTGGTATCAATCTTTTAAGTTCATTGAATCTGATTATTCCATTGGTGCTCAAATTCTTTAGAATGTGTAGTGACCATCTTTTTCCTAATACCTCCCATATGTCTACTACATCGCATTTTTCTTCTTTCATAAGAACTTCCTGTCCAAATTATAATAGCTTATCAGGTATTAAAATTTTATAATCATATTGTAACTCTTGTATCAAATACCTCCCATACGATTTTGTCATCTTGTATCTTTATTTTAGGTAACAACCAAAAAATCACCAAATCATGTCTAATACTAATAACTAACTAAGTAATAAATTACTACTATGGTTATATACGAGATTAACGAAATAACATGGTGGAAAAAATACAACAGCAACAACTAGATCATAAGGAAGTTATCAACAAAAATCGTTCTATAAATAAAATAATAAACAGTCTAAAGACTACTGAAGGTGATGGGTTTATAGTTAATAGATCATTTCCTACCAATTCTATATCTTTTATAGACCCCTTTTTACTTCTCGATGAAATGGGCCCTATGAATTTCAAACCTGGGGAAGCAAAGGGGGCACCAGATCATCCACATAGAGGATTTGAAACAGTAACATATTTGATAGGGGGTATTTTTGAACATAAGGATTCGTCAGGGAATTCAGGAAAGCTCAATGCCGGAGATATTCAATGGATGACTGCCGGATCAGGAGTAATACATTCAGAGATGCCCGAAGTGGAGTTCAGTAAGAAAGGGGGAAGATTACACGGATTTCAATTGTGGGTAAATTTGCCTCAGAAAGATAAAATGACCACTCCATATTATCAAGACATTCCTTCTTCAGAAATTCCCGTTGTCAAATTATTAGAGGATAGTGGACATGTAAAGGTAATTGCTGGAGAGGCTTTTGACGTCGAATCAGCCATTAGGACAAAAATTCCAATTCAGTATTTGCACTTTACCTTAAACCCAGGGTCTGAAATTATACATCTTATTCAAAGTAACTATAATGCGTTTGTATATGTCATATCAGGTGAAGGTACTTTTGGAGATGATGAAAAATATGCAAAAAGAGGAAATGTAATTATTTTTAATAGTGACGGGGAGAACATAAAGATAAAGTCATCCAAAGATGCTAATGAACCATTACAATTTCTTTTCATTGCAGGTGTACCACTAAACGAACCGATAGCAAGATATGGTCCTTTTGTAATGAATACAAAACAGGAGATATATCAGGCAATCGAAGATTATAGGAATGGTAAATTAGGTGTTATTACTCATTAAAACTTGTCGTAAGAGACGACCTACTTACTCAATATGTGGATCCTATCTTAATTTTGTATCATGAAAATAAATAGCTAGGTAATATAAATAAAAATAAACCAAAGTATGATGATTACTGATATGTTATAAGTTAATTTTCTAGTTATTAGTTACTAGGATATTTGCGAAAGTAACGCTAATTGACTAGAGAAACACTGATTATTTCTTTTACCCTTTGGGAATGATCAATTTAGGTAGCCTCATCGGACAAAGGTTTGCAAAAGGCGATATGACAAATTTATACAAACTTGATTTTCTTTAACCAAAATAAGGTAAATGAATTGAAGATCTAGATGTTCTAGTCATGTTATATCACATTCTATTCCATTCCATGTTACCTTTTTTCTCAAAAAATGGTCTCACTATTAATGATTTTTTTACTTTCTTAGTATCTTTTTATAGAAAATGGAATTTAAGTAAGTTAGCATATGACTGCAAAATGCAAGGGAATAATTAATGCAATATTTGACATGCAAATTTAGGATGTAAAATCAGGTAGGTTATAGAATTGTTTTACTGTTTTTTTTGCTCGATAATCTAAATATTCTGATTATTTAATGTGAAATATAATTAAGATGTCTATAATAAAAAATAAATCAATGATTCTTGCAGTAGTAATTGCTTTTACTACTGGACTGCCGGTTGTAGGTGCATTGAATGTGAACACCGATAACCAAAGTGTTTTTGCAAAAAAGATCAAATCAAACAACTCGACCCAAGGAGTTTTACAAGATCAGTTACTGGACAATCTAGCGAAGTATTCTCTGAAAATGGAGATTCTACAGCATCAGGCAACAACGTTGCTTTGTCTTCAACTTGAATGATGGTAACAACGCATTAGGCCAACAATAGAATAGTCTGGATTTCTAGACTATTTGATTTTTTATTCATACATGTTGGTTTATTAATATAGTAATTGATTTCTCCTCGCTTTTTTCTTAAATTTTGATAAATGGAAGAGTAATGAAGGCATCAATAAGGTCTCAAGTTGCCTCCCATGTTTTTGTATCTTCAAAGATATCAATAAATCCGTTTGGATAATATTGCTTTCATTCAGTCATAAACACTCTTCAATAGACGATACTTATCGCATGATTGTAGCCTTATTACTCCCCAAATATCATATTAGGTTTGACTGGATGAAATTCTTTGCACTATTGAGTTCCGAGTAGTATTATTGAATTGCTCTAATACTTATTTAATACTGATCTAGATTTTCGTTTTTGATTCCATAAATCAAGAAAAATTCTGAGTAATATACATGATTGATTGAACGTACACATCAAATAGATATGTTTGTTACTAAAACAGTAATCAAGGCATCATTTTAGGTACGGATGACCTACTCAGGATTTTGTTACATATTGCTGCAAGAAGTGCTATGTGAACTTATGTCATGATTGTAGCCTTTCTTACCGATTAAAAGTCAACCAATGGGTTTATTGGAACTTTTCTGTAACTTTAGGTAGTGTTTTATTTAATACTGATCTGGATTCTCAAAAATGAGATTTGGTTCTCGGTCTGTGGTGTGAAACAAAATTACAAAAATGAACAAGTTTTTTATGAATTATTCCATGGATCCGAGTGTAAGTCAGATATTATCAGGAGATAGAATTAAGGCTCAAATTTTCTATGGGATTTTGTGGGTTTTTTTTATGATTCAACGAATCTAACCATCTGAATTGGATTTAGACATAATTGTATCCAAAGCGTTTTAAATTGTTCCATATCACAACCATTATGATCCCAAAAACCTAAGAAAGTTCAACGCTAATAATTGAGCTACAACTATTATTGAACCAATTAGAAATTCAAGAAAATTATTATCTTATCAATGAAAAATCGGTTTCATTTCTTTTAGTGTTGTCTGCAATTATGGACTGGTTATTACGTGTGTTAATAAAGAGCGAATTAATTAACCTATACAAAGATGCAATGATATGTGAATGTATCAATCATTCCATGATTTTCAGTGACTAAATGTTGTATCCATGGTAATAGAAGCATAATTTGATTTTCTATATTATGAAACAATTTATATATTAGGCTAGGTTAATTAGGCCATACTAATGTCTATTACCAACCACCAGCAATCTTTATCATCATCGTCACTCATAAATGAAAATGAAGAAAGCGAATCTGAAGACAATTTTATAACCTATATTTGCGAAAACACTGATGGAATACTTGATTCAATCGACCAAATGACTTTTGCATTAAATGAGACGGCCATAAGATATGGTCCTATCGTAGTCCTCAAAGATGCACCATAGTATTAGGAAGTAACTAATAAAATTGGTATTGCCTACTAAAACCACTTCTACTAATACATCAAATTCTACTTCATCAGGGAAGCATCCTATTCAGGAAGATAAAGCAGACGAGGTTAAGGCCCTTATAGCTAGATATGTTTTATTAAAAATTGAACAAAAGAAAATCGAATCAAAGTTGTCTGATATAGCAAAGTATTATGATGATGAATCTCTCAGAACTATATTTGAACCCATAGGCGAATCAATGATGGGCATTATCGGTTTGGAGCTTCCATCCAATAGAAAAAGAGAAAATAATGGCTAATTAAGGTATTTGATGAAAATGAATTATAAAACATAATATTGCTTTTCTTACCATTTTATTTACTATAATCTAGAATCATTTCTTCGACTTTAACAAATTATAAAAACTTAATTTTCCTCTATTATTTTTTCTTCTGCTCTTTTGGAGTGGATTTTTTCCTGCTTTTGGCATAATCTTTCCCTTCATCAACCTGAAACCGCAAATAGTACAATTGCCTTCAATTGTCGCCATATTATTTGCTAGTTTAACAAATTTGATATCCGATAAATTTACACTAATCTTACATGCTGTACAATAAGTAGAATATTTAGAAATGGTGTCAGTCAATCTGACTAAGTACTTTTACAATATATTTATATCATTGTTTTAAGTCAAAAAATAAAAGAAAAATATTTTATTGGATTTCTAGCTTTGCCAAAATATCTTCTATGTTTTGTTCATCTTCTAACTCTGCATCTAATAATTCTAATGCAAGATGATATGTTGCATGGTCCTTATCTTTTACATTATTTGCCAAATCATTATAATGTTTAATTACAGCCCTTTCAAATTCTAATGCTTTTTCTAATGCACTTCTAAGTGTTAAATATCTTGAAGGTTGCAACTTTCCGAGGCCACTGTCTTGTTCCCATTGTGATGGTTCATCGGTTGGTTGTGTTTCTAACTGCATTAACCTGAATGCAACTTTTTTTGCATGTCCTAATTCTTCCTTTGCTCTATCTTCAAAGAAACCCTGATGTAATACTCCTAATCCTTCTATATTCTGTGATACGAACCAAAAGTAATGAAATGCAGATAATTCGGCGCCATATGCTTTTTTGAGCATATGTACTGTACCTTCAACACCAGGCCCAGCTATTTCTTTAGACATTTTACCCATATTGATCAAATATATTACACAGTTCTTTTATATAAATATTTCAATATTATATGAAATTTTATAAAAAATTAGTACAGATTAATGAAATATTAGTACAAATTAACGAAATATTAGTACAAATTAATACATTCATTACTTTCCATGCTTAATTCCTTCAAACTTATTCTACATTCAATTCAAATACAAAATTAGTCAATCATGTACAGCTAATCAAGTATTCTTTGATTATTTCTTGTCTTGATACAATGAGGTTTACAATATATCTTCATAAAATCTTTGCAAAAAGAATTTACGAGGCTGCAATTCTTTGAAACCAATGTTCATTTAACAGAATTTCCTGTCAGCATCTCCTGCGTTCCAGTTAACCCCCATGATATTTAATTCCGAATATTTAAAAATACTATTAGATGGCTTTCAGTAATTTTTAAAATTTAGAATCGAAACCGATAATAAAGATCATTATTAAATAGTACTGGCAATTTACAGTTATTCCTTGATTGCAGTATATTACCTGAGTAGTAAAAGCTCTATCTATGTTATTAGTCTCATAATAGACTATTTGGAATGAAGAGATTTCGGATCAGAATCGAAATAAGAACATGATCAACTCTTATAATTCTAAATTAATTCTATACGTTTATCATACAGTCAATCCTAACATTCCTTCTCCATCACTTCAATTAGCAAGAGTGATTACTTTGATAAGGAACAAATGAGTTTCTTTCATGATATTGAACTAAACGTTAGTCTCATAATTGAGATTGAAATCATTATTTAAATAATATTCTAATTTTAATTAAGAAGATGTCTACATCGAACAAAACCGATACTGCGGCGGAATCTACCTCTAGTAATGTAAGTAAGGAGATAACGGTTGAAAAAGACGCAGGTAAAAATGGACCTGAATTGATGAAATTAAAAGAATTAAAATTTTATGAATTAATTGATTGGTTAAAAAAATGGGGCTATGAAGCAAAGGATACCACTAAGGAAAATAAAACTGAAGGCATCGAATTTCAAGCACAAATATCTCCACAATTGCCTTATTCGTCGGGGTTATCTACCCCATTCTTTTTGGAATTTCAAAAGGATTTAGATGATGGCTTTATAATCCGAACAACCTTTGAACTGGACAAAAATATTGAAAGCCAAATTACTGGGAAAGAACTAGATTTAACATATATCGAGTTAGACAGTCTCATATTACCGAAGAATATTTCTATGATCAAGTCTCACCCGTTAATTAGCTTATACAAAGTTATATTTTATGATGGTTTGAGTAAACAGTTCTTTTTAGATGCTATTACTGCTCTGATTAGTTCAATGTCAATTGTAATCGGAAAATGGAACCAAAAAAGTCATGAAAAGTCTCAACAAGTTGACTTAACTAAATAAGTGCATGGAAATAACAGAATATGGTTTACCATCCGAGGACTATTGTGTTCTTTTGTTTAGAACTGAAGTGAATTAGTAAGATCAAAAGATAGAAATAGTTATTTCCACATATCTTACATATTCATTATTTCTTTCCCTTTTTCTTATAGTCTTGGTTTTTGACTTCTATGAGTGCATCTAGGTTTGCCACTAGAGTTCAACATAAATTAGAGAATTCCATATTTTTCTCCAGGTTCAGTGACTAGATTGTTCTTTAATTCATGGTTGTGATGCAGTACTACCTTGTAATCAATTTTGATCGCATTGGCAGGTTGATTGAGGTTGTATGATTGTTGAATAATATTGTCAGATTTATTTTTTCAACATTTTCCATCCATATTAATCAACAATGCTGTAACATTGGATTTTTAATGTTAGCTTATTAATAATGACAAAACCTGTTCAATTTAATCAGACAATTATCTTTATCATATATCATGATCAAACCTACCATCTTACGTTTAGGACAATACAATAATTAGGAGACGTCGTTATTTTATCTTGTGAAATTAAAAGTACATAGATTTGATCCTGGACCTAATGAACAAAGTCCCTTTACCCTTCTCTTAACCAAGGGAACAAAGGTAATTGGTTACAATTTCAGCATGGATCAACAAGATACGCTAGTTTGCATTGAAGATGATTCTATAAGTGAAAAAGAAAAAAGAACTTTTCAATGGATCATGGATGGTGATATAATAGAGAATCTAGAGGATTATAAATATCTCGGAACAAGGAATGGTTATCGGTATTTATTTGAAATTACAGGAAAAGAGGTAGAATGATTTATTGTAGTTTACTTTGCCTAATGCACTCTTTAAATTATATATATAACTTAATAATTATAGAATCTAGTTTATGATGTGATTTATAATATGAGAGTATTTGCATTACTAAAAAAAGATATTTGTTTTGTATTATTTTATCTCCATCTGAATAGGGAGATTTTTAGCTAACTTCCTTAACGTATCTATATCTGTATAAATCAAAATCATATCTGTTTCCATTTTTTTAAAACTTAATTGTAGAGAAATATCATATCCTGTTTCAGTTGTAAAAAAAATCGATCCTTCTTTAGAACTTACTTGCAAATCTTCTGGAAGAACCATGTGAATTTCTGAACCTTCCTGTATATTTATTTTATATGATTTTTGAGTATTTGATGCTATTCCATGAATATAACCGTTACCAAGGCTGACTTCTAAGTTAAGTATCATGAACTATATTTACAATAAGACTTTTTATACATTATCTTTACATTTGAACTATTCATCTAATTTACTACAAATTTAATACTATAAGATGATTGTTGATGATGAAAATGCCTTGATAGATGAACAATTCTCTTTAGTTGATTCCTTGATATTTATCTCATTTTGTTCTGTACTGATATAGTCGTAAATTGTATTGGCATTGTTTGACTAATCTGTAGAACTTCATTTAGTATTTTGGATATGTGAGGTTTAAGATGCTTTGAAACGTTAAATTTTGTTATTTTTTTAGATAAAAGCATTCTATAAACCCGTGAATACAATGGATCGACATATGATTTTATTATTATTGGTGGAATCATTAGCATTAGTTAGCAGCAGATATTAGTATGAATTAAAGAATTGTTTTATTTTAGAAACTTGTTAGTGAGAACAATAAAAAAGGTTAGAATGAATGACAAATACTGATCTACTATTGGCAACACCCTGAATCTCGTGCCATTTGATTTGACCTGTTGCTTCGCATAGTCAATATTTGAAGTACATAAAATAATACGACTAGTAAATATTAGAGTTTATAAGACAATTCTGCAATATTTCATAGTATCTTCTTTCCTTAACAGAACAAGAGCTTGATAAGCTAAAAAATACAAGAATAAATCAAAAAAGTTGTTGACTCAAGTTCATCTAGCTTGCTGGCCTCTATCTCTTCTCGTGTATTATTAAATGAGTCAATGGGAGTAATGAGCATTAAACGAAATTTGATGTTGCTTTCAAATCTAAAAGATATTTGTCACTTTCCATGACTAAAGTGGAGGGAATGGGATTTGAACCCATGACCACCTGCGTGTAAGGCAGGTATCCTAACCAGTCTAGACAACCCCTCCAAAAAATTATTTAAAACTGTGTTAATCCAGTGTTATTAACCTTTGTTTTATTATACTGTTGGTCTTGGCTTTCAATTCAACCTACATTTCAGACATCTGCATATAGCGAGAACTCATGTGGGTGGGGTCTTATGGTAACGTCTTGATGATCCTTAGCTTCCTGCAAGATTATTGAATCTATAATTTCATCGTCAAATATCGGCTTTAAAAATTCTCTGTCAATATTTAATTCCTCGTATGCTTCTCTAAGTGAAGGTGGCAATTGTCTAATTCCTAATTCACGTCTGCGCTGCGGTGCCATTTTGAAAATATCTTCGTCTATTGGGTCAGATATCGATGTTTTTTTCTTTATCCCGTCTAGACCAGCTGATATTATTGCTGAAAATGCTAAATATGGATTGCATGACGGATCAGGAGCTCGGAATTCTATCCTTTTCATGTGTGCGAACCTTTCGCCTTTATAATGAGCTGGATTTCTAATTATCGCAGATCTGTTACCGGTACTCCATGCAATGTACACGGGTGCTTCGTATCCAGGCACTAGTCTTCTATAAGAATTAGTTGTAGGAGCAACTATTGCAGCCAATGCAGGAGCGTGGTTTAATACTCCGGCCGCAAAATATCTGGCTAATTGAGACATTTCTGCATATGAATCATTGATATCATAAAATAGATTTTTTTCTTTATCCCATAAACTCACATTAACATGCATTCCTGAACCGTTATCAAGTGCAATTGGTTTAGGCATCATAGTTGCAATCATGCCCTGTTTCTTGGCTATATTTTTAACAATATATTTATAGCTTTGAACAGAATCTGCAGCATTTACTAACGTATCAAATCTTATATCGATTTCGCATTGTCCTGCTGTTGCTACTTCATGATGATGGGCATCGCAAATAATACCAAAATTATTACTCAAAACATCCACGCATTCATTACGATACTGCATTAATGTGTCGCCTGGGGCACTTGGGAGGTATCCTTCTTTTAATCTGAGTGCATAGCCTACACCTTCTGTCGACCACGGCGCTTCTTTTGATATAATATTATAACTTTGAGATCTATATGGCGTCATTGTATTTACTTCTAGTTTATCAAAAACAAAGAATTCTACTTCAGGTCCCCAAAATGAATTATAATATCCTTGATGTCTAACATACTCTTCGGCCTTTCTTGCAACACCTCGAGGATCTTTTTTGAATTGCTTTCTAATTTCCCCCCCTGATAATATGTCACAAATTAGTCTAGCTGTTCTGTATTCTTTTATCCATGGTATTATTGCGTATGTAGAAGGGTCTGGTCTTATTATCAAATCAGATTCATGGATCTCAGTAAAACCTCTAATTGAAGAACCATCCAATTTTGGTAATCCATATTCAAAATCTTCTATTTTGAACATATTGGAGGCCATTGTAGTATGATGGAATCTACCAGTTAAACCAGTAAACTGTAAATCTAGAAATTTAATTTCTTCATCCTTTAGTCTCATCATTATTTGTTCTGCGGTAAAATTCAAAGATTCAGTTTTTCCATCTGTAACTTTATAAGGCAAATGAAATATTCGATATAGTAAAATAAAAACCTCTAATTAAGCTTATCATGTATACAAATTGTGTGATTGCTGATGGATCATAGAAAGCCAACTAATTTAATAAAAATAGATGAAATTTTTAATATTTTAAAAGGAGAAATCCATCTTGATAGTGGACCTCAGCCTGTCCCTCACAATTTTTATCAAAATATTTCAAATCTTGTTTCTTTATTAAAAGAACAAAATGAAAAAGAGAATAATGGGGCTACGGAGAAAATTTCTAAAGAAATTAATTCCAATTTAATAAACTTGGTTGTCAAATTAACGACTTTGATATTTGTATTAAGATGCAAAAAAATTTTTAATAGTTCTAAATCACAAAATATATTTGAATACTCTAACCTCACAGATGAAGAAAAATACGTATTTTTCGGAAATAGAGAAAGAGAGCAAAGAATTAACATAGTAATAAAAATGCTACTTGAAGGAAAATCGAAAACTTTGGAAAAGATCGTATCTTCAATAAATCAGAATTTTGTAATTATAAGGTTTTTGGATTCCATGGAGCAATTTGTAGGCGTTAATATGAATAAATATGGTCCGTATCAGAGAGACGATGTGGCAATCTTACCTTTTGAGAATGCTAGATCTATAATCGAAAACAATAGGGCCGTTGAGATCCATAAAGTTGATTAATTAATAATTTCATGAATTACCTTATTTTGATTTCAGCTTTCCAATCCAGCCAAGCCCAGCTTAATCCAGCATAGTGTGCTTTTACTTTAATTTTTTTTCTTCTGGGTTTTGTTTTATATAGTGTTCTGATAGCTTTTTTGAATAACATTTGCTACACAAGAATCCTGAAATATTCCATTGTGGCATTGCCTCATATTTAAAATCACCAATTCTGTCATTACAAATACTACAGTTAATTCTTTCTCTCCCCTTCAGCATTCTCTCGTTGCAATAAAATATCAGAAATCAGAAATAAAAGTTATATCATTTGGATTATACATGGATACTTCTTTTCCCATCAATAATAGATAAATTTGAAATTATAGTCTTTTTGTCAAATAAAATCGTAAAAGAAATTAATAAGGGGGTTTTTATACAATTTGTTGTCAATATCTGCTGATAAGACTGACAAAAGAGCTTTTTCTATGCTTCTAGTGATGGCGGTTATAGTCGGAATAATTGCTTATTATTTGTTTACTGCAGCTACTCCAAAAGCTGGTATAGTCGATTCTATTTACAGACAAGAACTTCCACCTGCTCCTGTAGCTACTGCTACCGATGCAGCTGGAGAGTCATCATCGGAGGCTATAGATGAATCTGCATTTGCCAATAAAGTTGAAGTGAAAATATTACAGGGTTCATCCACACAAGGAAATCCTGCATATGGACCTGATCCTGCTAGTGCTACTAGTGATGCATTAGTGACTTGGGTTAACGAAGATACTGTTCCACACACGGCTACTAGCGGAACCGGACCTGAAGACCCAGAAACCGGAAAACTTTTTGATACCAGTATTATAATGCCAGCTGCTAAAGCTAGCGTACCTGCAGAAAAAATGGGTCCAGGCGAACATGATTACCACTGTACTGTTCATCCATTCATGAAAGGAAAAATAACAATAACCTAATTTTTTTACAAAAATTTATTTTCTTTGTATTCTTTTTTATAAAATTATTATAATTTATTATACTTTAATCAATTAATTAACCAAATTTACACAAAATATATAAATTTTATAATTATAACAGTGTTATTTTGACGAATATTTATATTATGTATTGATATATAAAATTTTATGTCATTCTTAACCATCAAAGATCTAAATGTCAATATTGAAGATAAAAAAATACTTAACGGTGTTAATTTGGATGTCAATAAAGGTGAAGTTCATGCCATTATGGGATTAAATGGCTCTGGAAAAAGCACATTAGCCAACGTTTTGTTGGGTCATCCGCGTTATTCTATAACTTCAGGTGATATTTTAATTAATAATGAAAGCATTATTCCTTTAAAAACAGATGAAAGAGCAAGGAAGGGATTATTTTTAGGATTTCAATATCCGACTGAAGTATCTGGAGTAGGATATAGTCATTTCTTACGCAATGCCTATAATATATTAAGTAAATCATTAACAGCCGAGCAAAAGGATCGAGAAGTTTTCATAACCGTAAAAGAATTCCACGAATATCTAAAGAGAAATCTTGGTGATGTGGGTCTAGATCCAAGCTTTTTAAGTAGATACCTTAATGAAGGTTTTTCTGGAGGAGAAAAAAAGAGATCTGAAGTAATGCAAATGCTGGTCTTGAGACCCAATCTTGCAATTCTTGACGAGCCTGATTCTGGATTAGATATAGACGCTGTAAAGTCTGTTGCTGAGGCAATCAATAAATTAATTGAAACAGGTGCAGGAGTGATCGTTATTACTCACTATGCAAGGATTTTGCGTTATTTGAATAAACTAGATAAAGTACATGTGATGTCAAAAGGAAAAATAATAAAAACAGCCGGAAGGGAGCTATCGGAGGAATTAGAGTCTAAAGGATATGCTTGGCTTGGACTGTCTGATGAAGCTCAGGAGATTAATAGGGAGACATCCAAAGCATAGTTTAGAATTTTCTCATTGTACCACCTTTTAACCATGTGGTATAATGAGCAAGAAAGATATCAACGGAATAATCCGCTATTTCCATTATCTTTGATAAAGAAGTGGGGTATGGGAAAAGGCAAGGCTAATAGATATTTTTTGATTTAGCGTTATGAACACGTGCTAAAGATGACGTATATAAGTAAAATAAACTATTCAAGTTACACCTTAAATTTCCATTTCGTATTTACAAAATATGGCGGTGTCGATATTACATATTGACATCAATTTTGAGTAGCAATGACCAATAGATCATCATCCTTTAGACAATATTTGCTCCTCATAAGCATGCCTGCATCGACCACCATGTCTTATTTTCAATAAACAGCCTATTTTACCCTCCAAATTTTGTTAAACTACCCCATGTTTATATAAATTAATGAAGCAATACACGTAAGAAAGCAACTAAGCGACACTATTGAAAAAATTCTATTTATCCTAGCTTGTTTCATTCAAGAATTAATGCTTTTTTGGCCGTTTATAGTATCTGGATATATACATCACTTTTTCCCTCCTTGAGATTAAATCATAAAAAACAATGATTTCAGAAGGCGTTATTATTGATGTTTTATGAATAATGAGTTTTTCTATTGTTGGAGCCTAAATAAACAAAAGAAGAAAAATCAAAAATCACTATTCATTCTACTCACCCAATCTCAAGTACCTTTTTCCTAATCTTAGAATAAGTTTATTATCCTCTTTTTGCTTGGTTTTACCAGTTTGCATTCGACGTCATAGATTCGTTAGCAAACAAAGGAGTAAGAAACAAAAAAAGGTGATGGATATGAAAAAGAAGGTAAGAATAATAAAAAACAATGATCTGAAGAATCATGGAACATTCTTTGATCCGCATTCTGTTGCTTTTGAGCCTACTACTGCCTACTTGGAAAATAAAAGGGACTATAATGATGGAGAAAAATTAAAAGATAAGGACAAGAAGAAAAAGATTACAAATAAAAAAGATACTTCCAACTGTGGTCTAAAATATATGAATCCATCACAGAGAAATCACTCTTCGATTTACGAATAGTTCATGTACACTGATTATATTAATTCGTGACATTGGTAGGATATTATGAGACCAGAATTATCAAATCTGTATCTGTGAAAACATGATAATCCTAAAATTCATACCAATAGAGGTCATTATCCATTATCCATTATCCATTATCCCTCAAAAAATAATGTCTGTCAAATGAGAGATGGTATTAAACTATTTATTAATTTAAAACAGCATACAAGTCATGCGAAACAAGAATAAAAGTCCTTCAGAAGTTGATAATTTATCTGGTATTAAAAAAAATAAAATTGATAATTTAAATAATGCAAGAGAAGATGATGGTGTGAGCGCTACAACTGCAAAAGATCCTGAACTATCAGGTGCCAAGACTGATGAATCCGATAACAAAAACAGCTCTGAAAAATTCTTTACTTTTACATTTTATAAAGTCGATCCCAAGTGGCGTTGGTTGAATGAGCTGGGCAAAGATGAGACTTCACGCGAGTTTCTTGAATTATTAAATACTGCACGCAAGAGAATAAAAATTAGAACTTATTCTACTATCGGTTTAAGACATGACAGTGAATTTATGATTTGGACCCTGTCGCCATCACTAGAAAATATTCAGATACTGGCTTCAAAAATTTATACTACTATACTGGGAAAATATATAGAACCTACATCTACATATCTTTCTTTAACTAGAAAATCATTTTATTCAAATCAGGTTAAACTTGGTTTTGAAACTGAAGAGGAGCCATTGCGATATGCGGTAGTGTATCCATTCATTAAATCTCGGGAATGGTATCTTTTGCCGTTTGAGAAAAGAAAAGAGATGATGGAAGAACATATAAGGGTTGGAAGAAAATATCCCGAAATTCGACTTAATACCACCTATTCATTCGGCATTGATGATCAGGATTTTATGTTGGCCTTTGAAACTGACGATCTTTCAAAATTTCAGAGCCTGATCATAGACCTACGTGAAACTCAAGTTAGTAAATATATCATCAAAGATACACCGATGATCCCATGTGTCCTAAAAAATATAGAAGAGATAATTAAGAGCCTGGGTTAAAAGCATCTATTTGTTCAAAAATCAGTGGTTAATAATATTTATTTATAATAACAATACAATTGTAAGCTGGGGTTTATATGATTTCTAATTCTTTTTTAGATGATGGTTTTAATGATATTGTGGGTTTCAATTCCAGAACTGTCCCATTGAAAAGATTCGGTCTTGATTCTGAAAGAACACATTCAACGATTTCTTCTGATGCTGCAACTGCAACCCAAGTCAATAATATTCAAGAAAGTTCTAATGACAAATCAAAATCCAATGCAAATTCTCTTGGAGCATTAAAAGAGTGGGCTATAGTTTGCAAAGCCCTAGAATCTGGAAATCAAATTTTATCGTTCAGAAAAGGAGGCATTATGGAATTTCGAAACGGCTTTGAACTAAAGTTCAAGAATTTTTTCTTATCCCCAACTTTTGAACATCAAGCTAAAGAATCAATCCGTATGGACTATCATACAACCCTGGATGAATTAAACAGAAAAAATGGATTGGACAATGCCGAAACTCTGCCCGATTCAAATAAAACAACTGAGATTACATCATTTGTTGAGATAACTCATTTTAGTGAAGTGCCAGATTTAACTACGTTAAAAAAATTAGAGACTTTCCATATATGGACTGATGATTATCTCAAATCTCGATTTGATTATAATCCAAAAAAACCGCTTTATTTATTACTGTTACGAGTATACAAATTGAATAATTCAATAACAATCACTAATAAACCTGAATGGGTAGGTTGTAAGTCGTGGATTCAAATCGACTCGCACGATCCAGACTTGATCACATATTTTGAAAATCATCTGCCCGAAAATCCATTTGAATATCTAAAGTCAATCAGTAAACCTTGTATAGATGACAATAATTTCAATAAACTATCTGAAAAAGTGAGGAGTATAATTTAATGAAATATCGCAACTTAGGAAATACTGGCATTAAAGTTAGTGAAATTGGATTTGGAACGTGGACTTTAGGTTTAGACTGGTGGGGAAAAAAACTTGAAGAAGATGAATCTATAAAGATGCTAAAACATGCTTTTGATTTAGGAATTAATTTTTATGAAACTGCTGATATGTATGGAAGGGGCAAGAGTGAAAAGTTATTAGCAAAAGCCTTTAAAGATATGCGCAATGAGGTAATTTATTCCACTAAATGGGGTTATGATATGTATAGTGCAGAGCAAATAGGACACGGCGAGATTCCCCAAAAGCATACTCCAGAATTCTTAGAATATGCTTTGTCAGAAAGCATGAAAAGATTAGAAACCAATTTTATTGATGTATATAGTTTGCATAATCCCAAAATGGATGCGATAGAAAACGATAAATTATTTCACAAACTAGATGAATTTGTAAACTCTGGAAAAATTAAGAGTCACGGCGTTGCTTTAGGGCCCGCAATAGGATGGGAAAAAGAAGGAATTCACGCTATAGAAACCCGGAATATAGTTTGTTTACAAACTGTTTATAATATATTAGAACAAGATCCTGGAAGGGTATTTTTTGATGCTGTGGATAAAAGAAATGATTCAGTAGGCATAATGGTTAGAGTACCCGATGCATCTGGAGTTTTAACTGGCAAAGTAAATGAGCATACGGTATTTGATAAGAATGACCATAGAAATAATAGAAAAAAAGAATGGATTATACAAGCGATGCAAAAAATAGAAAAACTCAAACCCATTGCTAATTCCCATGGATGGGATATTACTGAAATTTCTATGAAGTATATTTTATCGCAAAAACAAATCTCCGTTCTTTTACCAACTGTTACAAGTATTGAAGAAATAGATTTGTTTGCTCAAATTTCTGATGGTAATTATTTGAATGAAGATGAGAAACTCCAAATTGAACAAATGTATGAAAAAAACTTTGATATGCCTAAATTATTGGCATAATTAAAAATTTTTAATTAACAAAACCGTAATTTACTCGAAATATTTTACTCTTTCTTTTTTAAATTCTCTAGAACTAAACAATATTCTGTATCTATCAATTTTAATTATTGCAGATATTTCCTTCGCTATTTTTTCAGCTGCATCAATTGTTCTAGCATGAATCATACTAAAAAGATTAAATTCCCAGTCTGGGTATATAGGACGTCTATAACAATGGCTTACTTGCGGAAAAGAAGCGATTTTTGATCCTATTTGATCTATTTTTTCCTCCGGCACATTCCATACTATCATTCCATTTGCCGTAAAGCCTGCTTGTCTGTGCCTGAGAATTGCTGCAAATCTTCTCATGATGCCTATATTTTGATATTCCTTAACTTTGTTAAAGAGCTCTTCCAGATTAATTCCCAAATCATCCGCGATTGTTTTGAATGGTTCTCTAATTATCTTGATATCTTTTTGCAATTGTCTAATGTATTCTTTATCCACTTCTGATATTTTCTCTGCTTTTGCATCCATTTTTTTTACATCATCGGTGGGACTAGGTTTTTCAGGATCATCATTTACCATGTCCAATTTCACGCCTATTTTATACATTTTTAGCGTTGGCAATACTCTATATTTTAAAACTCCATCTAGGGAGGCCATTCTATCTAAATCGGTTTTCATATCTGCATCCGGAGATACAGCTAACGTAAACCAAACATTGTATTCATGATTTCTTTCGTAGTTGTGACTTACACCTGGGTGTTTGTTTATTTCATTAGCGACATAATCTATCTTATTTTTATCCACTGAAAAAGCTACTAACGCACTCTTGTATCCTAACTTACGAGTATCAAAAATTGCACTTATCTGTCTAATAATTCCAATATCTTTTAATCTTTGAGTTCTATCGAGAACTTCTTCTTCCTTTAATTGGTATTTATTTGCCATTTCTAAGAACGGTCTTTCAACCAAAGGAAAAGACCATTGAATATCATTAAGTATTTCTTTGTCTATGGCATCTAGTTCATTAACCAGCATAAATGATATGCTATAAAGCATTTAACTAATTATTAAAATGTATCTTTAGAATTTGTCCGCAATTAGTTATATACTTAGGTTTAAAAATGAGAGGTTTATTTTTAATAAACAAAGGGGCTATCGTCTAGCTTGGCAGGATACCATCCAATTTTGGGTATAAGCCCGGGGCGCTGGCGGTCGAGGGTTCGAATCCCTCTGGCCCCACATCAATATTGTCGCTTTAATAGGCACCACCTTTTATAATGAATTGATGTCACGCACCAATTGCGAGATTAATCCTTTGACAGAAAGCAATAGTTATAATTATTATTTATCCAATGCATACAAAATGTTTGTCTTTTCAATCAGATCCGAAGTTACTAGAAAATACTATGAAAGAAGACTTAGACATTTCTTTAACCATATTCATTTCGAGGTAGAAAATCTCAAGAATATGGAGGTAAGGTGCAATAATTTTTCCGTTAAAGGAAAAATTGATACTAATTGGGCAATTGAACAAGTAATTACATTTTTACATTTTCAAAAGGATAGGGTATACAAAGGTGAAATAACAGCATCTACATTACGGAACTTTATAAAGGCGATAAAATTATTCTGCGATTCTTGTGACTTGAATATTCCTTGGAAGAAACTAATGAAGGGTCTTCCAAGGGCTGTACAGGCTGCAAATGACAGAGCACCCACATTAGAAGAAATTCAAAAACTTGTTGAATATCCAGACAGAAGAATAAAACCTGTTGTTTATACTATGGTATCATCTGGAATACGATTAGGTGCTTGGGATTATCTAAAGTGGAAACATGTAATTCCTATCGTAAATCAAGATGATAAAACGGTAGTAGCGGCCAAACTAAAAGTCTATGAAGGTGATGTTGAAGAATATTATTCCTTTATTACTCCTGAAGCATATAAAGCATTAAAGGATTGGATGGAATTTCGCGCCTCTTATGGAGAGAACATAAATGGTGAAAGTTGGTTGATGAGGGACCTATGGCAAACAACAAATGTAAGTTATGGTGCTCGATGGGGCCTAGCAACCGTTCCTAAGAAAATTAAGAACACTGGAATAAAGAGGATGTTAGAACGGGCATTATGGGATCAAGGCATAAGAAACAAGCTTAAAGATGGAATAAAAAGACATGAATTTAAAGCAGCACACGGTTTTAGAAAATTCTATAAATCAAGGGCAGGGCAAGTAATGCGACCTATTAATGTAGAGCTAACCATGGGTCATAATATTGGTTTATCTGATTGCTATTATAGGCCAACAGAAACAGAAGTATCAAATGACTATCGTAAAGCTGTTGATTTACTTACAATAAATTCAGAAAGAATTACTTTAAAAAACCAAATTCACAGGCTAAGAGAAGACAATCAGAATAATGAATATGTGATAAAGGGAAAGCTTCAAGAAAAAGAAGATCAAATAAAGGGATTAGAGGATAATGTGAAATTATTGAAGGAAGGAATGAACAAAATCTTTATGCTCATTCAGCAAAATCCTACATTAGCAAACATTAAACCAGAAATTCTAAATCAAATAGAATAATAATAGTTAGATATCCGGTACAGATGGCTACTAAAAGATTTGACATCAAAATGATAGTTAGTAAATCTTAATTTTTATGGACAATAAACTCGTAATCATTATAACTCATTTTCTAGATTGTTTGTCCGCTTTGTTTCATCCATGGAAATCGTATCAGTAGTCTATTGATATTCACTATTTAATTCATTTCAAAATCATATAGACCTACTGAAGTTGTTTTACAATTCTTGCATTTGATTTCATTTAGTAATTCTTTCTCGAATCCGAAAGAAATAGGATAAATAAGATTACATTGCAAACATTTTATTATTATTGTGATCCTGTCATAATGAGATAAATTTTTGTTTCTCTCCATGTCCCATCGGTTTTTTATCTCAAAATCTAATATTACTTCTTCTTCAATATTTTTTCTATTTATTTCTTCATCAATTTCTCCGGAAGTAATATTAATTACATCATTTCTTTTCATCCACTTAGAAACTCTGACATTTCGGGATTCATATTTCAAAAATTCCGAGATCGTTCCTTCTAGATGATTTTCTACATCCAGTTTGAACTGAAATCTTAACAAATATCGTGCTGAAGTCATAAATTCTCTTGCAATAGATTCGTCAGCGTTTGTTTTAATAAAAGAAGATATTCGGAAATCTTCCAATGTTTTAAAAAATTGTGATTGGAACTTTTTATCTATAATAATCTTGTTAAAAAAGATACTGTTGGTTTCACGTCTTAATTCTGAGAAGTTGATATCATGACCATTCTGATAACCCTGAAATAAATCGATGAAAGAAAGTACAATGTCTCCATATTCCTTGATACAATTTTCAAGCATTTCTTTGAGGAAGTGATAGTAGTGATTATTCCAATCTCTATATCCAGGAGACAGATAAATCAAGCTCCTCTTAAGTAAGAATTCAAGTATTTTTTTATATTTATTTGACCTTTTGTTGTGGTTGTGTAAGTCTAATGATAATGCAAGTAATGTGCCCCTCGCTGTGATAGTATAAAGATCAGTCAGATCCTTATTACGTAGCGATTCGACTTTATCCTTTGTTTTTATCAGCAAACCTAATTCAATCAGTTTTTCTAGTCTTTTGATTATTAGAGGAGTTTTCGAATGAGCTCTATAGGATTTGTTCATCCTAGAATTTTGGAACTCATTTATTAATTCACGATTTTCTTCCAACAGCCAGTTTACTAATTCTCTGGTTCTAAAATCATAACCACTTTTTAACTTATTATGATCTTCAAGCAATGAATATATTTTTGTAACAAAAAACCTTAGTATATCCTGATAAATTCTCATTTCTTCACTGTCGTTCTCTAGTAAATCTGTAACGCTGATGTTCGGCAAACTCCTTGTTTTGTTTAATCTGTTTCTAATAGTCATTTAATTAAGTTACTAACTCTTTATAATGTCTATATTTATCAAGCACTATATATTGTTTATGTTAATGGAAAAATATATCCATAAGATAAACGGCATAACAGGAAAAACCTCATTATCGGTGGTAATTCCCCATAATATTTCAGAAGACCTTAACATTCTAAAGGGAGACTATGTAGAAATCAAGAAAAAAGGAGATAATATAATCCTAAGAAAATTGGTGATGCAGACAGATTTGATTAATACGGGCATATTAAACGAAGCTATCTGCAGTTAGGGGTCAATACAATGTCAACGATTACTGATAATACTAGTAACAAGGAATTTACTAATAAAGATTCTTCTGAAACATGCTTTGGTTTTGCTTGTAAGAAAAAAGCCATAAAGTACATCTACGTTAATGCAGGACAATTTGGAATCATAAAGTTGAATCTATGTTCCTTTTGTATTAAAAAATTCGAAAGAAAGGACGGGAAGGAAGAAATTCAGAATGTCTAAACAAAATGATAAAGATGATCCAAATCGATATGTAAGATATTGTAGGAACGGTTGTGGAAAAAAGATATACTTCGATGACAAAATACGTAGCAAAAGTGGCAAACCTATCCCTCAAGAGTTCCTGGAAGATATTTCACATGAATGTCCTAAACTTCCTCCTTATAAAAAAAAATATTCACAAGGAGTGGATTTAGAATTCAACAATCAGGAAAATCAGAATAAAGTTGAAGATAACCCTGGATGGACTGGTAATCGCAATTCTCTCTTAGAGCACATGACAGAAATCATAGAATATGATAGTAAACAGCAGGAACAGATTCTAATAAATCAAAACCAAATCAAGAACCAACAAAAGGAACTTATGCAACTTCTGTTGGAGTTGGCAAAAAAATGGTCATAGATATTCAACTACCAAAAATAATATCAAACGCAAAGCAAAACCAGCTTGACAATTTCAAAGGTTCATTATTTTTTGATTTAGTAGAGGCAGCTAAAGAAATAGCTACTGAATCAGATAAAGAAAGAATAATCATAATTAATAAGGATGATGTAATCCGCTTAGGTTACAAAGATAAAATAAGCGCTGATGAAAATTTACTTCACCCAATATTTAAACAAGTTGAAAAAGAAACTGGATATGACATTGAAGGAATGATCTCGGAAGGAAAAACTCGGATTGAATTTAAGTAAGGACCAAACTGGAAATGTCGGTTGAAACACATAATACTATTGATTCTGATTTTTGGTACTATGAGATAGGGATTAATTGTATTCCTTTTGACTCAAAAAATGAAACTACTCAAATAACGTGGTCCACATGGCAAGGTCAACCTCTTCCAGACGGAATTTATCAGACCTGGAAAAAAACTGGATTATTTGATAAGGGAGTTGCAGTGATTGCTGGAAAGATTTGGAGTGGAAAGTATGAAGGTAAATATCTTGCTTGCATAGATATTGATAACAAAAAAGGTATCCAGGAGTTTCTTTTACACTTTGGAGAAATTGACAATTTGGAGAAGCTATCTCAAAAGACCATTGTAGAGCAACATAAGGACGATCTTAATAAAACGCACATATACTTTATTGTAGAAGAACCACTAGGCAAAAAAAGTGGATTAGGTGGAATAAAGAAACCTCATCAAGACGACGATACTCAAATACCAGCTATGGA
Source organism: Candidatus Nitrosocosmicus sp. (assembly GCA_009379865.1). Classification (GTDB taxonomy): domain Archaea; phylum Thermoproteota; class Nitrososphaeria; order Nitrososphaerales; family Nitrososphaeraceae; genus Nitrosocosmicus. The sequence goes on from WHSX01000005.1 coordinate 23,116, forward strand.
AGTAAAATCAGATGGAAAACATGGACTAATGATTGTTAGTCCTTCGATTCATAAAAATGACTATCCTTATGAAATTATAGGAACTAAAGAACCCACTATTCTTAATAAAGAACAATCAAAAGAACTAGAGATTGCAATAAATAAGATTTATGATAAATATTATATTAAAAGAGATCTTAAAGACAACAAGGCTCAAATATCAGAATTATTCGAAGATGATTTTATAGTTTATGAGGGGAACAACAGACATCTTCAAGTTTTAAGATTCTGTGAATCCTCGTATGTGAGGTCGAATCTATCATTAACCTTTGATGAATTATTAGCTAGGGCAATTTCATGGAATGAAAAACATTGCAAAGATCCATTAGAGACTAGTGAAATTAAAAAACTAGTAAAGCAGGCAATGTTATGGGTAAGTAACGACAAGAATAAATCAAAAGTTGTGCAAATACAGGACGAAGTAAAGAAAAGCAGAGAAAACTATGAAGACAGTGACTACCAAAATCTATTTGAAAAAATCCCTGGAAGAAAATTTGCAGAATATATTATTAATATCGCTAAAAAAACAATCAAAAGAGAAGATTCTCTAATTCGGTTGATTCTTTACGCAGGACTCAGTGCTTATACCAAGGATCCACTAAATCTTGGAATCGTTGCACCTACTAGCGAAGGTAAAACATATGCCGTATCTGAAGTCATGAAATTTTTCCCAAGACAAGATATATGGATGTTAGGGAATATGTCCCCAAAGGTATTGATTCGAGATAGAGGCATTTTGGTAGATGAGGACAACCAACCAATTCAAGAAGAAATACAGGAATTAAATAAAAAGATAAGAAAGGAAGAAGATAAAGACAGGAAAAGTGAATTAGAAGAACAGCGTAAACTACTATATGAACATTCTAAAATGTTAATTGATCTTTCGAACAGGGCTCTAGTTTTTTTGGAGCCACCTCACGCAGATACATGGACTATTTTAAAGCCTATACTTTCACACGATACATTTGAAATAGAGCATCCTTATGTATACAAAGCAGATAAAAGTCTAGAAGTAAAACATGTGGTAACAAGAGGATGGCCTGTTTGTATATTTTGCAGTGCCAAAGATGATTCTAGTTGGTCAATGTGGCCTGAAATTCAAAGTAGGTTTTTCATTGCCTCTCCTAATATGATAAAACAAAAATACCAGGATTCTAACATTCTAATTGCACAAAAGAAAGGACTACCAGCTTTGGTTCAAGAACAGCTCATAGTCTCAAATGAAGATCTAAAGGTAACCATGGAATGTGTTTCGATATTAAAAAAGCAACTTTTAATGAATCATGATAACACTGTTTGGATTCCTTATGGTTCCATTCTCTCACAATCTTTACCTTCTGAAAAAGGGCCTGATGTAAGAATTACAAATAGGATATTTTCATTACTTAATTTGATAACCAAAATTAATGCTACCAATAGACCCAAACTAGTTTTTGGTAGTGAAACCTTGGCCGTATCCCTACTTTCAGACTTAGAAGAGGTGTTAAAACTGACACACAATCTTAATGGCATTCCATCATATAAAATAGAATTTTTTACAAATATTTTCATTCCACTATTCTTATCTAAAGAAAGTCCACTTGAAAAAGATGATATCTTGGAAGACAAAATAGCTGTGTACACAAATGAACTGGCTGATTTTTTAATAGAAAAATCTGGAAAGACTTTGACAACAGATGCCATAAAGAAAACGTATTTGACTGAACTTAAAAATAATGGATTGATAGATGACTTTCAATCCAAAGTGGATAAGCGTAAGAATGGGTATTATCCTATCATTGATGTAAAACAATTTAGTAATAAGTCGAGAGAAAAAAACGAGAAATACACGAATTTGTCTCAAGATGATAATAATCTACAATTCTTCAAACTCAAGCTTTCAAATAATTACAATAATGTGGGTGAAAACTGGTTAAATATCGAAATTATAGACCTTATGAAATACGGAATCGGCCGGACAAATATATTCAAGTTATTGGATGAAGCAAATAACCAAGTATGTATATGCCAATTCATCGTCAAATACAATATATTTACCGACCTAAATCGATATTTTCAAAGTGATGAAAATTGCATTTATTCCAGTAAAGTATTTGGAAAGATGATAAAAATGTAGGATCATTTAAATAAATCTAAATAATTTAAAGTATCTGATCAAATTCGTGTAATAATTCTTTTTCAAATATATCAACCCTACTGAGAAAGATCTTTTGTTAATATTCAAAAATATAATTCTACCATTTAAGATAATGAAATTCCAAATAGAAGACACATAATTTGGCAATTTTTTCAAAAAAGATGTCAATTAAGGTCCACTAAAAGGAAATAAGAAATGATAGACATTCTTTTATTTTCCCTCTTTCTTTTTAGCTTAGTACTAAATGCCAAAATCATTTAACGAGAAAGAATCTCAAATCCAGTTCTTGCTAATGGTATGTAAGATGAGGGGTATGACTGTAAAAGAGATACATACAGAAATTATATCGACTCTGAAAATAGATATATCTATAAATTCTCTGTATAACAGATTACAGAGATACGAGGAGATAAATGCAAAACAACTTCAGGAATTAAAAAAAATCAAATCACACCTACATTTCTAGAATAATGGAACTGGTAAACCATTTTGCATATTACCGAAAGGTGATATTGAGCGCCTTAAATGATCCAAAGAACAAACAATCTATCACTCCTGCCCTACTTTTCAGGACTACTGATCTTTTACAGAAACTTGATCAAACAGAATTTTCAATGTTGGAAAAAATACCTGATATATTTGCCTGGAAGCGATTTAATAATCTTAGTGCCAGAGACCCAAGATATGGTTTGAACAAATATAACGATACAGATGAAAAAAGTATTGATGAATATGTTTGTTCAATAGAACAAATACCCATACCTTCTGATCTGGAAGAATTACAATCAACGATCGGGACTGAAAATTTGAGAGATTCCACGAAATCAAAAACAATCGACAAAGGTAAAGACTGCAAACCTTTGCTGTAAGTTATCCAATAAAACATCGGTTGTACCTGTATTGATGCTATTTCTAAAACAATTCTTACAAGACAAACATATTAAACTGAAGAATCTATATGAAAAGCAGAGGGCACTAGTCCAACAACCTAATTTAAACAACTGGAACTTCGGGTCAATGCCTGTTCACTTGTTAGCAAAAACAACCCCATAAAGACTTAATTATCATTGATTAAATTACGAAAATCGCGGATGTAGGGTAGTATGAAAAAACCAATTGCTCCGCAAGCTTTAGTCGTGTGGTTGGACCATAGGAGACAAAAGTGGATCTATACCGATGGAAAAAATCTGTATCGATGATATTGAAAAGCCTAAACTTTGATTAATTAAAAAAAATGATTAGTGAATTACTAATAATGTTTTTATCCTTTGATGTTGATAATATGATAGTCGATAACAATATGGCCACCCAAACAAAAAACAAAATACCAAGCATTGAAGAGCAAATTGAACAAAGCTTGAAAGATTTGGAGAATGGTGATTATGAAGATTTTACAATCCCTGAATACCGAGCAGAATTAAGAAGAAGATTTGGCCAAAACTTGGATAATTAGAACACCTAAAAATACGACTAAACTATTAAAGCGTCTAGATTCATCAGCAAAAAAACGATATGATTCCCTATTAGCTGATTTTGAAAATTGTGAAGATCCTTCTAAGCTTGGTAAACTAGAGATTATCAAAGGGGTTCAAGTTTACGTAGCTAGATTAAACATTTCCTACAGAGTAATATATTATGTTATAAGACCCGACAAAACCATAGTGATACTGGCTATTGGTGATCATAAAGAAGTGTTTGGTAAAGACTAATCAAAAAACTTTATTGAATCAATCATGTGATCATACTGGTTTTCATTAAAAGCGCTGGTTGCTCCGGTTAGCATGAAGTTATATATATGATCGTCATGAGCAAACACCAGAGATCTTGTCATACTGGAATCACCAAGTATAGTGTAAGAAAATTCTAGTCCCCCAATATCTTCATTTACGGTGATGCTTGTGGGCGTATCAAGCATTTGTTTACTCCCTCCTATCAATGGTTTCTCAGCCAACTGCAGTTCGATAAATTGTTCCAGTGTTTTATCATTGGGATGAATGAATAAAAAAGAACTATCTTTTTCACTAAGAATACCGCTAAATGAAACAAATGGAATCTCTTTGTCATCAAGCAAATCATATGGCTCCATATCCACTGGATATTCTATACTGAATTTAAATTCAGGACTGGTGAAAGTCTTGTACTCATCACTACTTCCTTGAGCACTGACATCTGATGGACCCCTAAGACCTATAATTAAAACTGTAACCACAACAATTAACAAAATTCTAGTTTGCATTTCTATTCACTTCTCCTTTTATGGTATACGTATTTATCTTTTCTTTTTATTTTTTGGCGGTAGTTTGTGAACTGTCCAAAAACTCTTGCATATTCGAACATATACAAACATGATCCCTCACTAAGTGAGTATCACCTTGTAATGAGCAATTGTCACATTCAAAGTTATCTGAGTATCCTTTCCTATGTATATTGGGATTGAATTCTCGTTCTTTCTGCATCGAGTCTCTTGATCTCTTCCACACCTTTTCTAACCGGATAATCCTAAATCCAAAGTAGCCATTGCAAGCAATGTGACTGCCGACACTCAAACGATATGAGTATTGATACAAAGATATGAAGAGGCAAACGCAATACATTTTCATGAAACTAAAAAAATCAAATAATTTATTCACGGATCCCAAATCATTTTAATTATTATAACAAACTGAATGGGTTCTACGGTTGACAATGAGGAAGATCAACAAATCCAAATAACGAAAATAACGATAATTTATTCTGCTTTACAACTGATTACAATCCATTTGTTAAATCCATCTATGAACATGAAATAATAAATCAAGTATCTAATTTCTATATTCTTGTAACAAAATGATAATGCACTAGAAGTTAGGATTCTTAATGAGTATTATTCAATCTTTGAGAAGATTTCACTTTAGGAAATAATGTTACAGATGGATTTAGAGATCCTTCTCCTAACTATCTTGAATATTCAATTAAAGATGAAATCATGATATAGCTTCGTTTTTATATCATTTAACAAACTAGTAGATAAGAATTGTCAAGCTTAAATTTAACTACCAAATCATTTTCTATAATTTTATTTTTCTCATCAATCCTTCTTTTACTATCTATAGATAATCCTATTTATGGTCAAAATATGCCAGAAGAGAACGAAAATATCGATAGCGAATTAACTTCTCAATCAATCCAGAATGAAGAAATTGAATGCGGAGATGTACTTGAAGGTAATGTAACCCTTTCTAAAGATCTAAATTGTAATGGTGATGGAGTAATTCTTGGAGCGGATGCCAGTTTATTTCTCAATGGATATAGTATAACTGGTCCATCATCATCTTCAGATACATTTGGCATATTTATGGTAGGTCCAAATTCTGAAGTTAAAGGACCAGGCACTATTGGTAATTTTAAATCCGGTATAGGTGTTCAAGAAACATATTCGATTAAAGTTTCTCAAACTACTTTAAAGGAAAATGGAATGGGTCTATTCATTAGTGGTTCAGGAGATATAGAAATATCAAATAATGTAATGAAAAATAATGATAATATCGGTATATCGTCTCATAGCGGAAATAAGATTAACATCACAAACAACACTATTGTTGATAACCCTTTAAGCGGAATAACTTTTGTAAATACTAAAAAATCTGTGATTAATGGAAATGAAATCTCAGGTTCTATAAATGGCATTTATTTGGCCAATATAAGTTATGATAATAAAGTTATAACAAATAGCTTGACTGATAATGGGAATGATGTTCTTGATGAATCAAGACAGGGTTCGTCGATTAGCAACATTTATACCAATAATGATTGTGAAAATAGCATACCCAAAAATATTTGTGAATAAAGCGGATCTTTAAAACAATTTGGTATAGGCAATTATTTTCGCAATTTCTTTTAACCAAATTACGTCCTTTATCCTAGATTTCATAAACTGCTTACCTGTATCTTATAACTATTTACCAAATCTAAATTGCTGACGTCTTAATCAGTTATTTATAATGAAAATGGAGCAGAGTCCTGGGGAAAAATGTCAGAAGGATCAGTGTAAGTAAAATCTGTTCCCATAATCTCATAACTAGATTCATAGAGTGTTACGAAAAGTTTAACAAACTCTTTAGTCTCAGCAGATTCATTCAACACTTCGCCAACAATATTAAACGAATCTGATCTAAAAGAACAGTGCTATTGCTAATTTCATTTGAAATTACCTATATTCTGATATTAAACATAGTAATAACATTCCATAGGACAACCAGAATCCTAAATAGAATTTTTTATGCATATTTAATTAATCTTGATATGCTTCGATTAAACTAATTAGTACCACTCAAGAATTTTGGAAGATTTCCAAATAATAGATTAAGATATATATCCAATATCAATTTTAATCGGAAAAAATAATTCTAGAAAAACTATCTTTTAAATGCTTAAAAACTTTCTTTGACCCGAGGTAAGCGATTTTGATCATTTTATTTCTTATTGGAAATGTCTTGAATGATAGCCAGAGATTTGACAATTAATCCAAGACAGATTCTTGATGAGTTTTCATAGGCAATCTTGACGGGATTCGTGATGGCATAAACACCTTGATGTTTCTCAAGTGCCCTTGTATAATCATCATAATTCTTATTAGCTTCTTTAATTTTCAAATATGTGAGGTATATATTATTCTTAATACTCTCATCGAGAAATGACAATATACCAGAATTCATTGCTTTATGAAATTGTGCTGTCTCGAACGGTATAGATAGTTTATCCATATTTTCGGCAATTATTCTGTTAAATTCCAATTCGTTTATCAATGATAGTAATACTTCCTGTTTTGATTCTACTTTATTTTCTCTCATGCCTGGATTTTTCTCACAATGTTCTAACCATTTCTTTTTATGCATTCTAAGTTCTTCGGGAATGTATTTTCTTCCTCGCGGGTGCTTATCATTATAAAGATGTATCTCAGCATGGCAATCAAAGCATACAGGAATAGCGTTGTCGATGTTGTCATCATTACTATCCAACTTTGGCATAATATGATCAGTTTCGATTTTAATTCCACAAAACCTATTACAAATACAGCAACATCTATTACATTTAACCAAAAGCTCGGCCACATCGACTCGATTGAATCCCATAAGACGTATTATTAAATCGACAATCTTATGCTTGTTGAATCAAATATGATGAATACGCCTTGATGGAAAATAAAGCGATAGTGAGTATTTGAAAGGTGACCTTATTATGATGAGACATAGCAGATTACATATGTAAGGTTCTTATAGAGAATATCGAGATTGCAGTTCTGGATATTATTCATTATAGATGTAACTGAGGCGGCCAGGTCCCTCAGTTCTTTTACATATAAAGTTCAAGTTTATGTTAATGTTGTATTGTCCATTCCAGGATGTCTATCAACACAAGTTTGGTAGTTCAATGCATCAAGATTTGATTAAGTATCTTGGTAGACTCTGGTGTAAGGATCTGCAGGTTGACTGTAAGCAGGGGGAATAAACATTAACAACAAAGTAGAAAAAATCAATCTTACAATAATTGGGCTTTTATATTGAGGGGTTCATTTCGAATATAACTTCGCTCTAAATAGAGAAACGGAAGTCTTTGAACCATTGCAATCCCCTCACGAAGTTCTTTTTTGGTGATCTGAGATATATTTATCAAGATTTGTATACCATTTAAATCTGTCCAAATCTGCTTTTGCAAAGAAATGAAGCTGATCATTAGCATGATAGGAGGGATACTTTTCATTTAATGTAGAACGAGCTTTCACTAAGCTTTCCTCCTCATCTCTGGTAATCGAAGACTTATTGAGAACAGATGATGGGAGTGTTCCGACTATATCCCTTTCCAATGAATCTATACGGTTTGTAATCATTTCAGTTAATAACATTTCTATATCCTTCATCAAATAGTTATAGCTTTCTAGAACTGCTCCTGAAAAAGGGATGACATATCCTATACTGGAATCCTTCTTGTTGAGTGTTATCTTGCTATAAGTTTCAAAATCTTTTCTAGGAGGATAAGTATACATCGATCCTAGATTATACACAATTGGCACCCCAGCGTGCTTAAATCTCTTATAAAAAGGATGGTGGGTTATTCCGAATATTTGTAAATCTTTTAGAATCCTTCTGCTCTCTAAGAAATTTGAATCTATTACTTTTTTTATTGTGACTTTAAGTTCATCATCAATGAATGTAATTTCACTAAACGGGACATAATTAAATAATTTGTATAATTGTTCATCAGATAAATTATCTACCATTCCATAAAAGTTACCAATCCTTTTTCCCAAATCCTCCACTTGCAAATTACCTTTAACGATTTCTCTCTTTTCATCGCATTTAACATGAGTAAGACTTATTTCAGATTCGTCCAGTAATTGTTGAAGAGAAATGTTTTCTAAAAAAGACAATGAGAATGCAGCAATATCTTCTGCATACATCATAATTTTTGAAATAAGGTCTGTCTGAATAAAGCACTTAGCTCTTAATTTTCTACCTGGATTCCATTCCTTCTGACTATCTACAAAGTTCAATAAATCTCTAGAAGTTATTGACAATAACCATCTAACATCCATGCCATGTTTAAGATAATTCTTGAGGATATGATAATCCCTCGCCACTTCTGCATCCATAACATTCATAGTATAGCCAATATGATAAATATTAGATTTTTTGTGAACGATTAATGATTTACAATTATTTTATGATAGTATAAATGATCTTACTTTTTCACTCTATACTCGCGATGCTAGAGCATTGTCTATATTTTTATCGAATTAATTAATGTAGACAACTAAACTCGGTACAAGAACTAACTTAGGGTCAAGTTCATTTAGCAAACATATTCAGGCAAAAAATGAATGATCGTGACACATTTGTAAGTAAGAAATAATTCAATACTGGTTATCTAATTGCAATATTATTCTAGCTGAAGTATGAAAAATTATCTACTTAATCTATTCAAAGATAAATGAAAGTACTGGTATGATAAGAAAATAGGGTGATTCCTTGTTTTTATAGCAAGGCTTCGAGTCCCAACTTCGTCCGATTTATTTTGTATTTTAGTTTTATCAAGTTCTTGTTCCTTTAAGAAAAAAAGATACTATGAAATATTGCAGAATTGTCTTAATAAACTCTAATATTTATTATTTGTATTGTTATATGTACATCAAATATTGTCTATACGAAGCAATAGATCAAATCAAATGGCATCAGATACTGGATGTTACCAATAGTAGATCAATATTTGTTATTCATTCAAACTTTTTTATATACTGTTTATATGCTTTTTATTAAATTATGGTGGTTGTTAGTAGATACCTTTCACTATTGTAAATTACTGTCGACGGAAGAATAAACCCATGACTACCTAACATGTAAACAAATCCCATTAGTATTATGTATGAATATTTATTGTTATATACAATAATACCAAAAACGTTAACCTTCACTAAATTTTTAAATTCCAAAAATTTAGTTTATATATCCTAATACATATTTGTTATTATACTAAAATGCCATTTTGTATAATTATAAATTTCTTAATTGTACTAAAGTATAATTGTACAAGGAAAATTATTTCGTAATGTAGGAATAAGAATGGATAGACAAGCTTTTACAAAACCATTTGGAAAATTCATTGAAAATAGAGAAGGAATTTCCGTATTTATACCTAATAAATTGCCTCCAACTATTACTTATGATGAAAGTTTAACTACACTTATTTCTGAAGCTAGTTTACAGCTTGGTAATCTATCAGGCATTGGTAAAATAATTCCAAATCCAAATTTACTAATAAGTCCATATCTAAGGCAGGAAGCTGTATTGAGTTCCAAAATAGAAGGTACACAAGCATCCATTTTAGATATTTTCCGTTATGAAGCTGGAGCACAAATGATTAAAGAAGAGGAAAGAGATACAAAAAGAATTTCTGAAGTAATAAATTATGTAAAAGCATTAAACATATGTTTACAAGATGTAAATAAAGGAGAGAAAATTGGTATTGAGATGATTAGAAAAGCACATGGAATACTTATGAATGGTGTTAAGGGATATGAGAAATTACATCCAGGGGAATTTAGAAATGTACAGAACTGGATAGGCGTTCCAGATACCAAAATAGAAGATGCAACGTATGTTCCGCCACCTCCAGATAGCATACAAGAACACCTATTGAATCTTGAAGAATTCATCCAAAGTCCTCCCGGCAGATACCAGTTTTAGTACAATGTGCAATGATTCATTATATGTTTGAAGCTATACACCCTTTTATTGATGGTAACGGAAGAATTGGACGTTTATTAATACCACTATTACTTGCAGAAAGAAAGATGCTAGATCAACCACTACTTTATCTTAGTGCATATATTGAACGCAACAAGACTGAATATTATTCATTATTGCTTACTATCAGTCAGAAAAGTGATTGGATTAGATGGATAAAATATTTTCTTTCTGGAATAATAAATCAGTCTAAAGAAGCAATAGACAATATACAAAAACTATTATCATTAAAAGCTAAATACGATCAGAAATTAAATACTAAAAGGGCATCACACAGTATGATAAAAATAGTAGAGTATCTTTTCTCTAATCCAGTAATTACAATTCCGGGTATAGCAAATCATATTGGTGTAACGTATCGCCCTGCAAAAAATGCCATAGATTCATTAAAGGAAATGGGAATTCTAAAGGAATATGATTTTAAACAGAGGGGAAAATCCTATATGGCGCGTGAAATTCTGTTAATCCTTACATGAAATAGTTTTATCATCTTTATTTGACCACATAAAAGGCAATAAATCTTCATCATCAAAAGTAATAAAAATCTACTCTCCCATTTAATAAAAAGTTGTGAAAACTATGACCTAAACGAGAAAGAGTCGATAGAAACAATTAACAAAGTATTATGCTCTGTCGAATAACTAATTTGGATACGACCAATTAGACTAGTGTTACATCACGTCGTCATTTTGTCCATAAACAGGTTATAGATTGATGCTTTTAGCATCAGTTCATTT
>WHSX01000060.1 GCA_009379865.1 Candidatus Nitrosocosmicus sp.
GGGAATGTCCATGCCACGGGTCAATGTATGATCCTTTGACCGGGGAAGCTTTTGCAGGTCCTGCCGCACTGCAAGCACCACCTTCTAATGTCTTACCAATGTTAGATTTAGAGGTTGATGATGAAGGCAATATTTGGATCAAACCTCCTAATTGGACTCCATCTGGAAATGGGGTAGTTGGATATGGGCGCTTCCTTACATAATCAAGATAACAGCCTGGTAAGGCTATTCAAGTGGATTTACACCGGTTTCGATAGAACTATTTTCATGGGGCTAAAATTTACATTACCCACCAAGTTTGTCAGCCCACTTGGATTCCTTGGTATGTTGACTTTTGTAGTCTTTATCATATTAGGTATCACAGGAGCTTTCTTAATGTTGTGGTATGAACCCATACTCGATAGAGCATGGGATAGTGTAAGCAAGATTAACGATACGATACCGTACGGATTCCACATGAGAAATATACATTATCACGCCTCTAATGCGATGGTTATGCTTGCAATCCTGCACATGTATTACCAGTTTTTCAGTGGTAGATATAAAATCCGAAATGAGATGCTTTGGGTAACAGGAATCTTGTTAGGTGTATTAACTATTCTTGAGGCTTTTACCGGCTATGATATTATTTTTAGCGAAAGAGCTGAGTTAGCTATTTCTATAGCGGCGTCGCTGACGAATTCGATTCCTATTTTGGGGCCCGACATGATGAACGCGTTCTTCGGGTCTGGGTTTCATGACTTTGTACTCAGATTCTATGCTTTCCATGTGTTCTTCTTGCCCATTGTACTGCTGGGATTAATGGTAGTACATTTCCCTCGCTTTTTGGTCTTTGATGTTCCTATGGTGATGGCTGTTACGGGAGCGATAATGTTGACCGGAGGTGTATTTCCAATCGATATGGGACTTAAATTTGATCCAAATGTGCCGCCGGGAATCACAGTTCCAGAATGGTATCTTACGGGGTTGTATTCTTTCTTAAGGAGTCAATTCGACAAGTTTACTACAGGTGTACTTTGGCCTGGACTATTCATTTTCACCTTGATGATTATTCCATTCATAGATAGGTACAAAAAATTCTCTTGGAAGGACAGGCCGATTATAACCGCGATAGGTATAACTAGTATAGCGCAGATCATAATTACTACTTATTGGGGATTTTATATTGATCCAGATAGGACCAAGTCTTTGTTGGAACGGTTGGTAATTGATCCGATTTTCCTGTACACTGTAATGGCCTTGCTAGTTCCATTGTCCTTTGGCTTTACGTACCTGATGATCAAGCTGGCGAAAAATGCAGAGGCTAATGCAAAAAAACAAAAACCCGCCGAGAAGAATCCAATACAGCTTCCAACTAAATGGTTGTATATTCTATTTATAGTGTTAATAGGATTCCAAGTTTACTTGAACATAGCTGCATATTACGCTGTATTAAATGGTATGAAGAACTACTCTCTCTTCTTGCTAGGAATATTGATGCTGGTATTTTCAGGGATGTTCCATCTTTATAGATCTAATAGGGGGTTAGCCAAGTCTAATGTGGAGGTTGTAACTACCAATAAGCGCAAATTCGTTTTTCCGTCATTTGGTGCAGGTTCCAAAAAGTCATTACCTTCTAAAACTGCCAAGGTTGGTGAACTATCCGATTCATCGGATCGTATCTTTAATACTCCATCGGACAATTCATTAGAAGATAAAAAACCCGTCCCGGTTCCTGAAATATCCTCATCAAAAGGAAGTTCTTTACCGTCGTCTTCAAACAATTCCGCAACAGGTGTTGATGCTAGTACTGGGTCTAGACCAGATAATGACTATGATCCGAATTTACGAACTACCGCTGGTTCATCACACTCAATCAAGAATGATCAAAATGATGGAAAATTACGTCAACAGATCAATTCCACTGAACCAACCAATACTACTTCAATTTCGGACGTGGAGGGATCAAAAAATACTAATCCTGACAAGAATCGTACCTAATTTTTTTTACTCTTGCAATCATATTTCTTAATTTCTTTTTATTTTCCAAAGTACTTTTCTATTTTTGTAATCTCATAAAAAAAAATATTTATTATTGTATATAGGAATAAAATCTAATTGGAAAAAGTAAAAAAACAGTCCCAAATTGGCGGGATTAGTATTATTTCATTTGTAGTAATAGTCACTATTAGTTTAGCATATTATCAATTCGTTTATACCCCAGCAATAAATGCAAAACCTGAGGTATCGGAGGAAATCTTGAATCCATCTGGAACTACTGAAATTGCAATAGCTGAAGGTTCTTCGCTACCTGCAAATCCAACTTTCTTTGTTCCCAAAGAAATAAGAACATCATTGGGTGTCTCAAATAAGGTAGTTTGGACAAATAATGATGTTACTGCACATACTGTAACGAGCGATAATAACTATGTAGATCCTGTCAATGGACCATTCAATTCTCTAGATACAATAGGTCTAATTCCTCCTCAAGGTACTTATGACTTCACTTTTACCCAACGGGGAGAGTACTTGTATCATTGTGAACCTCATCCTTGGATGACTGGTCAGGTATCAGTTGAACCTAGCTTCGGATAAATTTATTTCATTTTTTTATTTTGATGAATTTAATATCTGATGCTATTTCTTTATGTTCTTGAATTAGTGTGGCTCTAAGCTTGACCACTGATTCAGTACTTTTGGGAACATGTTTTGTAATAGCTTTCAATCTTATACTACTAGGGTTTTGTAGTTCTTTTTTCATTATAGAAAGCCTCGCATAGGGGTGGTTAATTTTTTTACCATTAATCTCTGTGTACGTAAAAACATCCGACGTATCTTCGATCTGGGAATTAATGCTGATGCTGTCAAATCTCCCAGTATAATTAATTGTTATTATACACTCTAGCTCTTCTCCAGTGTTGATTTCTTTGTTCTTGAAATCTAGAAAAATATTCATACTTTTTTCGACACCACTTGTGTCATCCTCTCTCCCCATACTCTATCTTCCTAAAGATGGTCTTTTTTAATTCTATGGGTTGAGCAATCGCTCTACTATGTTTTCTTTATTTATCTTAATACCGATCTAAAGATTTTTCCAAATCCTCTTTTTGTCATCAAATAAAAAGATCTGCATTTGGATCTCACTTTCTCTATTACCTGTAGTCCGGTCATACTCAGAGTCATTACGTAGACTACGGTAATACTCGGCTTTGCCATATTCATATTTATTCTTTTCATATTGATCTTCTGAAATTGAGGCTTGGGATACTTTCTTGAATAATTCTGTTAAGTTTTCAATCGCTACCTCAATTCTTTCAAGCCCCTTAATAAATTCCGAGTCAATCTTATGTACTAGCAAAAAAATGGTTCTCTTAAAAAATAATAGCTCGACTTCCCTTTCGGTGTCTACTTCCTCACTATTTTTGATGTCCACATCAACATCAACGGGATCTCCAGATTCAAAATAATCTGATACAGTTATTTTTAATTTCAGCCCTTTTCTTCCTCTTCTTTTCTTAATATTCTTGATAACTTCTACCAGATCTGTCCATTTTTCGATTGTTATGCAATCGAAAAAGTCTGTATCTTTGTTTTTTACAAATTCGACTTCTAAAGTACTTGCGTAGCCTACATTTTGATTAATAGGATTTTCTAAAATATTATAGTCTTTGAAAAGATTATTTATGGTCTCAATTTCACCAAGCGATAAACCCCATTGGCTAACAATAACTTGATACAAGTGAAACAAACAATAATTAAAAATTTATTAAATAAATAAAAAAGGATTGATCCTCTTTATTTATTACCAGTGGTGTTTCTCGTCAGGCATTAGTCCTATCTGTTCTTTTTGGAAGTATTTCTCTAATTCTTGAGTCCATTTCTCTTTAGCAGATGCACCCCCAAGACCCTTCCTTCTCAACCAAAACGCAATTACACTCAGTAAGAATACTCCAAATAACATAGTTCCAAATATGTATATCATTACATCATAGAACAATGGATCATATTGAGGCCCGATTTGTAAGCCAAAGTTTTGGAACATACTACTAGTTTGAGACAGTACGTTTAACAAGCTCATTACAATATGAGCCTGACAACTAAGATATATACATTTTGGTTGCTTTATTTTGCAAAACAATATCTCATTGGCTTTTAATAATTTCCGTTTATATGAAAACCAAATTAATTGAATATATTGATAAGCGCGGATGAATTTTTATAGAACATGGATACGGGATATTTTTACCCTATTTACCTATTTCATCTATGTCACCCATGTACCTTTTCAAAGCCTCCGGAACTATGATTGTCCCCTTACTAGTCTGATAATTTTCTAGTATGGCGACCAAGGTTCTCTGAATTGCTACAAGAGTACTATTCAATGTGTGAACTAAGGATGTTTCATCGTTAGGATTGTTTCTATACCTTATCCTTAAACTTCTTGCTTGATAATCGGTGCAATTTGAACATGAGCATATCTCTCTATAAGAATTTTGAGCAGGAAACCATGCTTCTATGTCGTAAGTCTTCGCAGACACCTTTCCAAGATCTCCAGAGCACAAAATTATTGTCCTAAATGGAATCTCTAGAATTTCATAAAATTTTTCAGTAATTTGCAAAAGTCTTTCGTGTTCCTTCCAAGAGTCTTCGGGTTTGCAAAAGACGAATTGCTCTACCTTTTCAAACTGATGCACCCTAAAAAGCCCTTTCATATCTTTACCGTGTGCACCTGCCTCCTTCCTAAAGCAAGTACTAATCCCACCATATCGGATGGGGAGATTTTTCCCATTCAGTATTTCATTCATGTGCATTGATGCTAAGGGATGTTCTGAGGTGCCTATCATATACAAGTCTTCATTTTCTATCTTGTAAATGGTTTCCTCAAAATCGCTCAATATGACCGCTCCTTCCATTGCATCTCTCCTAATCATGAAAGGAGGTTGCACTACTGTATATCCTTCTTTGATCAAATAATCTATTGCAAAGTTAGATAGTGACATGCTTAGCTTGACCATTTCATTTTTTAAGAAATAAAAACGAGATCCTGAAATTTTTCCCGCCCGTTCTAAATCGATTAGCCCAAGTCCATTAGTAAGGTCTATATGATTTTTCATTTGTAAAATCCCTGGAAGTTCCTTATGGACCATGATTCCACTCTCTGATTTTTCAATTCCTTTGGTAGATTTTCTTAATACCTTTAGCCTACCATTGTACTCTCTTGTTATTTTATTGTCATTTTCGTCTTTGCCTAATGGAACAGTTTCGTGAAAGAAGTTTGGTAAGCTACGGATGTATTTCGAGAATAATTCTTCATTTATTTTGCTTTCTTCTTCCAATCTTCCAATCTCCGTACCGATCTCACCCATTTCATGGATTTTCATGGACGCATCCTCTTTTCTCTTCTTTCTTGTTGATATCTCCCTAGACAGTGTGTTTCTCTGATGTTTTACACGTTGTAATTCAATTATCAATTCCCGTCTTTGTTTGTCTGCATTGATTAGTATGTCCAGGGGAAATTCCATATTTCTATTGGCTAGCATTTCTTTTACTAATCCCTGATTTTCTTTTATGATCTTTGGATCAATCAATTTTGGTCACTTCTTTGATAATTGCAATATGTTCCATGATCTCTTCAATTGTGTTTATAAGCGTATTAATATTATTTTTCCTTCCATTATTATCTCTGAATCCGACTTTCAACAAAAACTGTGTTCTGTTTGTCTGTACTTCCATATTCAGCCCCTCGGGAAATTCTTTATTATCGGGATTTAGAGCTTTAAAAATGGTTTGTACATCTTTTTCTTCTTTACATTCTATCACTATTTTTGTATCAATACAAATATCAGGATCTTTTTGCATCCAAAACTATTTTTTTAATATTCGATAAAAAGACTTCTAAATTAATTATGGGAACTCTGATCTCTATCTTGTCAGCGAGATCTACTATAACACTTGTTGAACTGGATCTAGTATTGTTACTATTCAAATCGCCTTGGATTTCGGCAAGATCATAAATCTTTTTCTTCATTTTAGCAAAGTCTACCTTTGCTAACTTTGGTTTTATTAAAGTATATTTGTATTCTTCATCACTCTCTGTTGACAGGATTCTAAGACAAATCAATCTGTCTGCAAATGAAACAGATTTTTCGAGGATTGAAGTGAAAAGATCAATATTTTTTTCATCTAGTATTCCCTCCCCGTTAACGTAAATGGTTTCCTTGTCATCATAGAATCTCCATTTTTCATCAAAAATCTTGTTGCTTACACTTTTTAAGAGATTATCATAATCTATAATTTGGTTCTTTACTTGTATCACTGTATCATTTCTATCACCGAGGCAAATTGATATTCCGAGTCCAAAAGTTTGATTACTTACACACAAATCTAGAGATTTAGAAAATGACCCAATATTTTTTAAGATACTGCCTGCTTCTTCATTTGTCAAGATGTAGTTATAACCAAACAATAAATCTCGATTTCTTTTTTTCATCTCTTTGATATTGTCATCGCTTTTGTTTTTATGATGGTAATTTTCTTCTATGTACTTTTCAAGGGCATTGAATATCTTGTTCAAGTCTTCATCCTCAAGCTCATTCCATGTTCTAATTCTTTGATTATCCGTAATTTGAATTCCTGATTTCTCTAATATTTTAATTGAATTTTCTTTATTCCAAGTAACCCCTTTGATGAAATGGGCTGTATTATTTTCTATGGCGTCTACAATTGGCGTAGTTTCGCTTGCTCCAAAGTTTAGTCCCTTTTTTCTCTCGATTAAATTGAGGTCCAGTGCAGATTGTAAAATTTCTTTTAGTTCAGTCTGATCATTATTATTAAAATCAATGTTTTTTGAAAATGCAGCAACAATGGGTAGGAAAGAACTATGAATTATCTTTCTATCAAAGTTTTTGGCTATTAGGTATGTCAAACTGGACGAAGTATGTTTATTTTCTTTGTCGTTATCATTTTGCCATATCCACGGATTCACAAAGGTTACGGTTTTATCTTTTTCTATAATTTGATCCAAATTGCGTGAATCTGAATTAACAAATAAGTAATAGCTTTCTTGGATGAGGTTGGTTATAAGATCAAAGAAAATTGAATCAAAATCTACAAAAACATAAAAATCGTGCTTCTCATCAACCAACTTCATCAATTCTATTTTAAAGTCTTCAATTTTTAATGAATTAAAGCATCTAATTGTTGTATTCCCGTTTGAATTATGAATGGAACTTAGTAAGATGGCACTACCCACTAAGCCATCTACGGTTGAATTAGAAATAATAAAAATATCTTTTTGGTGTTCTATTTGATTTAATAATTTTTGACTTGCTGTATTTAATATATGATCACGTTCAGTATATCGCATTCCCTAATCTAGTTTAGTGATTACTGCTGCATATTTCCAAGATTGAGTTACTTTACCTGTTTTTTTGTAATATCTGGATAACCTATGAATTTTAGATTCTATCAACTCTAATGACCTAACATTTCTTTTATCACTATTGTGGATATTCAAATGTTTTTGTAATCCCAAGGCCTTGCGAAGGAGCCTTTCTAGATCTTCAGGCATTGCTCTCTGAATATCATTTTCCTGCATAATTTGAGTAATGGTTTTTCCAATAATTGGTTTAACTAATGGGACTGCAAATTCATCTCTTAATCTTAGACCTATCTCACTAGCGGTCATTCCATCCTTTCCAAACTCTACAATTATTTTTATGATCTCTTGACTATCGATGGCCCAAGAGGGTGCATTTTTAGAAGTTGGCCTAATAGAATGTGATTTTCCATGTGTGTGGGCATGAGTTCGCGCCATTTTTCTCTGTCTTAATATGAAAATTTACATATCTTAAATGTTATCATTATTCTTTAACATAAAAGTTATATAATTCCTATCTGAGTAATTTTTAATATGAACAAGGCATACTCAATGGTAGCGGCTTTTTCATTGGTAATGGGTTCTATACTAATATTACCAGTATTAAATATTGCATATGCTCAATATAGTGGTCAACCCGGTGCTGCAACTTTGGAAGAACAACTTACCTTGGCTAAAGAGAAAATTAGTAATGCTCAACAACAGGGTGCATATGGTTCTGGTACTGCAATGTTTGGAACTAATTTGGATAGTACAGTATTGATGATAATTCTGATAACTGTAATTATTGGTGGAGTTGCTGCTGCATTCTTTATTGCAAGTGGAGTTAGTAGTAAGAAGAAACCGTTGGCTATAGGAGCTGATGGTACTACTACCAGTGGCAAATTCTGCACAAACTGTGGTACACAAATAGGTGACGGACAAAAGTTCTGTGGACATTGCGGAACCAAAGCCTAATTTTTTTGTTTTGACCATTTAGCGGTTTTTGTTGGATTTAAATGGGTAATTTTGGTAAAGTTTATAAGTCAGATTGTTTATTTATAACCTATGAGTAAAGAAGTTAATACAGCAAATACAAATCTCTCTAACAACGTGGAACAAAATGTGAAATCTTATATCAACCTCACAGAACAATCGACAGAAAAAACACTTGATACTATGAAAGATAATATGATAAAATCATTCGATGAATATGTTAAAATTCAACCCCGATTTCTACAATCTGTTTCTGATTTTCAACTTGAAGTGATTCAAACTTCAAAGGATGTTATCACAAAGACAGTTGCTCATCAAAAAGGATTGATAAGGGAATTTGTAAACGTGTCTCAAGCACAACCTAATGAAACATATCAACAGCTCTTCAAGAAAACCAATGAAAACGTAGATAACTTTGTAAAAGCAATCACCGCCGGCAATCAGTTTAATTTTGATGCAATTGATACTGGTCGTGAAAATGTAAAGCTATTTAATAAAGCAGTAGAAGCATATACCGAATATATTACAAACGCCTTTAATGCATGGAACGCCTTTCTTAGGTCTTTTTATCAAAGTAAATAAACCTATTTTTTACGACCTACCGGTTTAGTTCTTAATTTTTTTGTTGATTTTTGCAATATTAAATAAATTTAATACACGTTCCTAGGCTTTTGTAGGATGTCTTATACCTGCTGCATTTGCTCAACGGATTGAGCCAAAATTATTAGTAATTTTTTCTGAAGATTATCAAAAGTATGATATGATTCTGGTACTAGTCACACATGGTTTCATGCTATTTTCAAAGATATTCCATTGAATCTTGGCTTTGCACAATAGCCTGATTCAAACGATGGGATTTTACAATTTTGGAAGAAGATCATAGTTTTTCAAAAACAGTCACACGTTAGAGTGAGATCAAGTTTTACATCCTTCAAGGGGACTAATAATCCGCTAATTCAAGATCACTGTAAGGGTTAATTGATAAAGAAATTGTAACCATTAAAACATTCATTATAAAATTTTCACCAAAAAACTTAAGCTACGTTGACCATCAATGATTTATTTTGGCGGATAATAAAGGGGTCATAGACGAATATTATTATTATGTTAAACTAAATATAAATAATTAAATTTACACGTATGTGAAAACGGATGATTGTTGTTTGACTTTAACACTTTTAACTTGTTTGTTAGCATGCTGTACTTAGCGTTTTGGTGCCTACATGCAATAAATGTAATAAAAGACCAGTGGTGTTTAACAGGCTGTACTCTGGCGAAGTCCTTTGTAAATCTTGTTTCATACATTCAATTGAAAAGAAAACTTTGCACACCATTTCAAGGTATTCCATGATTAATTATGGTCAACGGGTCGCTGTAGGAGTATCCGGCGGAAAAGATAGCCTTGTTCTGCTTTACATCTTAAAAAAAATTTCAAAAAATAACAATAACGATATTATCGCAATCACAATCGATGAAGGGATTGAGGGGTACCGTGATGAATCTCTCACCATAGTGAAAGATTTTTGCAATAAATTAGGGGTGCCTTTTAAGATTTTCAGTTATAAAGAATTATTTGGTTCAAGTATGGATGAAGCGATTGTAAAAAGGCCATCTAAAAAGGTTAGCTCCTGTTCCATTTGTGGAACATTTAGGAGAAGGGCATTAGATGTTGCAGCTCTTTCAATGCAATCAGACGTACTTGCAACTGCGCATAATTTAGATGATCACCTTCAAACATTTATGATAAATTTGTTTTCAGGTGATGTTGGGAGAATTGGTTGGATGTATCCTCAACCCATAACTTATCAAAATGGATTAAAGAAAGTTAAGCCACTTGTAGAATTATATGAAAATGAAATAGTATTTTACGCCTTCCACATGGGTATAGAATTTCAGGCAGATGAATGTCCTTATATGAACGAAAGCATCCGTAGCGACTTTCGAGTATTTTTCAATGATTTAGAAAAAATCCACCCGGGCATAAAATACAATTGTTTCAACTCCATGAACAAACTATCTAAAATAATAAAAAATTCTGATAATGATAAACAAATCAAAAATGCTTGTCTAAATTGTGGCGGAATCTCAACCGATGAAATTTGTTCCGTCTGCAAAACCGTATTAATGTTGGATATGAATAAAAAAAAACTAAAGAACTAGTTATCGTTCTTCTTATCTTTTTTAGAAGATTGCCACCAATCTAGATAGTCGTCGCTTTTATTCTTCCGATCTACCGTATTTATTTTCTCATGCAATTCCTCGAATTTCTCTCTGGGAGCATAAAGACCACAACCCCTACAAATAAAGTTCTTTGTAATTGTATCAAAATTCAAGCTACCTCCACATTCAGGACAAAATTTGACCAATATTATAACTTGTAAAGATTTATACTAAAATGTTTTGGATTATTAATCAATCCACATTGTGATAACGTGAGTTTTCTTTACTGAATTATGATTCAATGAAGGAGACACTGCGCAGTTTGAATTATAGGCTTTGACCTGCCAGTCTAGACCAGTATTCATCATTTTTGATATTCAATATCGTCTTCTTTTACGGACTAAAAGGCATTTACCTCTCGTCTCGGCATATGGACTTTTATCTTCATTCCATTCTAAAATGGTCCGTTCGCCCATCGAAAGCCATATGCCGAGACACATTAGTTGAAAAGTATAGATTATATAGATTTTCTCTAATCGATAATAATCTTCCCTTCTTCTGTATCTAGTGTGATTTCTATTTCCTTGTTTTTACCTAAAATTTTTATACAATTGACTAAATCATTATATCTCTGGTTGTCGATAAAAGCTAATGGTATATTTGAAATCGCACAACCTGAAGCAGTAGTTATATCCACATTGTTAGTACAAATTATGCCATTAGGGGCTACATTGTTACTCTTTAGAGAATAAATTGTATATGCTCCTACGCTACTACCAATTGAATTAGGGAAAACGAGGATTTTTCCCTTTAAATTTTGTCTTTCAAAACCGTTACTAGTATTTGTTATTTCTCCTGATTGGGTATTAACCATTCCAAGAAAATTTATGGGTTTTTTTGATAACAATAATTTGCCTTTAGTTCTACCTCCAACTATCTTTTTACATTTTATTTCCAGATCAAATCTCAACTCTATTACATTAAAAGTAATTCCAAGCTAGATTAGACCGTATATCCTTTGATTATTGATTTAAGACTCTTTAAAGCTACTGAAACCTTATTTGATGTTTTCATATAATATGATGCCTTGACGCTGTTAGTAATTATGCTATCGTAATTTTTCTTATTTATGAGAGGTGTTAAGCAGGTACACGCATCAGAAATAAAATCTACTCCTGATTTTTGTAATGAATCGATGATTCCATATTGTTTAGCCTTGCAAAATACTGATTTTGGACAAAAGATCTTACAGGGTTTAGTGAATTTCTTTCCATCCATTAATGTTTGAATTTTGCTTATCTCTTCAATTCCAAGCTGAGGACTCCCAAATGTGATTAATTGACCATCCTCGGAGGTATTCAATTCATCTCTAGTCTCATTCATTTCCCTTTTTCCATAGTTTACTTTTTCGATGAATTTAGATGGTTTTTTGGGTTGAAACATTCCACAAGAACCAGAGGTTCCTATTCCCGCGGCAAGTGACTTCAAACTCCACATATCGGTATTTTCGGAGATATTGCAAATGCCGGTACAACTCTTTTGAATTGTCTTTCCTGTAAAATATCCTAATAGTCCATAATCAAGTTCATTTTCTAAATCCGTCTCGTTAACTATTTCAACCATTGGTGATCTGTTTTCATCAATCCTCAAGTCCGAATAAGGAGATTTTCCGGTTAATGCGCTGGCTAATGCACTTAATGCGCTTTCTTTATTTGTAATAATATTCAAGTGTGAATTAGCCAATACAGCCGCACTGCTTTCGGCAAAGCTTACCTGGGTACCTTCTTGTGGTATAGGTAAAATTTCGTATGGAATACATGAAAAGGTTGGTATGACTCCGATCTTTTCATACGCTCTTGCTATTTCAAACTGTTTTTCGATAAATTCAGGCGATAATTCTGGTAGATTTTCTCTATCAAAGCCCATTGGGTTAAGTGACGTATTTACCCTTACTTTCCCATCCTTGCTAATTTCTCTTAAAAACTCTAATCCACTATCTCCGATAGTATTGTAGTTAACTCCTGAAACATGTGCCCATTTGATGGGTACAAGCTTTTCCGCATCTGTTGCTTCTCCTATTGCTACCAATATCCTGTAAGCAGCAGAAGTAGCCTCGCCGTATTCTCCGGACAATCCTTTCTCCTCATCACGCGTAAGATGCATCTTTGTTTTATTATTAGGACGATATAATATTATTTTATCCCATTAACTGATATCATATTTGTTGCCCAGATAATTATATCAATTAGCTTAAATTACTATATTGGTAAATTATAGCAGCAACATTACTAGACGTTATCTATGGTTTTCTAAGAACGTCAGAAAGATAGTTTTGTGACCGAACCGCATTCAGGAATTATCGGCAATGCTATTAATAGTAATAATATGCTGAATATGACCACTAAAGATCCAACTGAAAGTCAAAAAGTAATTGCTGATATACTAAATGATGATCGAAATTGTTTTGATCTATTTCATCTGTCAATCAACTATTGGTCAAAAGAAAAATAGTATGATCAATAAGTGGCGTGAAGGTCTGTATCCAACTCCAAATTGCTTCGATTTGATTTGTCCAAACATAGTAATGAATACTTTGCTCACCATACCATACCAAAACATGTTGATTGGGAGAGCAAACGTAAAATAGAAAATATGCCACCATCGAATTACGAAGAATAACCTCTGTCCAAGGTGTTGGTCCATCTACGGCTAGAACAGGGCACTAACGTTAATAGCCGAGTTAATTTTTTGGGACAAAATCTTCGTGGAAAGATACTGTTAAGAATTCCTTGCCTATGGGGGAAGATGGTATCACCTATTTTGTCGATAGAAAAAAGTTGATGAATCTATCCAATTCCTACGATCTTCAATTGAGGGCGCTGACATTTCCAGAATCGAAAAGATTGCTACCATCAAAAATAGTCTGACTATGACTCCAATATTTACCCTATAAGGGGGAAAAAGTAGGAATTTATGATCATAAATTCGACTTTAGGGCGAGATCCTAGTCATTGTTCTAGGGAACAATGTTACGTTTTTGATGTCATCAAAATCTAAAATCCATCTCAGCAGTCTCTCCAAGCCTAGACCAAATCCGCCATGTGGTACTGACCCGTATTTTCTAAGATCCAAATACCATGAATAATCATTTGGATTCAGGTCTGTCTCCCTCATCCTGTTTATTAATTTTTCAAGATTGTCCTCTCTAATTCCGCCACCTGAAATCTCACCATATCCTTGAGGGGCCAAAAGGTCTACTGCCAATCCTGTCTCCTCATTCAGCGGATCTTGTTTAACGTAGAAGGGTTTTATGCTCAAAGGATAATTT
>WHSX01000061.1:0-359 GCA_009379865.1 Candidatus Nitrosocosmicus sp.
ATTTGTCTTAACCCTTCAATCCTCTTTATTTAGAGAGTTTTTAGGTCAGTACCGTCTCCAAGGGTAACCTTCATTGACTGGCTATATCTTTTTACCTGGTTTAGGGGAGGGGGAGGGGACATTTTGACATCTTTATGCCTCATTGTATATACAAGGGATCTTGCATAATTAGCATAAACAGCTTTATTGATTATGCTTACTCGTTAACCTGTTTTTATTTGCTATCCTACGATAGACTATCCAGAAAACCATTACTTTTCAAATCCTTTACGGGTTTTTCAGTATGCTTTGTTGCATGATTATTTTTTTCGTTTTATTCTAACCATTTATAACCTAAAAATTCAATTAATTAACTTGAT
>WHSX01000061.1:369-13603 GCA_009379865.1 Candidatus Nitrosocosmicus sp.
ACCCAATTCATAAAAATCTAATATAATTTTAACTGTTTTTCGAATCGTGCAACAAAGCACTTTCAGTACACTCGTTTGATGATATCTGCCACCAACAAATAGAGAAGTTTTAATCTGACTATTTTAGAATTATCGTATAATATTTTCATAGATTTATTGAGTCAATCAAAAGCTTCTAAAAAAGACATCCATCCTTTTAATAATTTTTTTCCCTTAGGAGTAATCGAGTATAACCTTTTTTTTATCTATTTGCAGTCAACGTATCCTTCTCTTTTTAGTCCATGTTCTAAAGTCTTTCAAAGTTGCACCGTCCTTGTAAATTTGACTTTATATTTGCAATTAATTCTGAAATTTGTCTAGATCTCATTGATCCCTTTACTTCTTCGAGAGCCAAGAGGGTGATAAAACTATTTGACAGTCGTGCACATTCAAAGGTTCTGTTTCATCCTCAGGTGTTGAAAATGGGTGTTTAGTTTTGGGTGGTTAACAATACTTCCTCATAAAATATTCAGGATTATCTCTTATCATATTTTCTGAATTACTTCCTTTCCCTGTGCCCATTGAAGAATATACCGATTTAACGAGGAATTCATTAATGGCGGATCCTACGATCAAATTGTCAAATAACCTTCCAATTTCACTCAGTAATGTGAGGGGGTTAAAATATAATGTTACTTCTACAAGCGATCCATACTTACAAACACAAATATTATTTGTTAATGACTCAAATGCGTTTGTAGTAGGCTATACAGTTGGGGAAACAGAAAAATCGCAAAACATCGTGGATATCAACTCTATGGTAGATTCCTTAAGAATTGATTAACAATGTCTGTTCTACTTCTTTTGTATATCTTAGGAAATTATTTATAGAGAATTAATTCATATTGCATAATTGCCTCCCTCGCTTAGGATCAAACATCATTGTGTTCCAGCATTTCAAAGATATTCGGACAAGGATTCATTTATGTCGCTCTATTTTTTATTCTATCTTTGACAATTTCTGAAATATAACCATGCAAAAAATTTTGATATTGGCCGATGATCCGATTAGGACTAAATTAGAAGAAAAATTAAGACGGCGGTTTGATGTGGAATCTGTTTCACCTTCTATAAGTGGCATATGTGAAATCAAAATGCGCCTCCATGGAAATTGGATCACACTCTTTAGATTTTCACCCAATGAAAACTTCCGGGATATAATAACTATGTTTAACGTAAATTATGATTTAAAATCTCGAACATCAAAGTCAATGTAGTAGAAACAAAGACGACTCTTGTTCTTATTCCTTATTTTTCTTTCTTCTATCTGAGCTTTTTGTCTCATCCTTTTATTTACATATACGATAGAGTCGTATATCTTGTCGATAATCAAAATAAAAGGGAATTGAAAAAACTAGGGACTAATTAACTCGAGACTATATGAAATCCTTGTAATAAATAAAGCACAAAAATATGTCTGCACCTATTAGTTATATGTCACCATCATCGATCCTAATGATCTTACAATATTTACAATAGTATTCATTCTTTTTTATCATATCCATTTTTCTATTGCAGCGGTCACACTTTGACATTTGTTCTTTTATTATACGATGTTGAATCCTCTTTAAAACAAAGGGGATGATAAAACCAATCATTATGTATCCTACGACGCGTGATAATACACCCCTTCTATGCCTGCCAGAGTTTCCGTATCTTGCCATAGTTCGATTTCATGTATATATGAGTAATTGGTATTGAATAATCTTTTGTTTGAGATAAGAGACTAAAAATCAGATGGAATATCATATGAACTTGATTAATATCGTCTCCTAATCAATTCATAATTCAATCATACTAATGACACCTGTATTTACAGCCTAAATTATGGGATATCATTTCTGAATTATTTAATTATGACCTTGAGAATTAGATAGTCCTTCGTAAAGAAATATGACCATGAACTTTCTCAAAGCGGGTTTGAGTATGATCATGACAATTGCAGTCTTCCCCTTGGTGCAGATTCAATATAATTGTCTAAATCTGTTTCCAATATCATAGTATCCTATTGCTTGTAATAATATAATTTAGACCAGGAAAATTGAATTTGTCTGGTTACGAAAGAAACTAGGTATGGGGTCTTAAATGACAAATTCTAAAATAAAGGTCGCTTATAAAGGATTTATTAGGTCTAAAATAATTACTTGACTCTCATTTGCCTTCATTCTAAAAAAATTCTAATTCTATCTTTTTATTTCTCTCGTGGGCCTTTATAACAGTTTAGCATCTTGGTCAATAATGATAAATGGATCGTTATCAAAAGAATTAGATAAATTATTAATACCATGTTATAGAAAAGCACATATCAAGATCGATATTTGTTTGCTATCTTCATGAGTGCAACAATACCAATTCTATTTCAATGTTCATTTCTATGTGCAATTCTTATCTAACCTGTTGATAATAATGACTAGGCCCGTAAAAACAATCAAGTATGTATATATAAAATTGAAAAGATATATTACTTAGAAAAACTGGTTGGATGGTGCTAATTATTACGAGGTCCTGGAGATATCACGATACGCCAATCAGCAGGAAATAAAAAGTGCGTTTAGAAGACTTGCGAGGAGATACCATCCCGACAGGAATTCAACAGTTTCTGATGATATAATGAAGAATATTAATATCGCATTTGAAATTCTATCCGATCCAGGAAAAAGGCAACAATACGATGAATCTCTTGGTGGAGAGCGTCCAAGAAAATTAGAGCGTCCTGATCAAAATCGTGAAGGTAATTCAACTTCTAATCAAAATAGTTGGCAAGTACATACCATATCAGATGACTTGGACAGTCAGACTGGAAGTTATCATAATGAAGTCGATGTAAATTTTGAAAGTAGATTAAATGCTGAAGACGAGGCTACATCGTTAGCAAAAGATAATCCTGTATTAGAAAGTCGATATCGCATAATTGTCGAGCCATCACTGTGCTTAGCATTCGGAAGTTGTGAAACGCTTGCTCCGAAGGTTTTTGTAGTTGAGAAGGACAGACGAATAAATCCAAAAGCGATAGTAATTTCAGAAACAGCTGAAGATTTTGAAACTATACTTGATGCAGCCAAAACCTGTCCTACTAAGGCAATTTTCATCACTGACCGGTATACAGGAGAACGTATTTTTCCATAGATTCTACTAAATGAGCATTTAGTGACGCTAAATAACCTTTCTTTTGTCCGTGGTTCTGTGAGTAGAAATAACAATCTGTTTCAGCAAAATCTAATTTATACAAGATAATTGATTTCAGGACGAAGAGTCACTACTGGTGGTAATTCCATATGGTTGTTGTTATCCATATGATAATTTATCTCCAAAGCCACCATTGGACTTTTCTTTTCTTGTAGGTATACTTTATTTTGCTTTGGGTAGAACTTCAAGTTAATTAATACTACTATTATTCTATTTATAATAATCAGTGATACTAAATTTGTTCTATTCCTGCTGCAAATAAATTTGATAAAATTATTTATCCTATAAAGTATTATGGTTGTTGAGGGAGAAGTTTTTTGAATGATGCTACTATGACTGGGAGAATTACTGCTGAATCTGCCGATCGAGACTTTATGCAAATAAGATATACTGATCTCATAGGCAAGTTTCTCGCAAAATACATTCAAATCGATAAAGAGTTAATTCAGGATGTTTTTAGAAAGGGGATAGGGTTGGATGGTTCTTCAGTAATTGGTTTTTCAACCATAGATGAGTCTGATATGATGTTGTTTCCTGATAGAAAAACATTAAGAAAAATACCTTTGTCAAGCTATGAAATAATGACTGTTATTGCTGATGTTTACAACGGATTTGATCAGGGTAGATCTCGAAAAGATCCACGAAGCGTTTCACAAACTCTAGAGGATCACCTTGCTGTGAATCAGATAGCATGTCAAATAGGTGCTGAAGTTGAATGCTTTGTATTTGATCAAATAATATTTGATATGGAAAAGAATAATCATGCAAATAATAATGTAAATGGTCAGAATCGTGCAAAAGATGTTTCAATCCTATCTTCAGAACAATATGGAATTGGGAAATATCCTATTCGTAAAAAATCTGGGTATGATGTTCCTACTTTTCAGGACTCTTTAATTGAATTTAGGTTTGAGGTAGCTAATATATTGAAACAATATTATGATATCAATGTCACAAATATGAATCACGAAGTAGCTAGTAGTGGTCAAATTGAAATCAATTTTATGCATGATTATTTGACTCAATCCGCCGACAACGTTCAGATTTATAAAGATGTAGTCAGAAATGTAGCAAAAAAATATAACAAGATCGCAAATTTTATGCCAAAACCAATTTTTGATCCCCTGAACAATGAAAATAGTGATAATGGATCTGGTATGCACGTAAGCATAAGTTTATGGTCAAAATCAACAGGTAAGAATGCCAATTTATTTTATGATGAGTCTGATGATTACGCCGAATTGAGTCAAACTGGGCGATACTTCATAGGCGGTATTTTAGATCATGCCAGATCATTATCTGCAATAGTAACTCCAACCGTAAATTCGTATAAAAGGATTATACCTGGATTTGAAGCACCGGTTTATATTGCATGGGCCAGGGGGAATAGATCCGCTGTAGTTAGACTCCCAATCAACGAAAAAAAGAGTTCAAGCTCGAAAAGAATTGAGTACCGGGCCCCTGATCCTTCCGCAAATCCATATCTTGCTTTCTCTGCCATAGTTGCAGCAGGATTGGATGGAATAAATAGAAAAATTGAACCAGGGAATCCTGTTAGTGAAGACATTTACAAAATGTCCGACTCAAGGAGAAAGGACCTTGGAATAGGTGTTCTGCCTGGTAGTTTGGAGGAAGCGTTATCTTCATTGAAAAGTGATTCAAATTATCTAAACCTTTGTTTTCACCATGATTTAATCAGTACGTATTCGGATCTTAAAACTAAGGAAATAGTGGAAATAGGTAACGATGAATCAGTTATAAATCAATTCATGTTTTACTATGATGTCTAAAAATACTGTTTCTTAATCAATTTCTTTCTTATCTTTACTATTTTTCTTATCTTTACTATTTATAGGATTGAATGCTGTTTTATTGATATCTCTACTTAAGGTGAGTGGTAAACTCTATTTCTTTCTTGTATTTTATACCAATGTGTTCATCTTCTCTGTTCTTTTCTCAATAGGGCTAAATCCTCAACATTACTGGGGTTCATATATACTTCTCCCCTAGTGGCCTCTTTGATACCGATAATAGGTTCATCACATTCCGGACATATTTGAAAATAAACAAAAATACTAGCATTTCTTTTATTTTTTCCAACAAGCGTATTACGCATGTTAGAATGAAATTGGCTATGACATGTGGGACATTCCATACTGATATTTTAATTTGAATTGTATATGTATCTTAACATACCCAAAAAATAATTTAGTAGTTGATCAATTAGTGATATTATTAAAAATATGTTGAACTAGATTCTTGACTTTTTCCCTAACACATCCTAAGCTTCTGAACCTCGCCTGGGCAACTCATAATAGTATCAGAATTGTATGATATATTATTGTATAAAAAAAATTATGAGAAATTATCCTCAAAAGTGGTTGCCTGCTTTCATTCTGTAACTAAAAAATTTATATAAAAAACCTGACTGGGCGGATGGTGGTGATCAAAAATTTGCCACTAAAAATACTAAACCTGACTATTACACTGAATGTGACATGTGATCAAATAAGATAAATTGACGGTACTCTCTCTTAAAACCGTTCTAGTTACAAAATTTTGTCTTACTTCCGAATTTCGGTTTGAAAATTTGCGGTTTTTGATCAATTGTTGATCCGAATAGTAATAATATGTCAATCGATGGTCTACTTTTGTATGTCTTCATTCAAGCAAGTATTTTCTCTTCCTGTTACTTCCATAATACTTGCTAGGATCATATACGCCGTAAATTGGTTTAATATTTCTTCTATTTTTTATCTCATCTTGAATGATTTTAAACAGGATGTTTCGATGCTGGGATTGGTAACTTCTGGATTTCTAATAGGGATTGGCCTTTTTCAGATTCCAGCTGGAATACTGTCGACAAAATACGATGCAAAATTTATGATATTTTTTGGAACAATGTTGTTGTCTATATCTTCTCTTCTTTCAGGGTTGAGTTCAGAGTTATATCAGATGGTAATTCTAAGATTCCTGGTAGGAGTTGGGATGGCGTTTTTCTTTGGTCCTAGCGTTATTCTCATCTCAAAATATTTGGGGAAAGGATCAGAGGGGCTAGGTGTTGGAATTTTAAATTCCGCTCATTCATTGGGTGGAATTATTGGAATATTTGGCTGGATCATCATTGCGGAGGCTATTGGTTGGAGGACAAGCCTAGTAATCAGTGGAATTTTAGGAATACTCAGTGGATTGTTCTTGCTATACGCTCTACAGATAAAAAATTATGTAAGCTCGAATAATTTATCTAATTATTCTTTTCAGGAAAAGGTTTTCTTTTTTTTTAAGTTCTTTGACATGAACAAAGAAACCCGCGATAAAATGTCTAAATTCACAATTAATTTTGATGCCCTCAAATCTATCATGTTGAATAAACATATGATTTATGTAGGATTATCATTGCTTGGATTTCAAATAGCATGGAATTTAGTCTCTACTTTCATCGTTTTATTTCTTAGAGTCGAACTTGATATTACCTCTTCAATTGCGGGTCTAATTGGGGGCTTGACCTTGATGGTAAATGTTATATTTGCTCCTTTTATTGGTAGAATTTATGATAAATTAACTCGAAAAAATAATTTCAATAATGATATATTATTGTTGCTAATATGTGGACTAGTTATTTCAACAAATATCATTTGTTTTTCATTGCTTAATATTTATCTCTTGATACCTTCAATATTGCTAATTGGAATTTTTGCATCAGGAGGATTTGTAATTCCATATACATTGGCGAGGAGATTGGCCTTGGAGAAACTTGGTTTGCCTAAATATGAAATTCTTGCTGTTAGTTTTGTTAATGGATTATCTTTACTTGGAGCTTTTTGGGTTCCATATATATTCTCTATAATGGTAAAATCATTTGGTTATTCTTTGGCATGGCTATTTGGTGGATTATTGGTTTTAGTTTTCATAATTCCGATCATAAAACTCCGCAGCTAAAGTCATTATCATTCTAGTTTCGAGTTACTCCTCTCAAACTAGAGGCCTTTTGTGATAATGGGTGAGGCTTTTATTGACAATTATCCATTATATAGATAGAAACACTCTATCCTTTAATCACGCTTTAAACAATTTTGGATCTTCCATTTCTCAAGTAATATCTGTGATAAATTTTCCAGAACTCGATGAATTATCTAATACTGTTGGAATACTTTTGTTTAGAAATATTCTATATCCTGACTTGTCGATCATAGAATTCATGTTAGAGGCGTTTCGAAACGCTTTCTTTTCTATATATGCAAAATCCTTCTCACAGTTAATATTTAGATCGCTATTTTCTTTAAAATATTTATTCTTGACAAAATTCAATACATCACTCCATGTATATGCCTTTATTCTTTCTATTGGTTCCCTAGACTCAGGAACGGTTGTCTCATTGTTGTATTCAAAAACTTCAAAGTAGTCAATTGACTTTTTACACTCTCCACAGTAAGTCTTTTTACTAATTTGTCTACATTTTTCACATTGTAATATTATGGCCATATTAGAATATTATCAGATCATGAGCATGTTTATTAAATACTTACAAATGTACTATCAGTATCCACAATATTAGACAATTATTATTTTACATTGGAAACTAGTAATCTCGTTTCTCAATCATCTATGTTTCTAATCATAAATCAAAGTCGGAAGGACTAGCAATATCATCTAAAATAAAGCCGAGCTCATGCTGGGTAATGACAAGATTAGTAAAGCATATCAATTCAGGTCTCTTGGGACTCTTTTCTTAAACTAACAAATAATATTGATCTCAATGGATCTAGGTCACAAAAATTTACTCTTCTCGCTCTCATGGGATTTCCTGAAATTTTTGATTGGCAGGTAACCAAATTCAATAATTTTTTGTATTCTATCTCTAACAATGCCCTATTAGTATTAGGACGTACCGAAATAATCTGATATTCTGCTATGACTCTTTCTTGATTTAGCTAAACTGCTATTTGCAAACCATTCATTTTTTGATATGGTTAAGTTATTACAAGCGAAAGATAGTGCGATGTCCCGTGTATCAAATTCCTTGCAGTTCATTCTCAATGCCTCTCTTATTCCCTCTCTTATTTGCCAGACTCCTACAGGGAGGAGATATTCTGGATGTATTTCCCTAAGGACTATTACTGAAGCGCTTCTTTTTTGGTAATGAAGAAATTCTGTGACAGCTAGCCTAGCAGCAAAATAAGATCCTCCTATTTTTGGGTAGTTCTTCAGACCCCTTGAATCCTCGGAATCTGTTTCTATCTTTGTATCTCCTTTTTTGTCTATCCATGCTTCATGCATTTCAAAACTCCATAATTCATCTGGGATTAAGACAATGGAATAATAATTCCCCAAGTGCACGTACATGTAGATCCTAGTCCGATCGAGTGGTTGAAAGGTATTAGTTTTTTTTATAAGGTCCGATGAAATTATTTGATCAATTGCAGAGATACTCCACTTAGTCGGTACGAGTCTTCTATTTTTTTTAATTCCAATCATTCCTAAACTTAGGATTTTACTAATTCTACTTATCTCAATTCCTTCTTCGTATAAATAGTTGATTGCTTCTATAGCTCTAAAATCAGTATCATAAAATGCTTTTTCAATTTTCTTGTCACTAGAAATATCTGAGGCTAGCTTCAAACTCTCCAATTCCGATGTCATACCGAATTGGATCGTGTCAGAATCGGATGATGTTCCTGATGAGATTTCTTCCAAATTCAATTTGGGTTTTCTCTCAAATGCAACTTCTATTTCAGTAGATCTAGTTGCCATAGTCAATTCCTGAAGAGATTGAATATAACGATCAGGATTCAAATTTGTTTTTACATGTGTTGAATATGTGCCCCTAATTAAGGAAAGTTTGTATCTTATTATATCATCAATGGATTTTCCTGTCCATTTTTCGGGGTGATCTAGTATTGTCGAATCGGTTTGCAATGGTGAAAATAGAGGTCCTACTTTTACTTTTGGATATGCGTAGCTGCTAACGAACACGGAGGGTGGAGATCCACCTGTTATTTTTTCTGAAAGATTATTAAAGTTAGATCTTAAGATCTGTTTCCAATCTTCTGTAATGCGTTTTTTTATCTCCTCGTTGTTCCTGCCATACATCGCAAATTGAATCTGTTTGTTAATGATCTTATTTGAATTTACATCCTACAGTATGGAACCAGAGATTGATAGATCAGGAAATTTGGTTAGAATTACGAGGAGACCATTTTGATGTAATTTGAGAGTAATTTTATTATTTCAATTTTTTGAGTAATTCCAGTACAGATAATGTATTCAGGATGTCTTTTCTTCCTGCCCACCCCCTCCTTGCTTGTCCTATACCAAATTCCAAAAATGCATAATGCAGGGGGTGATGCGCATCCGAATCAATAACTAATTTAACATCATTCTGTATAGCTGTTCTTATATATTCATCACGTAAATCTAACCTGTTATAGTGAGAATCAATTTCCAGAATTGTGTTAGTTTCGTTTGCAATTGTCATTAATTTCGGAATATCCACAGGATGGCCATCTCTTTTATTAATGATTCTGCCTGTTGGATGAAAGATAATATCTACACTCGGATTTTGGGCTGCTTTGATTAACCTATTTGTTTGTACCTCTATAGGTTGAGAAAAATTAGTATGAATTGCAGCACCCACTATGTCTAATTTATCCAAAATGTTGTTTGGAATGTCTAATGAACCGTCGCTAAGGATGTTTACTTCAGCTGAAGAAAGTATTCTAAAGTCATTCAAGTTCCTTTCACTTTTTCTCTTCTTCTTTTTGTTGTTGCTTGTTTTTCTTTCTAACTGCTTTTCTTCATTATGTTTATTTAGATCCACAAAGAAAGTGCCGCTTTTTATTGAATCATTAAATTCTTGAATCTTATGTGCTTGGTCTAATAGCTGTTGTTCATCTAATCCCCTAGCAATTCTTAGGCTTTTTGTGTGATCTGTGATGGCGATATAGTCAAGATCAAAATTAGTCATTGCAAAATATGCCATTTCTTCTATTGACATTTTCCCGTCCGTATTGTTTGAATGTACTTGTAGATCTCCTTTTATATCACCGTATTTTATCAATCCTTTCATTTTTTCTTGCCATTCCTTTGACCCTTTCTTTGCTATCTCAATTTCTCCACTGTTTTCCCTCAATTCTGGAGGGATCCATTCCAACCCTAATTCATTGTACAACTGTTCTTCTGATTCACCTGATATTTTTTGATCGGATTTAATATCAAATAATCCCCATTCATTTAAGCGAAGTGCATTGGATTGTGCCAATCTTCGCAATGCTATTCCGTGTTCCTTACTTCCGGTAAAATATTGTAATGCTGCTCCATAGCTTTCTTTAGGAACGACCAATAAATCGGAATCTAATCCATTATTAAATTTAATAAATGCTTTAGTACCACCTTTGCTTAGAATTTCTTTAACTTCGGGCATATTTACGAATGAATTAATTACTTTATCTGGATTGTCTGAAACTACTAGAAAATCGATATCACCTATGGTTTCCTTCATTCTTCTAAAGGATCCTACTGCTGTTACAGTAGAAACGTTTTCCAAATTTGTTAAATATTTTTCTATTTGCTTTACCAATGGATAAATGTCTCCAAGTAGATGCCTTTTCTTGCCCATGTTGTGGAACTCAATTCTCTTGAGTATTTTTTCTTCTTTTTTTTTAGAAATTCCTGAAATCCCGTTCAACTTTCCCTCTTTAGCGGCCCTTTCTAAATCACTGAGATTTCTCACGGGTAACCTGTCAATTATTACTCTCAAAGTTTTCGGACCTATTCCTTCTAAGCCTACGAAATCATCTATCTTTATGGGGTATTTCGATTTTAGCATTTCGTAATATTCAATCTTGCCTGTTTTGATATATTCTTCTATTTTTGAGGAGATTGCTTTACCAATAGAAGGGATTTGTAATAATCCATTAATCCCTCTTTCCTCATAAAGAGATGTAATACTTAGAGGAAGGTTATCGATTTGATCAGCTGCTCCGACATATGCTCTTTTTTTAAAATTTGAATTTGTCTTGCTATCATCATTATCAATATCCAACTCCAGTAGAAATGAAATCTTACGAAGGATGTCAGAAATCTCAGCGTTTGTAAGTTTCACATTATAACTCATTCTCGGGTATTGATTAATTTTCTCATTGTTTTGTTTTGATGATTGGGTGAGTTCACAGAAGTGGGTGAAATAATGGGAACCAGTAATCACCGTTCATTTGTTGGTTTGACGGTCTCGAATTTTTATATCATACAAATTGATCAAAAAATTATATCATTAAACGAAAATACTTATAATATTTATAGATAATACTAAAAGATATGTAGATCATGTACCAGTACCGTAAGGAATATTGAAAGTTTGTTACAAAATATGTATATTTAGCTGAATTTATTACAGAAGAATTAGCGATGTTAGTTGAATCCTTAACCATTGGGATAATCATAGGGGTATGTGGACTTGTAACTTGGTTAGTAAAGAATAAGTTTCAACCAGAAATTGAACGTGATATACAAGAACGTGAGCAAAAGACTTTGAAACATGCTCGAGAAATAAGAAAAAACCCGTAGGAATAATTACTACTTTATTACGCTAGAATGTTCCGAGATTATTGAATATCATTACATGGTTAAAATTTTTTTGGCCTGATTTAGCTTTTCAAATAATTCTTTGATGAACAAATCGGCAAACTTATCGAAATCAATCGTTCCAAATTGCTTCTTATATTCTTCTTTGCGTTGATTATATTCGTCTTCAAGCCATAGAAAATCTGCTTCTTTCAATCTTACAATGAATTTATTAGTTTTAGCTTTGGATTCAAAAACATTTATCATAAAAATTCCTGCGAATTGGGTAAAATTTTTTAATTTATATTTACTCATATATTCCTCTTTATGAATTTCATAGTTTTCTTTCAACCATGTTTTTACATCCATCCTAATTGTCAACGAAGTGTAGACCCCGGAAAAGTCTAATTTCAGATTATGCATTTCAACAGAATAATGACCGCGTTTGATTTCATTCATCATAATTATTAAGGCACTTGGAAGAAACATTCCTGGGTAATATTCATCTGTAGAGTTCTGTAGTTTGTTTAGTGAAGATGGTTTTAGCCCAATAGTTGCATATCCCTTCGTAGGCATCATTTTTGTTAACTTTAGTATGCTTATTAACTTATTTTGGATGAGGCTAAAAAATAAAATGGTGAATTATTTTTAGCTAGATGGGGGTACATAATTCTTCAGGTCTTCACCATTGACCACATCTTCCTCAGGTGGTACATAGTCCACAACTCCATGTCGCTTGAATCCTGGATCCTTCTTCTGAGTAAGCAATGCTACGATTATGAAAAGAACAAATGATACTATGGGTGGTATAAAAGTATCCAATCCTGCATACTCTGCTGGAATAGTATAATACAATACCAATCTTAGGGTGGACCCTACCACAATTGATGCGATTGCAGCCGGCCAGTTTGCCTTCTTCCAAAACAGACCTAACGTAAGTGGGGCCCATAAACCTGCAAATACTATATCAAATGCAAGTATTAAATAAATTCCTGGACGAGGGATTGCTGCTCCGAGGAGAAGACCTGATAGCATTACTGGTATCGTTACACATCGAGTCAATATAAGCATCTTTTTATCCGTTATTCCGGGTTTTTTAACAATGATCTAAAAATGTCTCTTTGAATCAAGTTTCTCGCTATAACACTTGAGATCGCAAGAAGACCACCGTTAGCAGTTGACATAGATGCGCCTAAAACTCCCATTAGTAAAGCAGCTCCTATTGGAAACGGAAGTAGGTTGATAGCAAGTAGAGGATACACTGTGTACGGATCTTCTATGTCTGGTAACATGTATAACGCAATTATTCCCATCATACTCGTAGGTACAATAATTGAAATTGTTAAAAATCCAGCCATGAATGCACCTCTTCGAGCTGTCTTGCCATCTCTTGCTGAAAATACTCTTTCCATAAAATCAAGTGCTACTACATCACCAAGACCCAATGCTA
>WHSX01000062.1 GCA_009379865.1 Candidatus Nitrosocosmicus sp.
AATACAGTTTAGTGTTCTCATAGTAGGTACTATAGGTCTAGCAACCATTTTTGGTGCATACCTTGCTAGGATGATAACCTTCGAAATGAGACCATTAGAAAAGACTTTAGCGAGAGTCGAAAGCGAATTTTATAGAATAATTGGAATAGATGCCCCTAAACAAATGGATCGGACGAAATATTTTCTGGTTTTATTATTGAATAGTTTCACTAATAATCAAAGTTTAAATGTTAGGTACCAATTCAATAACTTTATTCGGTCATACTAATGGTCACTGAACCTCTCGACCGTTCTGTTCTTTCTTACATGCATCACCAGTTCGTAATTTTGGATGAGAATACAGATTCAGCGACTGCAGTCAAACAAATGCATGACAAGAAGGCTGTAACAATTATCGTAAAGAATGAGAAGGATGAATATGTTGGAATTATTACAGATAGCGATATTTTAGACAAGATTGTAATGCGAGGTGAAGATTCAGACCAAGTTCCTCTTAAGAGTATTATGTCATCTCCTATTTTAACAATATCTGCAAAGGCTAACGTGAGACAGGCATTGGAACTTATGCGACTAAATGTAGTAAAAAGGATTCCAGTCACCGATAATATCCACATTCTAGGTATTGTGACTCAAGAGGGTTTAGCTAATGCGATAAGGACTTCGGTTTTGGAGAAAACTTTTAGACCATACAGAACAGTAATCAGAGAGCACTACAAACCTATATGGGGAAATCTAGGTTTTATACTGCAGTTTGCCGGTCTTTTATTTATAGGACCTGCAATCCTGGCTACTATATTTGATGAAATGGTATCTGCAGTTGGAATATTTTTGTGTATCATATTTATGTTTGTGACCGGATTTATCCTTAATTCTTATGGTGAAAAAACCCCACTTAACCTTCGACAAGCGTCTGTTTTGATGGTCTTAAGCTTTGTTTTGCTTAGTTTTTTTGGTAGTATTCCTTACATGTATGTTAACCCATTTGGAGCAGGAATAGACCCTCTTACTCTCTTTATCAAAAGTTTCTTTGAAAGTGCCTCAGGGTTTACTACTACCGGTCTTAGTCAGTTATTGCAGCCTGAAGATTTGTCAAAAAGCTTTGACTTTTATCGTTCGTTTACCCAATGGATAGGTGGACTGAGTTTCGTTTATCTTATAATTACTTTCTTTTATCCTGAAAGAAAATTAGCCCATATGAAAGGAATGATTGGCGGAGGAGGTCTAAAATTAAAACAGCTTCTTTTAACAATAACGGTCATATTTACGATATATACAGTAATTCTAACTACTCTGTTGTATTTGTTTGGTTATCAAACTGCTATATACAATATTTCTCTGATATTTAGCACTGTCACTGGAGGAGGTTTCATTCCAACGTCTACATCGATAGACTATAATGACACTAACCAAATGTTTATTCTCATGGCT
The DNA here is from genome assembly GCA_009379865.1 of Candidatus Nitrosocosmicus sp. Classification (GTDB taxonomy): domain Archaea; phylum Thermoproteota; class Nitrososphaeria; order Nitrososphaerales; family Nitrososphaeraceae; genus Nitrosocosmicus. The sequence goes on from WHSX01000062.1 coordinate 1,429, forward strand.
GGGATGATTATTTCCGCCTTACCTTTTGCGTTTCACTATGCTATATTCAGTAAAGAGATGCATACGACCAAAATGCGTCCTGAAATATACACCTACTTTGGGATTATTGCCATATCCATTATTGTCTTTTATTTTATAATTGCTTCTACTACTGATTTACAATCATTATCTATGTCTGCTATATTTCACGTTATTAGTGCTTCCACTAACACTGGTTTTCAGTTTATTGATATATCCACGTTATCTGATGAAGGTAAAATCTACCTAATAATACTAATGTTGATCGGGGGTACTGCATTTTCAACAGCTGGTGGAATAAAGGTGGGAAGATTACTACAGATAGTACAGAAGGTGACAAAAAAGAGATTTGTTGCTGATACTTCAACTAGGTCAATTTCAGGTATTTCTTCACAGTATCAAAATGGCCTTAACAGGCATGAACCGAAATTAGAAAAGATTAAGGAAGAAAAAGCTTTTAGAGAAACCTTGTTAATCATCTTATTATTTGTTGTTGTGTCTTTTGTTACTGCTATAGTGATATGGTATGTTGAACAAAAAGATTTCTTAAATTCACTTTTTGAATCAGTGTCTGCTATTACAACTACTGGAATATCGACAGGAATAACTTCTCCTGATATGAATATTGTATCTCAAATATTTCTCATTTTTAATATGATAGCTGGTAGATTTGAAATTATTGCAATAGTATATTTCTTTCTAGAGATATCAAGAAGAAAACATTAGACAACAAAGTAAAAGTATAGACAAATATCAACTAGAGGTCAATTTAGCTGGTCGCAAATATTCTTCAATATGTCATACTCTTACGTCTATAAGAGATAATAGTAATTAAGTAACAGATCCCATGTACCTCATGGATTCGAAGCCCACCGAATATAGAACGCGTTGTACGTTCCCATTTATCTCATGTATTTAAATAATAAATTCTAGAACTGTACTGGACTCGTAATATAACCATTACTAAGCCCACCGAGCCTATTAATCCAATCTGATTCAGGGTAAAACATATTGACGTAAAATTGTATTAGAACTCTATTACCAGGTGGAACTTAATCCCCACGGATGAGAACTGTTATTAACCAATAGTAAATTAAATGTATCACTATGTTGAGATTTTGTCACTGTTAACCGCTTATCAAGTCCATATAATCAATTTATGTCTGATCTAATAATTAGTCATCCAAATTTATTAAATCATTTAACGAAAATTTATCTTGAGATTGGAATTTGCATTAATATTATTTATAATAGACAACGGAAATAGGATAGATATGTTGATGTGTCTGAATACTGCTATGGTGCCTACCATTCCTTACTCAGACTCATTATTGTGAACGGCTTTTAAATGATCTTTTATTACTTCTTTAAGATTCCCCTTTGCTTCTTTAACATTTTTCTTGTATAACATCATTTTTCTGCCTTCATTCTCTTTGGTGCAATAGATATTGACATGCCACATTTCGTTATTAATAGTTGGAAAATCAGAACGAAAATGCGCACCCCTACTTTCTTCTCGCATAAGGGCACTTCTTATTATCGCCTCGCAGACTACCAAAGATGACTTGACTTCCAAAGTTACGATGAGATTCTGAATGTGGTTTTCATTACTTAATTCATTTTCATGTAATATTCGAATCTGAGAATGAAACCTGTCTTTTAGAATTAGAAGTTTTTCCAAGCCTTTTTGAAGATTTGAAGCACTTCTTACTATTCCTGCAAATTGATCCATGAGATCTTGTATTTCCTTGCGAAAACTTAGTGGCTTATCCAATACCATAATAGGTTCTGTTTCAAACTTTCGTAATTCCCTATCTACTTTTGACTCTAATAGACAGTCTTCTTGTGTAGTTTGCAACTGCTTTTCGAAAATAGAAGATTCTCTACCTGCTATTTTTCCAAAAACTAAGGTATCAAGTAGACTATTACCGCCTAATCTATTGGCACCATGGATCTGGCTTATTACTTCACCAGTTGCGAATAAACCCTCAACTTTTGTTTTACAATTTATATCAACCGATAATCCGCCCATAGAATAATGCGCAGTAGGGCTCACTTCCATTTTCTCTTTAGAAATATCGATCCCTGCTATATCCTTGAATTGTTTATACATGCTAGGCAATCTATCTAATATTTTTTTCAGAGAAAGATGGGTGACATCCAGCCAAACTCCTTTATGTGTAGTACCTCTTCCTTCTGCAATCTCATTGTAAATGGCTCGTGCAACTACATCTCGAGGACCTAGATCCATCCTCTCAGGATAATATTTTTCCATAAACCGTTCATTTTTTGAATTCAACAAAATGCCTCCCTCGCCTCGAATAGCTTCTGTAACAAGCGTACCTAATGTAATTTCAGGCCATACCATGCCTGTTGGATGAAATTGAACCATTTCCATATCTACTAAATCTACTCCCGCTTCGTATGCTAGCTCAATTCCTTCACCATAGTGTTCATAATTTCTTGAACTACTTATCGAATATACCCTCGTATACCCACCCGAAGCAAGTATTAAGGATTTGCAACTAAACTTGACAAGTTGTTCTTTCTTAACGTCAATGCCAATTGCTCCTCTTATTTTGTATGTTGATGAATTTGACTGTCCATCTGCTTTATCCTTGTTATTCTTGACTAGTAACTTCGCAATATGGACATTATCCATAATAGTGATCTTTCTCTCAATAACTTGTTGCATCAGAACACGGATTATCTCGTTACCAGTCCAATCTTCATAAAAAACAGTTCTTCTGTATGTATGAGCTCCAAAGAAACGTTGTGTTAGTCTGCCATCCTTCTCCCTATGAAATCTGGCACCCCAGTTGACTAGTTCATCAATAGCATCTGGAGCACTCTTGCAAAGAATTTCAACTCTCTCATAATCCGCAAGATGCTCGCCTTCTACTAATGTATCAGAAGCATGGATCATCCAGTTATCCTTGGGGTCCATAGTTCCAAGTGCAGCATTAATTCCTCCTCTTGCGAGTAATGTATGCGGATCACCTTGCATACTCTTGCTAATAATGAGCACCTTTGAACCATTATCATGAGCTTCAATTGCAGCTCGAAGGCCGGCTGAACCACTGCCAATAACTATGACATCGCAAAAATAATTAGTCTGACTACTATCATTTTCTGTCATAATTATGTATCATGGTAAATACATTTAACAAATACTATAAATTGAAAATCAGATATGTTCAATGAATAGTAGCAAAAGTTATTAATATCAGAACAAATTTCTACCGATGAGAACTGTTACTAATAATTATACCTTGCCTAATCAAATAATCCTTCTAAGATGATAAAGATCGAGGAAAACTATTTTCACAATAGACTAAGAAATTTCTTATGGTTTTAATATCATTTATTACTATTTCATAGTCTATTATATCATCATGGTAATTCAATATTCTCTGTGTACTTCTAATAGATTCATATCTAGTCAGTGTTTTAGCAAATTAATCCTAAATTTAACTCAAAGCATTTTCATCTTTTATTTGCTTGAAATGTCCAAAGATTGTCTGATGAGGATTCTATTAACAAAATAAAACAATGGGCTTTGAAATGTAATGATTTGAAATCATTAAAACCTTCAATAAATGACTTTGACATTATTGTAAAATATGCAATAAAGAGGGCAAAAGAAAACCATCTTTTTCGATACAGTAGATGCAATGAGTTGATTTTTCCGATGCATTTTCGTTGCAATATGAATATATCAATTCGACGGCATTATTGAAAGCTAAAAGTTTAAAGATTAATATGGCTGAACACCTAACTTGGTATCGTAATTCTTGTCGGCTAATTTATCAACCCTTTCAATGGATCAAGCATTTGATCTGGCCAAAGTGATAATTCAATATAAATCAAAGAATATTCAATTTGATATAGATAGGTGCATGAAGAAAGACTCGCTAGGAAATGCTCCGCTATCGGCTCTATTGTATTGTTTTGCCATGATTGATTTTATGGGTGCTCTCTTTTCTGGAGAGGGTGGAGAAAAGGACAAGAACAACAAAAGAGTAGATACACCCGGAAACTCAGAAAAATACCCACATGATAAAGATATGGGAAACTTGTAAATTGTCTATCCTATGTATTACTCTAAAAAGCTATTCTCAATCTTAGAAAAATAAATCTAATTGGACTTTCTCATGTTATCCATAATACCCTTGACAAATAACGCTTCAAAAAGTATTTCAGTATAATCACCATATAGTTTATTGTTTAGCAATGACAATTGACTTCGATGAAAATGTTTTTAAATGGGAAGTCGGCGAAGCTATAAAAATATTCAAAACATATACGTTCACGCGCATCGAATGGCCTGAAAAAGGTGGAGGATATGGAGTACTTATTCCTGTCTTCGAACCGATAAATACTATAATGATGATGGCTAAGAGGGCAAAAGCAGATGAAATAGATGCTACTTCTACGATACGAAAGGAAGCTAAGATTCTATTAATGTTACCTCCTCATGCAAATGTTCTCGAAAGCTTCATTGTACAAAAAATTAAAGGTACTTATCATATCTTTACTGAATATATTGATGGAGGAAACCTTGACCAATTAATCAAGCTAAATCGCTCTTGTCCACCAGGATGGACAGAGATATACAATATGATATACCAGATAATACGCGGAATGTCGTTCCTTCATTCACAAGATCCACCTATTGTTCACAGAGATCTAAAACCCCAAAATATTTTATTAAAAAAAGTGAATTCAAACAAATACGATGATATTCCTATTTTGAAAATTGCTGATTTCGGCTTATCCAAACTCTTGACCGATCCCTTAGTTCCTGAAAATCCAGGAAAGATCCACGAGAGCATAGGAGCTTATAAGAGTGTTTCAGGAGGTACTGATGGCTATACATCTCCCGAGCAGGCCCACTCTATTAAAGTCGATGAGATAGGAAACCAGTCAGATATTTTTGCTTTCGGAATCGTAATTATAGAATTGATTACTTCTAGGACGGATTTTAAGGATAAAATTAATTATTTTTTAATCCTGCCAAAAGGAATATCATTAAGTCTGAATAATTTGTATACCCAAGAAAGAGTATTGCAATCAAGAATTGATAAATTTATAGACACAGATAGAAGTGATACTCCAAAGGAATTAAGAGATCTGATAAAGAAATGTCTAAGAATTAATACGGCTGATCGGTATCAATCATTTGAGGAAGTGCAGGAAGCACTCAATCTTATTGTCCAGAACTATGGAACCAATGATCTCTTGGTTAAAATTGAGGCAAAGTTAGTAAATCATACCCCAACATTCTTTCCCCTATTATTTTACGAGTTAAGAGCATTATCACTTCGTTCTTTAGGACTAATTACAGAAAGCAATGAAGTCCTAGATATCGCATCCAAACTTCCTTGCAAGGACTTTCGTGACTTTTACACTAAGGGAAGAATATTTTCTCACTTAGGTAAATATGGTGAAGCAATATATCATTTTGATAAGGCTATTGACTTGAATCCAAATAATATCAACATTTACTTAAACAAAGGATATATCTACATTCGATTGAAACATCCTGATAAAGCAATTGAGGTATATGATAAGGCTTTAGAGATCGATCCTAACAACGTAGATTCCATTTCATTTATGGCCAAAGCATTATATAATCTAGGAAGTCACGAAAAATCCTTAGATTCATGTAAAAAAGCGATTGACTTAGATCAAACCAATCCATACTCATATTGTGTTAAAGCACTCATTTTGTCTGATAACGGGAAAACACAAGATGCTTTAGAAGTATGCAAACAAGCGATCGACCTAGAAGAAAATGATCCTTTCCCTCATGATACAATGGGAAACATATTGGATTCGACAGGACAGTATGAAGAAGCTATAAAAGAATTTGATAAGGCTTTAGAGATCGATCCTTCTTACGTTGACTCATATTACAACAAAGGAAATGCATTAGCCTCGACAGGACAGTATGAAGAAGCTATAAAAGAATTTGATAAGGCTTTAGAGATCGATCCTAACGATGTTGATTGTTGGTGTAACAAAGGCAATTCACTGCATGACATGGGACAACATGAAGAAGCTATTATGATGTATGATAAGGCTTTAGAAATTAATCCTTCTTATGAGAAAAGTTACTATAATAAAGGAATTGTATTTGCTTCAATGGGACAACATGAAGAAGCTATTATGATGTATGATAAGGCTTTAGAGATCGATCCTAACAACTTGGACTACTACAACAACAAAGGAGTATCGTATTCAGCTTTAGGAGATAAAAAAAAAGCTATTGACGAATATGATAAGGCTCTACTTCGTAACCCTAATTTTGTTAAGGCCCTGATTAATAAAGGAAATGCATTAAGGTTATTAAGAAAGTATGAAGAAGCTACTGAAACTTATTGTAAAGTTATTGACATTGATTCAAAAAACATAAAGGCCTATGTTCGAAAGGGTATTTGTTTAGCTAAACTAAGCCAACATGAAAAAGCTATTATGATGTATGATAAGGCTTTAGAGATAATACCTAATAACGAAGAGATTCTTGGATATAAAAAGGATTCCTTAGACAAAATACGATGATATCTAAAACCCATCTATGATAACATTTACTAAATATGATTATCTTGATTATTTTGTTAATGTCTGATCCAAAATAATGAGTGACAAAGGCATCACGGTCTATTCCGTCTACAAGTCAGTGATTTCCGAGTTGATTACTTTGTTAAATAATCAGGTAGCAATTACCTAGGAACATCATATTCAATTTCGGCAATTTGAAATCCCAATACCTTTTTAAATTAACAGGTCCCATATACCTCATGGATTCGAAGCTTACTCAGTCGCGATAATTTGATAATTTTTTAGGGTTCAGTGATTGGTTCATATCCGAATGGTTAATTCTTATATCCAATCAACAGAGCCATTTCATACCATTTCCAAAGGCAATCCACTTCTACAAATCCAATATCTCTTAACATCTGCAATTGCTTCTCCACAGATAATGTTTTATCTGTTTTCTCCTCTTGAGAAAGAGGTTCTCCTATAAGATTAAAAAATTTGATATGTTGTCGAATAGATATGGATGAAACATGTTCCAAATTACAGAATACTCCGAGAGGATTTAACATGTCATAGATTTCCTCATACAATGAATATTTCCTGTTATGTTTTAGATGGTGTATGGCAAAACTAGATATTATAGCATCAAAATAGCCCAGATTGGGTAGGGGTTTATCTATATTATGTTCTATCGCACTAACTGATAAGTCATTTGTAAAGTTCTTTTTAAGGGCCACCAACATCGTAGGCGAAACATCTAGCGCAATGAATTCGATATCGGATCTGATTTGGGTATTTTCTTTTATTAATTTAATGAGTCGTCCATCTCCTGATCCAATGTCTAAAATTCTTGATGCTTTTTCAGGAAGATTTTCTAACAATACCGCTTCCCCTAGTTTTCTGTGCGAATACGAATCAGCATTTTTCAAATAATTCAGGGATTTGTCAGGATTGGACCATTCTTCCGAAGACGTATTCATTGTATTACTAAAGTGACGTATTATATTTGCCTTGACTACTTTGTTGTACTATCTAATGTTTATTCTATTCATTATAATGTCAATAATCTTGATGGTAATATCTTACATTGTTTAAAAACCAGTATAATAAATAAAACCTGTCTGGACCATTATCGTCTTTTAGCGTTTTTGTCTGTTTTAAGGTATAGAAAATATGCGAATACTTTGATAAGATAATTTGCTCTTCAGACTCGTAATATATCTATTGACAATATACACTTCTAATATACTTTTGATCTCTTGTATACTTATTAGGCATCTGTATGTCCTATTATTCATGACTAATCCTAATTTTCAAGCATGTTTTGAGTCTGAAATCAATCGGAAGGAGAAAACAAGATCTTCTAAATAAGAATTTCAGGGAGAAAGAATAGATGAACAATAATAGCAAAAAGGCAATAAGAAAATTAAAACTACAAGTACAAATGTCTATAGATGGTTGCATAGCAGGACCAAATAATGAAATGGACTGGATGGTCTGGAATTGGGATGAAAAACTCAAAGAATATGTAAACAGGTTACACGAGCCAGTTGATACCATTCTTCTGGGAAGAAAAATGACAAATGAATTTGTTTCCTATTGGTCTAACGTGTTGAACAAACCTGAAGACCTGGAATTTACAATTGCTAAAAAAATGATAGAAACACCAAAAATTGTTTTTACTAAATCACTAAACAAATCTGAGTGGCCAAATACTGAAATAGCAACAGGTGATCTGAAGGACGAAATTGCAAAGTTAAAGAGCCAAGATAGTGGTGGCGATATCATAGTCTATGGTGGTGCCTCATTCGATTCTTCCTTGATTGAAGAAAACTTAATCGACGAATTTTATTTGTTTATTAATCCTGTAGCAATTGGGAATGGAAAGACCATATTTAAGGACTTGAGAGAGATCCGTAAATTCGTCCTTATTGAATCATTAGCGTTTGACTCTGGAATAGTTTTGCTCCATTATGAAGTAAGGAGAAATTGAAAGTAATATACCTGAGAAGTAAATGAAAAACTGGATAGTTATTTTTCATTGAATATTAATTCTACTTGTGATGAATTATTTATAGTCTGGTTATTGTGACCATCCGCAGTATTGTTTAATTTTAAGTCAAAAGAAGAAACAGAAGCGTTAACATTAGTAGTATCGTAATTACAACCACAGTAGGGGTTAGTACTAGTCTTCGTGCTGGTTTCAGATGTCAAATTCTTATTTTCCTAAGGGAATGTTGGCTCCAGTGATAATAAAGCCAAAAGAGAAAATGAAAAAACAAGAAAAAAGAGAAAGGAACTAGTGCCTGGCAAATGTAATATTTATCATTACAGTGGTATGAAGAAAAAATAAGATTAAATTTTTTGGTTTTAATGCTATTCTAAATGACAACATGCACATATGCAAGAATGGTCAATAAGATTTAGTCCGCTTACATAATTACAAAGCCAAGATTTTTTATATCATTATGTTGAATCTGAGGTGATGAGTTTTTAATTCGGGCTTCTTTTCCAACGGAGACAGGCAATCAAATGGTAAGTGATCCAAACTTTTTGAAAAACATGAAGATTATACAACACAAATGCTGAGGCAGTGTATTTTACTATCTCTGAAGGACAAAGAACCGCCTTCTTTATAATAGATATTCCATCTCCTAAACAAATGTTTAACATTTGAGTCTTTGTTTATGATGGGTGCTAAAGTCCACAGGGAAATGGTTATGACCCTCGAGGATCTAAAGAGCGGCTTTTCGTAGTGGTTATTGCCTTGGGATATCAATGACTGTCATTGGATGTACATTAGATCTCTTGCGTAATTAGCACAGGCTAGTCGTATCTTCTAACACTATCGATTTCTGTAGCTAACAGTTGTTCATTATTCTGCAGTTTACCAGTCCCGATACTATATCCGATATCCTATCGTACTTTCTTAACCTGTTTCTAAAGACATCATTCATTATCCTGTACTTTTTTTCCTGCAGATAGCATGTTCTATCACTATTCTTTTTGCAGAATGAATTCTGTTATACTCCTTTTGCTGTACTGTAAGTTCACATCCTTTTTCATTTTTGATAGGCAATGATGATTTTTGCTTCTGATAGTCTTTTTCTACTCCCAGAAAGCCAAGGTCATACATACTCATTACGTCCTCTGGTAAATCCGGATGATTCTTTTTGTATATACGATAGTCATGTCTTTTACCCATTTGATTGTGCCCTGTCTTGTAGACTATCAATCCCTTCTGGTTAGATGTATACAGATTTTTGACTGTGTGTTTCTTTTTCTTGCCTGAATAGTACATCTTTCTTCTTATCCAATTCTTTGGTCTGGGTATAGGCTGTTCTGAACAGTCTGTAAAGGCCATAAAGCCAGGAAAATACTCTTCCACCTCTTCTCTGGTCTTTAACCTTTTGGTTATATTGTGTAGTTTCTGAGGAATTGGAAGACATTGCCTTATTAGTTCTTCAATCTTTTGAATGTCTCTGCATACGTTACTCTGGTCCAAACCAAAGAGAAATTCCATCAGGGTGTAGGTAATGTACAGACGGTAGTATACCAAGACCATGATGACCCTATCTTTGACTACTAACTTGAAACGTCTACCAGCTCCAACAGCACGTTCTCTTTTTAATGAGGATAATCGTTTTATCTCGTGTTTTGGATATTTTGATTCTATTTCTTTGAAAATATCATCAAACTGCTCAACTGAAAGACCTGTGTATGACTTGAACAACATTGGCTTTTTGGATAACTTATCGTAAGATAACAAAAGGAAATGACAATTTACATAGGATAAACGTAAATAAAGCTGTTTTGGCTAATTATGCAAGAGATCTATTGTATGAATATATATTCGTAGAAGCAAGCCCATAGGGGTTGAATAAGATAGGTAAAGGATCTTTAAATTTTATTTAAGCCTAATCAAGGTTATAATATAGTTAATTGTAGTTTTGATTAAGATATCATGCGGATAATTAGTTATACCTATCTTTTTATACTATAAAATGTAACTAAATCTATGAACTTTGGTTTCATCTTCTTAACGTTATTTTTATTACCTATCGTGCAAATTGCACACGCTCAAAGTCTTACAGAGTCAATAAATGATGCAGTCGAAAACAATATTGAGAATACATTTGACTCGATAAATCAGGCCCCAAACAGTAGCAGTGATTCTTCCTCTGGAACTGATAATGGCTCTCAGTCTACTAATACCACCACTACCACGACTACAAGTGGACCCGGTAATTCAAATTCCACAACTACAACAATGAAAACGAACAGTCAAAATTAGATAAACCTTTTTTTAATGATTTCATTCAATGCTGATAAAGAGAACAAGATTCAATATTTGATAGAATAGGTCAAATGATTTTAAATATATTCTCATTTGTTTAAACATTACTTTTCAATAAATCATATACCAAAAACACAACCTAGAGTATTGTTAAAAAATGATTCATTCGTTTATTGTATAACAAATTTAAAATAATCAAATCCACATCTAATTTTGTTTGTTGGACCTTGGATGAACATGAGATATACTGTATAATTCAAGACGAATTTGGAAGAATAACCCATGTTGGTATTAGAGACGAAGGAATGCAACCATTATCCATAATTTTGCGTTTAATTATATCAGGAACATATTCTTTCTATACATATAAAGATGGATATAAAATTATGGTCCATGCTGGAGAATCTAATTCTGACATAAATGGATCAGATAACCATAACAAAGTACATATTGAAGACCTAGATTTTTTACCAAAATGTAGTTTACCATTTTAATTGGTTATTACTAGTTAAAATATTTTAATATTTGAAAAAAATAATTACATTTCGAGAAGGTTTATCAGTATTCTCTTTGTACTTGTTCTAAATAATTTGTAAATCTCCAAAAAAATCCACGGATTCAAAATTTGTTTGATTTATCAATATTGAGTATTGATTATTAAATCCTAGATTAAAGTAATAACAATCAATGATTAGTGAACATTCTTTTTAAGAAATTTCAGTATAAAACAAAAAGGATGATTATATTAAATTATTATTGTTCTCTTTAATAGATGTAATGTAGTATAAAATAGTATATAAACATATGATACGAAATTAGTAGTAGTATTTTCAATAGGTAATATATACTAGAAAATTTATTCTCACGTACCATGAATA
>WHSX01000063.1 GCA_009379865.1 Candidatus Nitrosocosmicus sp.
AAACCAATAATAAAAGTCATAATTCAATGACGTGTATGAAATCATAAATTCATGATAATTTAAATTATTTATGGACTATCTATACAGTCTTCTTTTGATATAGGACAGTTGAATATACTTAATATTATTTTATCTGCTTTATCCCCTTATTGATCCTAAAGTAAATCCTTTTATCATTTGTCTTTGGAAGGCCACGATGAGAATAATCACAGGCAACAGCGCTATAGTGATCCCTGCAGCCAGGTATCCCCATTCGATCCTGTACAAAGAGATGAATTGATATAGTGCCACCTGAAATAGAGTAGAATTCGGAGAATTTGCAAGTACGATCGGGAGAACAAATTCGTTCCAAGAAAAAATAAAAGAAAATATCGATGCAACTGCAAAGCCTGGCATAGATAGTGGAATGGTAATTCTTCTCAATACTCCTATCTTTGAACATCCATCGATTAATGCAGATTCTTCTAGTTCTTTTGGTATTGTTTCAAAATAATTTTTTAATAATATCACGTTTAATGGTATTATAAGTATTTGAAAGGTTAGAATTAGCGAAACGAGGGAATTAAGTAGTCCTAGATTTGCAAGAATACTATATAGAGGTATTATATTTATGACAACGGGTATCATAAATAGACCCAGTATAAGAGAAAACAAGATCCTTTTAGCTTTGAACTCAAATCGGGCTAGAGCGTACCCAGCTAAAGCACAAATAGTAACATTCAGAATCATACTTCCAAAACTAACAATTAAGCTGTTGTATAGGCTTTTTACAATAGTAGAATTACTAAATACAAAAGCATAATTTTCAAGTGTAATATGTTCAGGGATCAATTTCGGGGGAAAACTCATAGTTTCATCATTTGGTTTTAATGATGTAGTGAAAACCCAAATCAAAGGAAATAAGGTGAGCCCAATGAATATAAATATCGCAATATAAATGAAGGATTTTTCAATCATTTCAATCCTTTTATTAGAAAGCATCACCAAGTCTATATTATCCCCTCCGTTTTAATGCGATGATATAGATAAACGCAACTACTATGTTAATAGATAACAATATTATTCCTGATGCCGAACCCTTGGACAAAAGTCCAAATTCAAAAGCCTGTCTATACATGTAAAGCGACGCAGGAGTACTGGCGAATAACGGATTACCTCCAGTCATTATTAAGGGTATTTCAAAAAAATTTATCGACCAGATGGTTATCAAGATGATGTCAATTATTATAAATGATTTTATCATGGGAAGCGTTAGATAGAAAAACGACTTGATTTTAGAGGCGCCATCCACCTTAGCAGATTCATAAATAGATGGATTTATAGATAATAATCCTGCAGTGAGGAATAAAATGGTAAATGGTGTTCCATACCAGACATTTGCTATAATAATCGACCACACAACTATTTTAGGATCTGACAGCCATGCTACAGACGAAAACCCCAGATATTCTAGAATGTAGTTTATAATTCCAAAACTGTTGTCAAAAATAAATTTAAAAGAAAAAGCAGCAATCAATCCAGATGTAATCCAGGGGATCATGATTAAAGCGATCAAAATTTGTTTTCCTTTAATATTTTGATTTAATAGGGATGATATAACTAGACCAATCAAAAACTGAAATGCTACAGATCCTCCTACAAATATTATTGAAACTTTAATTGAAGTATGAAAATTTGGATCATTTAAAACTTGTATAAAATTATCAAACCATACAAATTCCCATTCTTTTAAAATTGTTGTTATCGAGACTCCATGTGTAGAGATATAAATGTTCCAAATGAATGGAAACAATAGAAATACACACAAAATTGAAATGGCCGGTAAGAGATAAAGATAGGGCTCATATTTTGCTACAGAATGCATTTCTATAAAAAATAATGTATGGATGTAGACTTTGTTACCAGCCTAGAATATCGGCGGTCTTTTTGGCGGCATCATCCAGAGCCTGTTTGGGTGCTTTTATGTTGTAAAAAACTTCATCGATAGCCTGCTTTATGTTCTCAGCAATTTGAGGATATTCAGGGATGTTTGGTCTACTATGACCCTCCGGAATCATAGATATCAGTTTAGAGTAATAAGGTATAGTACTATTTAGTTGGGATGAATAGTTACCCTCGCCGATTGGTTTTTGAGTTGGAAGATACCCTTCTTGTTGCAGCATGGGTGTTAAAATCTCAGGATCCACCATTAGTGTCACCAACTCCCATACCAAATCCTTGTTAGGTGATGTTTGTGGAATACTTAATATCCACCCACCCATCATTGTGGTGGTATTAACGTTTGAAGATGGGGTTGGGAACAGAGGAAGCATTCCAATCCTTTCATCCAGTGAGTTCCATTCACTTTTAGGAAAAGTACCTAACAACCATGATCCTTCAAGCATAACTGCAAATTTTTTATCTGCAAATTCCTGTCCCCAAAAGTGATTGGGCTTAGGCGAAATACCTGCGTCTACTTGTTGCTTTAAGAATTCCAATGCCTTTACACCATGAGAGCTATTAAATGCTGGATACCAATATGATCCCTTAACAGGATGATTGTCTCTTTGTTCAAGGATTTGACCGCCTAGCATCCATAAATAAGGATACCACATGTCGGGAGAATGAGCGGCTCCCACCAGATGCACTCCCTGGATTCCACGGTCTTTTAATAAATCATTTAATTTCTTGGCAGATTCAATATACCCATTCCATGTGGTCAAGTTATCTGGATTAATCCTTGCTTCTTGGAGAAGATCTTTCCAATACCACATAGCTCGAACATCAGTCCAAGACCAAATACCATAGGTTTTATTTTCATATTTTCCTCCTTCCCAATTGGTGGGTTACCATTCATTTGCTCTTCCCCAATCATTTACTTTATCGGTAATATCGGTAAGAAAACCACCCTCTGCAAATTCTCCAAGCCATATTTGATCAACAGATATCAAATCTAGAGGAGTTTGTCCTGCCATGGTGGTTAAGATCTGTGTTCTGGTTGCGTCATAAGGCAATACGCGATAATCGATTTGAATATCTAATTCTGGATGGTTTTGTCTTAATTCGTTCAAGGCCTTTTCAAATAAAATATCCCATCTTTCTTTTGGTTCTGCTACAATCGCAGTAAGCGTAACTTGCTTCTGCTGTTGCCCAAGTGCCACCCCGTAATCATTTTGTAGAAAAAAAGTCACAAAGACTAATAAAACTAGTATAGAAAATGAATGCACATATAATTTCATTAGCCTTATAAGTACGTCAACTTTTTTAAGTATTACTCAATTTGTAAAATTTCATCTAATTAATTTTAAATTCTTGAAGCCGCGTCTACAATATCTCTAAAAGTCGGCTCATATTAAAAACAGGAAAAACACCTTCTGATTTAAGTAAATCCTATTCTTTTTCCTTCATCGTCAAAAAAATGCATCTTTGAATACTCTATTCCAATTTCAATTTTATCTCCCACAAAGGGATTTAGAATATTATTTGTAGTAACAAGTAAATTGTCCGATCCAATTTTTACTTCGACTGTTGTATCATCACCAAGCATTTCAATAAAGACTATAATTCCATCCAGCCTGATTCCCGTTAAAATGTCAGTTTTCTTAAGAATAATTATATCTCTTGGTCTTATCCCCACAATGAATTTTGCAGTTAGCTTTTTCTCAAGCAGTATTTTATCAACTGGCTGAATGGCAATTGGCTGTGAAAATAAAAATAGGGATTCATCTCTGATAGATCCATTGATTAAATTCATCTGCGGATTACCAATAAATTGTCCAACAAATGTGTTCATAGGTTGATGATAGACTTCAATGGGAGTTCCAATTTGCTGTATATTGCCATTTTTCATGATGGCTATCCTATCTGCCATACTCATCGCTTCAACTTGGTCATGAGTAATATACAAAGTAGTTATTCCGATTTTCTTTTGCAGTTTCTTTATCTCAGTTCTCATATGTGTTCGAAGCTTTGCATCCAAATTGCTTAGAGGTTCATCCATTAGAAATAATTTGGGTTCTCTTACCAAAGCTCTACCTAATGCTACTCTTTGCATTTGTCCACCGCTCAACTCTTTTGGTTTTCTGTCAAGAAGATCCTTTATTCCTAATAACTCAGCCATTTGAATGACCTTTTCTCGTATATGAGATTTAGGTTCCTTTCTCATTTTTAGTGGAAATGCGATGTTATCATGAACTGACATATGTGGGTAGAGTGCATAGTTTTGAAAAACCATTGCTACGTCTCTATCCTTGGGAGATAATTCGTTTACCTTTCTATTTCCCAAATAGATTTGTCCGTTTGTGGGGGTTATTAATCCTGCTATGCACCTTATAGCGGTAGTCTTTCCACATCCAGATGGGCCCAACAATACCAGCAATTCACCTGACTTTATATCGATAGTAAATTTATCCAGAGCTGTCGTCTCTCCATATTTTTTTGTGAGGTTTTCTATCTTGAGATCGACCATGTCTTATCTATCCTGGTGTATATCATAATATACCCTAAATAAAGAATTACATGAGAAAAAAATCATGAGAAAAAGAATCTCCTAAAGGACTTTATTTCATTTGTCTATCCACTATATATAACTATTCGAACAAGAAAAACCTCATCAAATCCGAATGGATGTCTTGGTTGTCACAGAATTCGATCACTGTATTAGTAACGATTATAATGCGAAGCTATTCTGACTATTACAAATCCGGCAGTTTTATTAATTATATTTCATACTTGTCTACACTTTCTGATTTCATTGATTCGAACAAATTTCATATCGATTGTACATCTTCACAATAAATATGTTTAGAAGGTTAGAACGACGTGATTGATTAGTATGTTATTCTTACAAGATACAAATAAAAGAAAAATACGAGTAACAGTTAAGTTTGTTTTGCTATTTTTAATAATAATTATATCAAATCAAGTTATTGGCTTGAGCCATTAACTACGTCTTGAATCCCTTCTAACACATTTCCAGTAGCATTCGAGAGGGCTTCTCCAGTTTCATTCACTGTCTTTCCTAATCCTTCAGTTGCATTGCCTGCATCTTCTCCAGTTTCAATCATTGCACCCTTTGCGTATTCTCCAGTTTGATTAGTCCCTTCAGTGACATTTTGTGCAAAGGCATTGACCCCCACGGTACCCCCTAAAAGTGTTAAAGCACCAATTATAGTGAACAATATATTATTATTCATTAATCATAAGGCATAGACATGGCATTTAAGCTTTTTATATTTACAATGCATATTTGGGGTAGAAATTCATTTATCAACTATATATGAGGTAAATCTTTCCGGCCAGCTCTATTGTATCTAATTAATCCTGTAGATAATGATTATTTATAGATCGACTGTCCTATCTTTATGTATTTTGTTATGGCTGTTCGACTAGTAATATATATATTATTATACCCGCCAGGCTCGATCTATTAATGATGTGACTCTTTATCACAACGATGATAATAGAGGAGGTTGGAATCGGATTAGTACATGTCACATGATTATTTAGAATTCCATTATGTAGTCATTGATATGATAATAAAGTGGCTGAATTAAATCAAATTTGTTTCACATCGCGCCGAATGCGCTCTCTATTTGAGTAACGATTTAGTAACCAACAAGATACAAATTCTTAATTCTTAAATTGCTAAGAAATAAAAGGGTTAAGTCTCAGGTTTAGAATTTGATCACTAGTTTGCTTTTATTGTATTAGCCATACAGTCTCCAAGTTGTGGGTTGAGATTACTAGGTAACTTTATCCATCCTTCACGGCAATCCGATTCCTTCTTTTTGAATACAGTTGCATCAGCATCATTTATAGTTACAAAAGTACTCATCATCAGTGCTAATGCAACCACTATTGCTATTGATGCAACTACTATTCTTGTGTTTTTATTCTTGTTTTTGAGAGTTGTTATTCTCATATAATTTAATATGAAAAATAATTATATTGGAATTGCTAACTAATTGCAATACTCTAATATTCTAGCAACACTAGAAAATCATTTAGATATTTCTAGCAGGTAAAGGTAACTCAGAACCCCGTATAAATTCTGCAAGTATTTCTCAATCAGCTAATACGTAGTCCTATCTTTGGGAAATGTCAGTAAGTAAATCTATTGCATAATTAACACCATAGGAAAACTTCTAAATGACTGATATAATATAGTAGTAATTCACAAATCAAAAATTGTATTTATTATTTTCTGCTCCATAGGATACAAAATCCATAAAGCTTTAAATGAATAACAAATATGTCTTTAAATATTTGATATGGGTACCAGGCCGCAGAATGTATTAGATTATCATGGTGACAACGCCATTTTTATGGTTTGGAATTTTAAAAAAGATTTAGACATCAAAGATGGTTTTAAGAGGATTAGCAAATTGGTTATCAATCTTAATAATTCAGCTGATGCCCGTTTTCCTGATTCTGGGGCAAGCTGTGTAAAGGGATTGGATATAATGCATGACTTCATCTTCATCTTCCAGTTCCACTTCCTAAAGAAATAGAGAACTTTAAGCCTATTGTTGGTGAAAAACACGCGGCAGTTTCTTCCAAAGAAGATTGCATTTTCATATCAGAGGTAATGGTAGCAGTATGTGTTATGATATGGCACATGCATTATCTGACGTTTTGGAACCTGTGGCTATAAGCACTGAAGAAATCCATGGTTTCAGATATTGGGACGGTCGTTCCATTTTAGGTTTTGTTGATGGTACTGAAAATCCTCATGAGCAGGAACGCACAATCTTTGATTTGGTTGGGGATGATGATCCTGTTTATAAAGGGGGAAGTTATCTTTTTGTTCAAAAATATATTCATGATTTAAATGCATTTGAAAAATTATCTACTGACGAACAGGAAAAGGTAATTGGCAGGTATAAAATGAATGATACTGAAATGCCCGATAGTATAAAACCCTCAAATTCTCATATTGCTTTGGCCAATGTTATTGCGAATTCAAAATTATTCGCGATAACATGCCTTTTGGAAACATATCCACCAATGAAATGGGCACTTATTTTATCGCATATACTAGTACATTCAGTACCGTAATGAAAATGCTTAATAATATGTTCATTGGATCTCCTGAAGGAAATTATGATATGTTATTGGATTTCAGCACACCCAAAACAGGGACCCTATTTTTTGTTCCAACACCAGATATGTTAGATGACTTTTCATCGGATTAAATCATGATTTTTGATAGGCTATAACTTTGTTTGAACTTGAAATTCAATAAATTCTAGAACAATTAGTAAGGGGGATATACATTTGAGCTGAGTTTTAAGTGAATTAAATTACAGACACTAATTTTTTTCTAAAGTCTGTTTTTTATTGTTGGTGCAATTCTACCAAACTTTGTCAATTTCATTAATGGTTCAACCATGGTGGTATTGCCACTGTAAGAAAAAAAATTACATCCACATCTTTGATCCCACTGAATATGATCTGATTACAACCATTATCATGTCAGCTCCCTGAAAAAGATATGCTAGAATATCGTGATGGACATTTGGCCATCGATAGTGCCAAACATTTCAAGTTCGTAAGCACTCTTAGAATAGCATGAGAAGATGGCGAAGGTATGTTAGATACGGAAGCGACTAACTACGATAATTTGATTTGTTCGCTGCATTAATGCTATCTTTTCAGTTTTGGCACTAGACGGTTAGGGTTACCCCAGTTCAGTCAACTTTCTCGACCCACTTGGATCTCCACTCAGGTGGTTTGAATGGATCTCCAAAGTAGAGTGTTTCATGTGAGATTTTTTCATCTATGAACTCCATGATGCATACCACATTAACTGGACGTCCATCATAAGTAATAATATATTCAGTTACCCAAAGACTTTCTTCTCCACGCGTCCGCAGGATCTTAAATCCAAGTTTAGCAGGGTAATGTTTCCTGAGTTCGTATAGGTTTTTTTTACTAGAGATTCGTTCACCAGACTGAGGAAATTCAACAATAACATCGTCACGATAAATCTCGTGTGACTTGTCTCTATCTACACCAGTGAACTCCCAGTGGCGATCCAGTGCAGTGCGTATTTCTAGATTGTCCGATCTACTCTCAAACTATATCAAAAGCCTAGATTATTAGGTTTCTCATCGATTCCAAACCCTGACGAAGAATCAGAATCATAATTACATAACATCATGTTTTTTGATAAGGGAATTTCCATAATCCCAACTATCATATCCAGATGATTATTTATCCAAACCTTGGCATCCGATATCGAACCTGTTTGTTCATCCTGGTGATACGTTCTATTTTTAAGACTATATTAAATTAAATTGGTGCTGCTCTACAACATTAAAAAATTGCTTCCTGTAGATTTAATTAAAATTATAATCTGATTCATCATATTTAGATACATATCCACAGCTAGGACAACTTTCAAGATTTGAGAAATGTCTATGAAAACGGTGTTCGTCCAATCGGTATATGTTTGAAATATGGTTAAAATCACACTGTTTACATTTTATCCTAAGAGTCATGGTAACTATGATAAGACATAGTACTTTAGTCTTTTTTGTATGATGTTTAACAATTATCTTACAAGGTTTGCTGATTTAATATCTAGATAATCACATCATGAGCTCATTTGAAATTGATTATTATTTTCGAGCTTGGCAGAGATGGCGCTTGTTAGAGTTTAAAATTAATAAAATCTATTGAGAATGCAGAAATTGTCTAATTAATAATGATTAAGTCAGACCTCTGTAAATTCTTATACCGAAGCCGCTTCTAATTTGAATTTTTGTTTGTTTCTCTAAATAAAATGGATCAGAAGGTTATAGATGAAGAGTCTGCAAATTGATTTTCGATGTTTGTTAATTACATGATACTAGGGGTTTTAACTTCAAGGTTTCCTTTTTTTTATTTCATTTCTTAATACATGTTTTATTATCCATTGAGTATCAGTATTCCTCGACTCTGACCATTTTTTTAATACTTCGATTCCGATCCGATAGTTATCTTTTAGAATATCATTGAGGTTATTCGCTACCGATTTTTTTACAAATAATGATTCATCCTGTTTTAGATTCTCGAGTATGGGTAGGATTGGTTTTGGATCTAAGATAAATTGATCTAGCTTTTTTGCCCAGGGCAGTCTTGGCCTAATACCTTCGGAAGACAACTTTCTTACATGAACGTTTTTACTTTGCGACCATTTTAGCATCAAAGATGTCATTTTTTTTTGATACCTTACAAGAAAAGGACGTACTGCATATTCTCCAGTATTTCGTTGTGTTATTTGATAGATTGCATCAGTTGATATCTCAAAATCATCAATACCATACTTTTCTACAAGATATGCTATTGGCATGATCCAGTAACCCTCTAAACATTCCGGTCTCGTTTTGATTCGGAGGCCCAAGAATACGCATCATTATATTGACGGCTTCCCTATAGTCTCTGGGAAGAAGTTCATGTAGTGTGTCGGCAATTACCTCTACACGACCCTTTAGTTCCAAATTTGTGATTTTCTTATCCACTATATCGATAAACAATTGTTTTTGAAATATTGGATATGTTTTGCAAATTTTATCTGCAAGAAGTTTTGCTAGCTCCACACCATAATAAGATTTTAATTTAGTATGTTCTGTCATTTCTTTTCAATTTGCCTTTTTAGTTGAATTCCAATTATCCATTATCGATAGCATAGGATCATAAGTATTGGGATTTATTCCTTAAATTTCTTGATCTAATGATAAATCACTTTAGTTTTATTTCTATCATTATTTTTTTTTGGCATCAGCAGGCGTTGAGATCACTCATTAGTATTCACATACAAAATCATATCATACATCGTCAGTATCAAATGAAAAAATCTTAATGATTAATTTGCAATTTTCCTCTTTTGGAAATTCTGTGTAGAATTATATGGTGCTGTTCTTTATCTTTAATGGTCATATTTTTTCTCTTCAAATTTTTATGAATAACTGTGATTAAGACTGTAATTGATAAGATTTAGTATATAATGGCGTCTGTGAACATATGAATATATGCATTGAGCAATTTGAAAATATATAGTATGGGAAAAAAAGTTCTATAATATTAATTCATATATATTTTATATTACTAAATCGAGTACTTATATAATAGTAAATTCAAACTTACATTCATGAATAAGTTTTATTTATTCTTAATTATGAGTATAGGGGCAGTATTTGTCACAGCATCTATGTTTGGATCAACCGTGACATCTGCATTAGCACAAGGAAATGAGACCGGTGAAGTTCAAGTTGGAGAGCCATTATTCTTACAACCAACAGACAATATGACAATGAGCAATATGACAAATAACAATGTGACTACGGCAGTAGGCGATTCTTCGGCACCCACAGCTGCTGCTTCACAAGATGATTCAAGCTCAGATAATGATTCAAGCTCAGATAATGATTCAAGCTCAGATAATGATTCAAGCTCAGATAATGATTCAAGCTCAGATGATGAAAAAGAAGATAATTAGAATAAATTAACTACATTTCTTTTTTTTTGTTTATATTTTAGCTGACTTTTGTTGATTTTCAATAGAATAGAATAGAATAGGATAAAATTATAATATCTGGCAAGCCCCCGAGAATCCAAAAGTTTAGCAAATTTGAGTCATAGCAATCGAATCCTCTTTAGTAGGAAAATGCAAGAGAAACTGCTGGATTGCCTATAATTTTACTATCTCGTTAAGGCTTGAAAATCATATCACTACTAATCCTAAATTCAACAAACGAGTTTGATCTGAGTCTTTAAATAATAGGCCTTTGTGCTTACTTGCTATTACACAAGCGCTATTTGAATATTCATCTTACTTGAATTATTGGTTTGTCATAGGTACGAATTTGTCGAGGTGATTGAAAATAAATGTTGCTCTAAATGCAAATATCCGACCAGGCCCTTATCCTGTGGTGAATTAGATAATAGAAGAGCTTTGAACAAAAAATTGGAAGAAAAATAAGTATTGGCATTAGTATTCTAGCTAAGGAAGGGAATGAAAAACACATTTAACAAATTCATTTATGAAAATGTTGAAAAAAGATCTCGGAAAGTTACTCCTCGTATTTTATCCTTTTGAATAAATCATAAATATCTTAAAAAAGTAGAGTTGACAGACTATTTCGATGATATAGCGTAAAAGTTTAGGTTGTCCCATATTCTACCCTCAATCTAATAATAAATGATCGTGTAACTGAGAATGTAAAAAAATAATTAAATAGTCTTTATCTAACTTTCATAGTTTCAAAAAAATTGGAAATAGGTGTCGTGAACATCCAATTGTCTTTAAATAGGTCCGCTATCCTAAAACGGAGTTTGTCCAATATAGTTGCCCGGTGGGCTGTATCGGCACACGAGATATTCTGTGCTATCACTGCTGGCTTCTGCACAACCGACCTCAGTCGTGTCCTTCCAGACTATCTGTGTATAATGACCTATCATCGGAACACCTGGAAGAAAGTCACCTTGACTCATAATGTGGCCAGGTTGAAAATTCAACTTTTCTGCGTACCAACCTTGAGCAAGTTCGTCAGTTGTAAAGGAATTGGAGGGGCCCCAGGCTAGGTTTTCACCCTGGCCGGTACCCTCTGAGTGGGGTGCAATATCTTCTGGACTGAGCCCTAATGAAACCAGATGGTCTGCATACTGTTGAGCGTCGGCGGCAAGGCTGTTGCTCCATGAGAGCGCTGGAACTTGAACGTCAGCACGCTCCTGGTTGTGGTTATTCATTATGGTGTTTTCGATATCCCCTTGTGCATGGGATAATTGTAGAACCGATGACGTACCGTCAGAGTCGCCGTTATAATCAAGATCATTGTAATTTTTACTGATATTTTGTTGTACATAATTTGTAAGTTATATTTTCCTAAATCAATTTATTAATGAATCGATTAATATAAATACTAGTGTTTGAGGAGGAATTTAATCAAACTTTATCCCTGATTACTATTTCTGACTATGTTACTCGATAAGTTCAAACAAAAGATAATTATTTTAAAAGACTGGAAACTTTTTTTCAATATTTAGGGATCAAAGGGGGTGAATTCTGTGACAATCTTATTTACTATGAATCTAGAGGCAGAATGGTTTCCTGTTTTAGACCTTTATATAATATATTTAGGGGTCTAAATCTGTATTTACTAAACAAGGTCGTGAGATAGGCCTTTGTAAATACAGTCGTTATTATAAACTAAGATTAACATCGTGATTTCTTCATTGTAAATGTACTTTTGATTCAGTACAGTTCCATTACGTTAGCAACGTGCCAATTTATCCCCTAACTATAAATGAAATTTCTTTAGCATAGTAGCCTTAACGGGTATTATTACTATCAAAAGTAATGTGCAATTCTCATATCACTGAATAAAATAGTATTGATTATAGGAATATAATAAGGGTAAGAATGGATTCTTTGGTTCTGTCTATTATTTCATTATGAATTAGCGACTAGTCGACCATTTTATTATTTGTCGCATACATTCATGTTAATGTCAATAATGCTCTTGCCATCGTCACATCAAGTGTATACTTGACAAATACAATTTGGAGGGATAGGGACAAGCCTATTTGGAGGTTAATCGTAAGTGAGATGAGGGTAATAAAAAACAAGAATACTAGATCTCTTGCGTAATTAACAGGGATTAATCATATCTTCTAACCATTATCATCCATCTGGTAACTAACAGGTATTCATTATCCTGTAGTTTACCAGTCCTGACACTATATCTGAAACTCCATCATACTTTCTTAACTTATTCCTAAACACATCGCATCATTCATTATCCTGTACTTTTTTATCCTGCAGATGGCATGGCATGTTCTACCACTATCCTCCTTGCAGAATGGTTCGTTGTACTCTTTCTGTTCTGCAGCAGTTAGCTCGCAACCTTTCTCCTTCTTGATAGATAATGATGATTTTTGTTGAGGAAAGTTTTTTTCCACTCCTAGAAAGCCAAGGTCAAACATGCTCAATACATCATTGGGTAATCTAGGGTGATTATTTTTGTAGACGATGTAGTCATGTTTTCTACCTACCTCTTTGCTTGTGTTTGGATTTGTAA
>WHSX01000064.1:0-7601 GCA_009379865.1 Candidatus Nitrosocosmicus sp.
TTGTTAGCAGACGAATACCTGCTATTTACAAAAACACGTAATTACCACTGGAATGTAGTTGGCAAAGATTTCAAAGAGCGTCATGAATTTTTTCAGCAACAATATGAAAAATTAGATGGGATGATTGACGAAATTGCTGAACGAACCAGACAATTAGGCGGAGCCACAGTTGCTACAATGAACGAATTTATGCGTATTACCAATTTGAAGGAAAAACCTGGTGAATATCCATCTGATTTAAAAATGATTTCAAATTTATTAACTGATCATGAGAGCACCATAAAATATCTACGAAAAAGTGCCGATAAATGCGATGAGGGATATAATGACATGGGGACTAATAATTTTTTGATAGGCTTAATGGAAATTCATGAAAAAATGGCCTGGATGTTAAGAACCCATTTAGATTAGATGGTTATACCTAGGGTCATATCAATAAAAAACTAAAAAGTGTCTAGTCTATTTTTCTAATTAATTTTATCCCCTTACCGAACAAATGGCGTCATCGTGAATTATTTTGGAACCATATTTCTAAATACGATACTTAACCATAAAAGGAAGGTATCAATAAATCTAAATCTAAATCTAAATAGGTCGAGAGTAATAATATCCATGTAATTTATTGGGTTTGATATTATCATTAATTCTATCAATACTTACAAAGTAATTCTTACCACAATGGACAAAATGCTTATTCTAGACAAGTATACTATTTTCTTGCAATCAACAATGATCAGGATCTTAATATAGGTAAAATAAAAATTGTAACTAGATACCATTAGATTATCAGACTGCACAGACCTACTCAAAATGTGATTTCTATTCATGTATACGATTATAGATCTTCTAACTGATCTATAGCTGTAATCCTTTATTATTTTATGCTTAAAGTCTCTATGAATTGGAAGAATAATAGTCACATTAAAATGATCGATTTTCCTTTGACGTCCAAAACTCGTTCCTTTTCATTTAAATGGTCTGTTGAGGAAGGGGGTAGATAAAGTTATGAATATAATTGAGATCCCTTTTATAGTGGACGCAAAAACTATGAGTGATCAAAAAAACAATAAAATATATCCTATCATTTTAGTGAATCGACTAAATCTTTGCCCAGATAAAGACGATATTATGCTAACCCAAATACACGCTCACTAGAGACTTTTGGATTTATCTAAAGGTCAAACAGAGCTTGTGGCTATTGAAAAAGAAATATCTAAATTAAAGTTTGCCATAGAACTGATGAAAGGTTAAGTATTCTTTTGATCTTTAGATTATGTTGATAAGGTACGTTTTAACCTTCAAATTTATTTAATCAAAAGATTATGCCCCCAATTTCCGAAAAAACTCAATCCCAAGATGGTTATAATGATGACATTTACTTTTCTGGTAATATGTTCGATTCTTGTTCTTTGATGATTAAATAAGTGATATCAAATATTTTCAATAAATGGTACCAATCATAGATCTAAAAACTAGACAGACAAATTAAAATAACGTAGACGTGTAGATGCCATAGTAGGTACAACATGGATAAAAAATGGAAGATTATAAATGGTGTGGCCGTAGCAATTTTCATAGCAGCCGCTTTTTATTGGATTGCAAATTCTTGAAAAGTTTCGACAAAAAACCTTTCAATCATAATGCTCTCAAAAATTCAAATTACTATTCAAATATTTCAAAAACTTGATTTATATCCAAGCTTTGATTCAAAAAAAAAATAAAAATAAATTAAGGATAGAATACAATTGTTTATTTTTTTCTGAAATATTATTTGGCTATCTGGTTACATGCGAAATATTCCATACCCTGTCCCACGATACATCCTGAAATGAACCCTTCATAATATGCTCTATCATTAACTCCACATTGACTAAATGCAGTTTGGTTGTATGGTTTACTTTGTTCCGCATCATTAAAGCCTGACCTATAACATGCCTCATTCAACGGATCTCTATTATTTTCGTCATCATCATCATCATCACTACTAGCATATGTAACCATGGAATCGGTAACACCCATGGTTCCAATTATGCCTAGGATTGCTATGATCGTGTAAATCCTTAACACTAGTTAGTGTCCTCTCCCTAAATCTTCTGAACATTTAACTATTACAATTAAATTTTTCACTATGGTTCCTATTACGAATAGCTAGTTAAGCTTTTCTATCTGATACGGTCTGAGGGTGTCGTTAGTTCCAAATTAATCCCAAATCACTCCAATAATTCATTACCTTTTAGAAGCACGCCTCATTCCTGGTTGAGGCAAGATGAGGAAATGGGTCATCAACAGAAGAAAATTACAAAATACCTAAATCCAACAAGTGACCTCTGTTCTAAACTTTGGGTCCTCAATTGTCCTATTTATAGAATCAATATGATATTGGATGTCCGACTAGCTTTTCAGGTTCAAGGAATCTCTATTTATTAAGGTGGGCAAGATTGACAATATATAGTGATCTTTCGTTACACCGACAACATTTTAGACCAATATGTAATTGATTGCAAAATATGATGATTGAGGATTCATAGGTGGTTTTGGATAGAATTAGAGTCATGACCTTTATAGTGGTATCAGAATGTGTGAGTCAAAATTTATTAATTAGAAAAATAACTATGAATTGATGCATTCTTCCAATTCGGTTATCCGGAATAGAAAGGTGGTAATGATTTGTGAAGATGAACAGGAATTACTTGACCTTTATTCTAGGGTGTTGGAATTGAAATACGACGTCATAAAAGTTTGTTCAGGAGCAGAATGTATACAAGAATACCTTGAGAAAAAAGCAAAGGGATCACCAATCGATCTCCTTTTCCTGGATTACAAATTAGGTGATATGTTAGGCGATGAGGTTGCAAAAATGATCAAGAAAATGAATGGAATTAAAATAATCTTAATTTCCGCATATAATTTGGATGAACCAACTAAAAATGAACTTTTGGATAATAAATATATTGAAAAATTTATGCAAAAACCGATTCGAATGAGACAAATAATTCAAGTAGCAGGAGAAGCAATCTGAAATAATTTGAGAAAAATCTTTTTTCTATATATTAATATATTAATTTATGACTTGAGCATTCAGAGAGTTTTTTAACATGAGATATCCCATTGAGATAATGGAGATTCCAAAATGGCAACTAATTGTATCAAGGTTAAAATCTAGTAAGATGGTATGAGTGTCAAGTATTTCTTCATAATTCATTGTAGTTGATCTTTTGCTTACATTTATCGGTTTTATGGCCACTTTTATTGCGGTATTTAGCACTTTACCTCATATAATGAAAACAATAACCTCCAAAATTTTGATGCCTTGTCAATCAAGTTCATCCCAATCATGATTATCGGTCTCTGATTATGGATGGTATATAGAATTGGGAAAAACGATATTGTATTGATATTGGGTAATTCTGCAGCTATGGGTTTGAATATTTATCTATTGTTTTTAAAGGCAGAATATTCTAGAAAACCACCAAAAGGATATGCGATCTTGGTATATTCCATTCGATTACTGGCTTAATAGAGAAAACTGGTTTTCAAAACTAGTTGAAAAGTCACATCGATGATTTTATCTTAGACAAGGTTGTGTAGCCTTTAACAAAAATGGTGAAGAATAATTGATTGCTAATAACTGGGACTATCGACAAAGAAGAAAACCCTGTGAACTATTTTGAGTATAAAGTAAAGATAAGTTCATGAAAGGAAAAATAGTGTAAGATGTTCCATTTTAAGAGTCATTTCCAATGCTGTGTTCTTACAAAAAGAATAATTTGATAAAGATTGGACTAAATCCCCTGTTAAAGATATCCAATAATAAAAAGAGCCATAGCAGCTGCCATAGCAGCGCCCCATACCAATTTATTCCAATCAAAAATCTTTTGTCCATCTAAGACTCCCATGGGTATAAGATTAAACATCGCGATCCAGCCATTAAACGAAGCACCGACTGCAAAGTAAGGATTGTAGGAATCGTAAGTCAAAGTTAAAACCAAAAACGAAAAACCCATAGCCAAATTTGTAAGCGGTCCAATAAGAGCAACTCTGCCAAATTTAGATCGGTCATTTAATCTTACCATCACTGCTCCAGGAGCTATGAATTTAAATGGCATTATTGGGAGAGCCGAAATTGCCGTCAGAATGAGACCATAGATTTCAGCTCTAAATTCTGCCCAGCTACCATAGTACTGGGCCAAAAACTTATGAGCTAATTCATGGACTAAAAAAGCACTAGTAAAAATTGCGAGGAATTGCCAAGAGAAATATCTATAATTATTCAGGGAAAGTCCTACACAAATTACAAGCGCAGTAGCTAATGACAGATGAATGAGTTCGGTCTTTGAAGTTTTTATATTCAATAAATTACCTATGGATCTTAAACCTGCATGATTGGATTTTTCATATTGTTTGTCGTTAAAAAGCGTATCTTGTTTTCTCTTATTGTATGAATACAAAAAAGGGCATGAATGGTGTATTGGATTTCTATGATTACTACAAAAGTATTCTTTACAGTAGTTGCATCTAAATGGAAAACCATCCACTAATCCACACGTATAACACTGAATAGGATTTTCTTTTCTTTCCGTAGTCATAGCGAATAATTAATGGATTCCAATGAGCATGGAATAGCAATCAAACATCCAGAGATAGTCAATAGTGATCTACCACTATTATTTAGACATGATGGCAAATCTAGTTCTTTACCGCCCAGATAATTGAACCTCACAATCCTCATATACTATAGTAGTAGGTTCAATTATATCAAATTACCTTTGAAATTACAATCAGATTCGTTTTGGATAACGTATTGATAAATGCCATTTGGCCACACTACCTTTTTTTAATATTGTTCGCAGGTAAATGGAATCCATAAAGCATCAATTTTTGAGTTTATGATAATGAGGAAATTTCAAAATAGTCATATTATTGATACTTGTGAGGACATAGGGTTCTATTTCAACAAAGCACGTATAATCTAATATTTCAATGGTTTTATTTTGGAAATTATTTTTGAAAATGAAATTAAGTCAAATATACCATGTTTTAAAATACTGGGACATATAGAAATTAAAATATCTAGTTCTAGTAAAACAGTTATTATTAGGGCAAACTACGCAGATGCCTCAATCAAGGACTGCTGAAATTCAGATAATTTCATGATATAGAGATTACAACTTATCACCGAGAAAGCGCCTGGGAAATGTTATGAGTATCTATGATGTCTTCTGCTGTATTATTTGAAGAGTTTGTTTCATTGATTGTAGTCATTGGTAAATCGGGTGTTAGACCTTGTGCTTGCATGCTTGGAATTACGGATATTGAAAAAAGAGTCGAGGATGCTAAGAGTGCAGAAATCAAGAATACGCATGATTTATTCATTTCCATTTACATTTACATCAAACTATTTAACAACAATTAAAAATATTTACTTAAAGTAAGAATATTTGAAATTACCCTTGTAATAAAAGAATTAGACAATACAATCTTTTGAAAGCCCCACTGTATTTATGCTTAATTTCATTCATCAGATGCATTACGAACTATCCATAATATTTACCAAACATTATAGGAACTGGTCAGATGAGATAAAGGAAAAATTAGTAAAGGTATCACGGGTACAACCACCCTAGCAACCTGTACTTTTTATGAAATCCCATATAATATCTACACCCAATGTTTCGAATTCATTAAATTAGGTAAAAATTAGTCGGATCATAATACAAAAGCATATTGTTCGCAATCCCAACAATTCAGATAGGACGATTGGGATCACATTGTATAACACTTAACTAAAAATCAAATAATCCTTATTCAATACAAATAAGAATTTACTAAATAGCTAGCCAATAGAATCAAATTTAGATAGCGATTTCCACAAATACCAAGTAGCGATACTTCTATAAGGTTTCCATCTATAAGATACTTCCAACATATATTCATGAGTAGGCAGTTCAGATAAATTATATAATTTTTGGATTGCCTTTTTTACTCCCAAATCATCCAAGGGAATTACATCTTCTCTCCGCAGACAAAAGATAAGAAACATCTCCGCAGTCCATCTGCCAATACCCTTTACTTTAACTAATTCAGTTATCACTTCTTCGTCTTGAAGATCGGGTAAATGATGAATATTTAATTCACCGGAAGCGATCTTCGTCGCCAAATTTTTAATATATTCTATCTTCTTGAATGACAGTCCTATTGTAAATCTCAAGACGGTGTTTGAAGTAGAAATAATCTGTTCAGGAGTTGGTAAAGTATCACCATAATACTGTAGAAATCTGGAGTATATGGCATTTGCAGCACTGCCTGCAAGCTGCTGATAGACTATGGATTTTAGTAAAGATTCAAAAAGGTTATCGTGGATCTGTATTGAATAATTTCCAATAGATTTAATTAATCTCCCGAGAATAAGGTCCTGCTTTGAAAGTATTTCTATCGGATCCGGCTTAGTCATTCCTACCGTAGAAATACTTTTGATCATTTTTTAAGATTTACTTTGATATCCAACTTACTTTCGTTAAATTCAGGTTAAATAAGATCTTGGTCTCTTTATAGTGGGTGCTTGCGACTAAATTTGGATTGTATAGTTTTGTTAGGTTAGGATCCTTACTAAGATTTTCTATTCCAAGACTGTACTTAATATTAGGAACTTAAATGTCAGAGCAGAGGAGGGATTTATTCGTAAGTGGGTAGAAATAAGAAAAGTAAATAAAGAATATGTTTTTATGATACCAAACTATGAAACAAGGGACAAATACTAAATAAATAAATTAAAATCAAGGATGAAAAAACATTGTCAGATCCCTTCAAAATAAATCATTTGAAAAAATTTTATTTCCATTATTACTGTTTTTTTGATTCCGAACAATAGGTATGTTGTTCATATACCAACATCAGGAAATTAATAGACATGAGCATCATCAGCAGGTCCACACTGATTACACTAACTAATCGTTTCATGAGATCCTTCTTCTGGTACCGTCATAATTGCAACGTTTTCTACTCTATATCCTTCACTTTCTTCTTTCATAAGGCAAAAGTTTGCAAGGCTTCCTGTGATGATAACATACTAAGAAAATGGTAACCATTCAATTGCAGGAGAATATTTGCGTCCATTTGTGGATGAATTTTATCTTTGCAATACGTCTTTGAGAGAAGTTCTGCTAGCACATGGAGACTGTTTGTATGGGATCAGCAAAATAATTTATAATAATGTCCCACCTTTTGTTGTATTTATTAGTGCTTTGTATCCTACTTTAGGAAAAGACATTCCTATTGATATTGATACAATAAATAATAGGATCTAAAAATGTCTATTCAATAATAAATCCAAATATGACGAAAAGATTACATCGATGATCTCTGACTGCGTAAATGTGACTTAGGTCATAATGCAAATAGCAAAGAATCTAGGCATCTCTGACTCTGAGATATAATGTGGATTAAATTGAATAAATGAGTAGTTTAGCAATCCTACGCGCACGCTTGGATCAAATGTAATTTCACTACTTTATGAAATGATTATGTCAGAATACTACATTATTTTGCCGTATTACCAACCTCTAATATCCATATTCCTTTTCATACATTGCTGGATATGCTGC
>WHSX01000064.1:7611-12701 GCA_009379865.1 Candidatus Nitrosocosmicus sp.
TAAGATCCATGAAGGAGGAGGAAACCCCCCTATACAATAGGAGTTAGTCAAATGTCAATAAGTAATCGGTAAATTAGTTTCGGGTCAATTTGGAGTAACCTAATTCACATTAAAGGTTAATACATACGTAATTTAGGTTCGATGTTCCATTACGGTAGGCCATTCTAATTTCTTTACTTAACCTGATGCACTCCCACCTACATTCGGGTCAGGGGATACAATTTTAATAAATTGCAAATTCTTAATAACAATATTGATAATATAGTTCTATGACAAACAACAAATTTTTTTCAATTTTATTTATCTCGATGATGGCGACAATTTTTGCCAACATTTTAGCAATTTCAAGTGTAAATACGCTTACTTACGCAACATCATCGCTAGGGGAATCAATTCAACAGAGCCAACAAGAGCTTCAATCGGCCATAAATAGCCAAGTCCAACAATCGATTACAGATACTATCAACAACATAAACGATAGTAATGATTCAACTATTAACACCATCGCAAGCAATCAAACACAAAATTCTACGGGTTCCTCAATTGACGTTATAAAAGGAGGGATTACAAGCTTACAGAATGATCCATCGGATAACACCACCACTTGGATACTGGGCGGTGTATATAGGATGGAAAATCTTAGTTCCGAAGCTCCAACATTTAATGCATCATTCTATATGGTAAAAACAGATGGTAATTCTTCTCATTCTCATGACATCTATGACCTGTCCTTGAACACTCCAATTATTAACAATACATTGAGTAACTCGACACACGTTAATGGTACGACAACTGTGACCATGAAAGACGGACCCGTAACTACTGTACCAACAAATATAACCATACTGGGTGACAGTGCTATTAGTATTTGGTTGGACCCATCTAAAGTAAATAACCATTTCGGAGATTCGCCCATTTATGGAACTCAAGATTTGAAATGTGTGGATACGCCTGCCTATTGTAAATGAGTTGAAGGCAGTCAAAACCGCAACTCGACACTAGATTATACGATATTACATAAATAGGGTCTTTCTTGGCGTAAAAGATTTTTATTTTTCCTTTAGTATCATAAGCTAAGATGAGCTTTCCCTGACGAAAAAAATACAGAATAATGAAACATCGTATTCGGGACTAGTCTAGATATTGATTCAAACAATGTGTAGGCGGTTATGATTGTTTGAATATGCTAAATATGCTAAATATGCTAAATAAGAACCATTTATTTGACTTGAGCAGAATACACGATTTGGATATCACTGAGTTAGGACAACAGTTTTCAAATTCCAACAAATAGAATTTTTTTGATTTTAACAATGCTACTTACTCTAAGGGATAAAACCACGTTACTTCAAGACATAGGTCTTTTCTTGTCAGTTTACATGGAAGCTGATTTCTAGAATTATCTACAAATTAGTAAAAATATTCCTATAAAATAAACAGTAAATCATATTAGATGTGAACTGCATTTAATCCGATATTAACTACCGTCCTTTCTGATTTGAGTGATTAGACTTTGTAATAGTATTATTTCACCTTTTATCGGTTTAAAAAGGAATTAGTTGTTTGCTTGTGCTAAATCATATCTGCTTCTGTTGTCTTTTAGTTGAATATTCGAATTATTTTCAGGTGACACAGAACTTCAACAGAAATTACTTGCTTGTACTGTTTTGATATTTGAGATCGACTTATTGCTTACTTTGCTTTGTTACTCTTTTATGGTTAAGCATCTGTCATAGCTAGTGGGACTAAAACCAAAACAAGTTTGAGAATCTGCTTGTTTTTTTTCACCTACGGCAACCCATAACCAGATGGGTTCTAAATCAACCAAGTTGGGTCTCATTCCCTATGAATTCTGAAATTCTCTTTGTAATGATATCTTTTTAGGATGGTATTTCTGAATCCATTTCCATATTGCAACTTGACTTCTACTTACTATATGTAGATATGATAATACTATTGAGTGATTCCTATAAAATGAACCAATAAGTACAAATAGAAACCATGGCCCATGTATAATGAAGGTATTCCATTTCTTTTATTAACCATAGAAGAGAAGCGAACCTTGAACTATGGGATTTTCCTTAAGTTAATAAGATTAAGGAGTAATGGAAATCTGCATATAGATCAAGATTTAGAGATAGCTGTAAACTCTTTTTTTGTAGCAGCAACTTTTTTTGGATTATTTATCTTGCCGTATTGGAAAAAATATAGTCAAAATGTGCCTCGAAATCAAGAAATACAATAATTACAAATAGTAAATTCTATTTATTTCACACATCCTTAGTGTCTTTTCAGTACGAATAAGGCCAAATTAGTAGTTTTAACTATTTCCATTATTGGTCGCTGAGTATGCGAATACGTGATTACATGCAATTTAATCTTTGATAGGGTGATGGTATTCTTCCAATACATTATATACCAAATTGACTATTGTATATCGATTTGAATTGGATTTTCCTAGGAATGTTAACGGTTTGGAAACAATCAATAATCAAAATCTGTCATGGGTTTACCTGGAAAAACCAACCCGAGAAAAAATGGATATAGTATCCAAAAATTTTCCTATTCATGAGTTGAATATCGAAGATTGTTTGTCGAAGAGTCAACTCCCTAAAATAGATCGATATGACGATCATATATTTGTCATACTTCAATTTCCAGCTTCTCTCAAAGGAAGAGCTGCCCCAAACTTTACTCAACTCTCCATGTTTATAGGTAAGGATTATCTAATTTCAATTACTCAGGGCGATCTTTATCCATTAACTGAACTATTTAGAACTAGTAAGAACGGAGACCAGAAGATCAGAAATAATTTCATGGGAGGATCGCCAGGATATCTATTACATTCAATTTTAGATACGCTGGTTGATAATCTGCTTCACATATTAATGAAAATTATTGGAAACTTAGACGACATTGAAGATGAAGTATTTGATGATAAAGTGGCCAACGCCAAGGAAATATCTATCCTCAGAAGGGAAATTACAACGCTTCGCAGAATAGTCTTGCCGTTAAAACGAATCATGTTAGAAATTACATCCAGAGATGTAAAGAGATTTTCAAGTAGTGCGGCTGAGGAAGATCTGATTGATTATTTTGACGACATTAATGATCACATATCGAAGGTATTAGAGGCCCTAGATGAGTCAAAAGAAACAATTGAAATTTACAAAGATACCGATAATATGTTGAATTCGGAAAAAACGAATAAAATTCTAAGCTTTCTAACAATATTGTTCACACTATCAATTCCAATTACTGTAGCGGGGACTTTTTATGGAATGAACATTGTAATACCTGGCAGCGTCAATGAGGGAGAGAAAATTATCGATTACTTTCCACTCATTTTGACCGCATCGCTTTCGTCACTGGCTGCAGGAGTTATGGTGTTATACTTTAGAAAACTAGGATGGTTCAATTCATAGGATCACGTTGGAATATCTCTATTTCTTTACCATCTGTATGAAACTGAACTGAATCGAATTATTTCACTTAATCTATAGGATTGCGGTAGAGGCAAACCTATACTTGTCCTTTCTACCTCCACATCTGCTTGATTCCAACTAATAACTTCATTATTCCAGTTCATTCTCTTTTGTTTACCCGATTTTAATAATAGAGGTCACATATTCTTTCAGTGCACATATTCTTTCAGTGTCAGAAAACTAAGTGCAATTAGTATGAATGTGTTTTATTGGTCGAGTCCAATTTCATTCGATGAAATTCGAGATTCACTCGACAAAGTGGGAAATCCTACATGCCTGAGTGGTAAGTATCCTACCATGGTTATTACTTGTTTCGTTAAAATAGAATACTCGGATAGGAGTGCATCCTATATGGGAAGTAAACGCTACTATTTTGTCTACCATTTGATCAAAATTGATTCCATAGGATCCTGTTATTGATATCTTTCAATACTAGGCAGTCCTTGCTTGTAATAAATTGTAAAGTTTTGACCTTGAGAATAAGGACAATTTTCGATTGACCTGGGTATACCGTCTGAAGCCTCGAATATGCAAGTACCATTCTGTTTTATCTTTACTACTACAAGCTCTTGAATACTTGGACTAAAAAGCTGCTGTAAGGATCCACCCAGTAAGATAAAAACTAAAACTACCCCTGCAATTAAGAATAAAATAGCTAACATTTTTGGTGAAAGGTCAAAATCCATTTTTCTTATCCAAATATACTAAAATTCTGCCTTGTTATAATAGTATGTTTTCATTTTTTTTGAAATCTGACCGAATCCTTCAAATCCACTTTGATATCTTTATGTGGTCTTGATATCGGAATTTCTTAATTAACTATTCCTATAGTCCCAATATGATTGCAATATGAAGTCAAGACATCTAGATTTATTTTAGTTATTTATGGAGGAACAGTTGATAATTTTAGTCCAAATTAATTTTTGGTAATTTATCCGTTCTTTATATGTTATCCTATAATGTTCGTATGAATCAAAATGTTTTATGAGTTGATACATGCTAAGCAATTGGAGACCAAATGAATAACTTGACAAATTTGTATCAGTTCAAGTCCCTTATTATGATTATTAGAAAGCAAATTGGTTGGTATACATCACATGGTATTTTAATTATAATTCTCGTAATGGATTGGTATTACTTATCGCCACATAATAGTAGATTCACGCTCAGTGAGCTCTGACTATAACCATTCTTAAAAAATCCTCTTCAAATAACATCTTGATCGCAGATATTTGTAGAGGACTTGATTGATTTCTAGTTGATTTTTAGCCTTGACCATCAAATTAGGGTAGTGATAGTTTATGATCGCATACTGGCTGGAACATCATTATAACAATTTTCATCAATTAGGAACTTGTTTTACTTATTCATTTTTTTAGAATTCCTAATTTTTTGAGTCCAATATATAGTTGATACAATAAATAGATTGCGATTGGTAGAATAATAATTTATTTCTATGAGCGCATCTATAATCTGCATAAAATAGTTAGATTCATAGGCTTGTACATAGAATTGAGATTATTTCAACTAAGGATCAAAGTTTCAATTTATGAATGAAAATAATTCTCAGAAAGATGCGTGGATTGCACTTGCAATTCTTAGCTG
>WHSX01000064.1:12711-12987 GCA_009379865.1 Candidatus Nitrosocosmicus sp.
TATGTACGGGGAGACCATGCTGATTCCTGCGATCCCTTATTTGATAGACGACTTTGAGATATCTTATAATACCTCATCATGGATTTTGACAGCCTATTTGGTTGCTGGTGCAGTAATGACTCCAATTATAGGTAAACTTTCGGATATTTATGGGAAAAAAAAGATATTGGTGGTTGTAATCGTAATATATTCTGTGGGGAGTTTGTTGGGAGGATTGTCTAATGATATTTTTATGATGATAATATCTAGGATAATCCAAGGCACTGGCCTAGCTAT
>WHSX01000065.1 GCA_009379865.1 Candidatus Nitrosocosmicus sp.
TGACTATTTTTATCTCATGTAATTTATGTCTGTTTTATCATCTTCTCTTTATTTTTATTAAAGTGTCATATCAAATGCGGGAGATGGGATTTGAACCCACGAACCCCTAAGGGATAAGGCCCTCAACCTTACGCCTTTGGCCAAGCTGGGCGACTCCCGCTTTGACACTTTATTATTGGAGGGATAATTTGAATATTCCCACTAATATAATTATGCCATTTGAATGATTTTTATTATGGAGTTCATTTTTTTATACCATGCTTGTTCCAGTAAGATGCTTTACATGTGGAAAACTGATAGCTAATATCTATAATGAATATTTAACCCAGTTAAAACAGGGAGAAGAACCAAATAAAGTTATGGATTCTTTGAAAATCACACGTTATTGTTGTAGAAGGATGTTCGTTTCGAGCGTAGAGACGATTTATCAAGTCATTCCCTATTATGAAGCTCTGAGGAAACGACGGGCGGAGATACAATCTGAGATGGAATGATAACCATTGCCTGAAATCACTTCAATAGAGGAAAGGCTAGTTTTCAATAGCCGAGGAGATAAAACTATCGAAATTGATGTACTTTCTGACAACAAGTATCAAGGGAGGGCTTGTGCTCCATCAGGCGCTAGTGTTGGAATGTATGAGGCACAAAGCTTTATTCAAAACGATCCAGAATTAACTCTTAAGAATTTTAAAGGTTTAAAGAATAAATTTTTTGGAATTGACAGTTCAGACCCCAAAAATCTGCACAATGCAATTAAAACAGTGGACCCTTCTGATAATTATTCAGTGATTGGGGGTTCGGTGGCTTACGCTCTTACTATAGCAAGTGTAGATTCAGCTGCAAAGGCCATGAACGTTCCATTCTATAAAGTCTTGAATCCTAAATTAGAAAAGATTAGTTTCCCTTACCCTCTTGGAAATGTGTTGGGAGGGGGTGCTCATGCAGGTCCTGGAACCCCCGACTTGCAGGAATTTTTGATTTGTCCTGTCAAGTCTCTATCGATCTTCGAAGCAATCTCTTTGAATTCGCATATTCATAAAGAGGTAAAAAAAAGCATTGAAAAAATCGACAGTAAATTTACTTATGGAAAGGGAGACGAAGGAGGATGGGCTCCTGCTATTATAAATGATCGTGCCATTGAATTAGTGGAAAATGCAATTATTCGCTGTGGATATGATCCAAAGAAAGAGATCAGAATGGGCATAGACTTTGCAAGCTCATCATTGTGGGATAATAACAGGAAGGTTTATGATTACCAACGTGAGGGCATCATAAGAACAACAGAGGAACAAATAGAGTACGTTAACAAATTGATCCATGACTACAACCTCATATATGCCGAAGATCCATTGCATGAAGAGGATTTTGAGAATATGTCGATTATCACCAAAGATAATCCTATGTGCCTTGTTACAGGCGATGATTTGCTAGTTACAAATACAAATAGAGCCAGGGTTGCTGCTAAAAAAAGGGCATGTTCTGGAGCTATTTTGAAGGTAAATCAAGCAGGTACTTTATACGATGCGATGTTATTTGCAGAAGAGTGCAACAATAACAACATCAAAATCATTACTTCTCATAGATCGGGTGAATCAGTTGACAATCATATTTCTCATATTTCTATCGCCACGAATTCACTAATGATAAAAACTGGCGTAGTAGGCGGCGAAAGAATTTCCAAATTAAATGAATTATTGAGAGTTTCAGAGTATGGTTTAATAGAAGGAATGGCTAAATGGAGCAATGTATCATGAATATGAATACTGATGAATTGGATTCTCTTAATAATTCTAATAATGAACATCTAGATAAAACTGTTAATGATGCTACTTCCAAAACTGAGGAAGATTCAAATCACGACAATAGCAACCCAGAAGAATCTCCTGAAAATTATGGAGATTCTGATCAAACTGAACAAAAAAGTATAGGCGATGAGGAACCAAGTAGTTCGTCTGATATGGTAGAACAATCAGAATCATTGGAAGATCCTAATAACCTCGAGAAAATGATATTGTCAACCGGGATCAGGGTAGGAACTCCGATCAAAACTAAATTTATGACATCATTCATAACTCGTGCTAATCCCGAAGGATTGTATATCCTTGATATTAGTAAAACACTAGCCAGAATTGACGTAGCCGCCAAATTTATTGGTAGAACGAATATCGCAAATGTTGCAGTAACATCTGCAAGGGAGTACGGAAAAACACCAATCGAAAAATTCTGTGAACTAACAGGCGCTCGTGGTATATTTGGAAGATTTATGCCTGGTACATTTACGAATCCTTCATTACCCAAATATTTAGAGCCCGAAATAGTAATAGTCACGGATCCACAGGCAGATGAACAGGCCGTATTGGAAGCCACACGAGCCGGGGTCCCTGTAATCGCATTATCAAATAGTGACAACATTACCTCTAAAGTTGATTTGGTAATTCCTTCAAATAATAGGGGTAGAAAAGCTCTGGCTACGGTTTATTGGCTCTTGACAAAAGAAGTCCTCAAAAAACAAGGAAAGATAAAATCTGATTCTGAGATGCCATTGACAATAGATGATTTCGAGGCAAAACTAGTTGAAGAATTGATTTAATAAAGTATTGACACGTGAACATAACTTTAGTGGAGTTTTTTATCCTAAAGATTATGGGAAATTGAAAGCTTCAATTCAAAGCTTTTTTTCACTCTTGAATTCTTCTTTTGAAGATAGTAAATTCCTACAAATGGTAAATGAGTACATTCAAGATAAGAAGATTCTGAGTTTCATAGTCCCACATGGTTCATACGATTATTCTGGTTATGTGTCTGCGTTCACTTATTACCTGATAGACAAGATTGATTGCCAAAATTTCATAATATTGTCTTCCGATCATCGGGGAACTAGTCCTGGCATCTCCGTGTTGGAGCATGGTACTTGGAATACCCCCTTGGGCCCAGTACAAATTAACGAGACAATGGCACATAATTTGATAAAGAAAAGTAATGCTGGCTTTGTAGAGATAGATTCATTTTCATTTGAAATTGATTACACAATTGAAACACAGTTACCATTTATTCAAGTGTTAAAGAAGAATAATTTCAAATTTTTACCCATACTTCAAGGAAAACAGGACAAAAAGACTTGTTTACAATTAGCTAAACTATTAGCAAGCATTGTACCTCAAGATGAAAAAGTCATATTAATATCTACCACTAACTTTACTCATTATCTAGGTTATGAGGAATGCTATGCCATCGATAAAAAACTGATATCGGAAATTTCGAAGATGGATGTCGAATCATTTTATAATAGTTTAGAAAACTATTTTCAATATATTTGTGGATATGGTTGTGTAGCTACTGCTATAGAATTTTCAAAATTATTAGGAAATTTTGATGCTATTTTGTTAAAGCATCTAACAAGTGGCGATATTGACGGCAAAAAGTCTTCGGTAGTGGGTTATTCATCGATTCTAATACTCTAAAGGGTTTGAGGAGGAGAGAGGGAGGGAGGGGAGTTTGATTGGATTCACATGCTCACACTCGTGAAGGCCAAATAGCAGCAGTAGCACCAGGAAAGGTGATCCTTTTTGGAGAGCACTTTGTAGTTTATGGATATCCCTCGTTAATCGCATCAATAGATAAATTCTTTAGGGTAAAAGTAGATCTCACGCCATCTATAGCCAATGAAATCAAAATTGAATCAAATCTAGGTTTTAGAATCACCATAAGAAACTCGGTACTTTACTTCCCACTAGGACAGGATAGTGGATATCATGAAATAATCCAGAATCTTTACAGCGTTATCCGATATGTGGTGGCTCAATCCGGTATTGATGCAAGATCAAAGTATAGCATTTTGATTCGTTTAGACTCTGAAATCCCGCTAGGGGGAGGACTTGGATCCTCTTCAGCTTTTTGTGTTGCATTAACAGCTGCTCTTTACCATTTAAAAGATAACACGATAAATAAAGATAAGATTTGTTATGAATCTATTAACGCTGAGAGGATACTCAATAGAGATACTTCGGGAGCAGATTGTAGTATTTGCACATTTGGAGGATTGGGACGATTCGACAGATTGAATGGTTTCAAAAGGATCTCAGCAGATTTTAGCGATTATAGGTTTTTGATAATAGATAGTGGAGTTGCCCATGATACCTTTTCTATGATAGAGAAGGTAGCCAAAATTAAGAATAATTTTCCTAATGATTTTAGCAATCTATGTAACAAGTATGGAGATATCTATAATCAAGTTCTCAGCTTCCTTGAGCATAAAGATATTGGAAATATCGGTGAACTTTTAAATCGAAATCACGAATTGTTAGTCAGCCTTTCTTTGTCCAATCCAATAATAGATAAGATAATTGATATCTGCAACTACGAGGGTTCGTTGGGAACAAAAATTACCGGGGCTGGAGGTGGGGGTTCAGTTTTGTCTTTCCTACATAAGGATGATCTTTCAGTAATCAAGAATATTCTAAAAAGATTAGATTTATTGGATTTGAAATATTTCTTTGCAAAGATTGATCCAGAAGGCCTGAAGATAGATTGCAATAACTAGTTACCTAGGCACCCTTGGCCATAGTATCAAGATCCCAAATATTCTATTAAATCACACAATTAATAATGTCTTGATATTTCACTAGTCTAGTACGTCTTGAGAGCTAGTAATTTAATAATCATAAAGTTAGGCGGATCCGTAGTTACCTTCAAAGAAAAACCGTTATCCCCAAACTACGAGGGGATCGATAAAATATTAGGAGTGTTAGGCGAGATCAAGAAAAATTTTAAGATTATCATTGTTCATGGTGGAGGCTCTTTTGGTCACTATTGGTCTGTAAAATATGATATGCATACTAAGCCATATCCATATTCGGATCTAGGTGTATCTGTAGTCCATGAATCCATGATCGGACTAAATCACATAATTGTCAATAAATTTATAGAGTCCAAATTAAAACCTTATTCGATTCAACCATCCGCATTCATATTTAACAGCGCGGCAGATCCTACGAGAATACATGACATCCTTGATATGACCACTGGGAATGATCTGATACCAATTACGTTTGGAGATGTAATTCATACCTCTGAAAATAACTTTTCAATTCTTTCTGGAGATACAATAATGTCTATGTTGTGCACAGAATTACATCCCGAGTTCTCTATTTTCACCACGAATGTAGATGGATTATACAATGATATGAATAAAGGGGAAATAGTCCGGGAAATTCGGGTTGACAAAACAGATATTAAAAATATTTTTTTGAAAGGTGAGATAAAAAAAGAAAACCCTGATTCTTCTTTTGATGTTACTGGAGGGATGAAGCGAAAAATAACTGAATCTATTCAAATTGCAAAATCAGGAACACCAGCATATTTGATTAATGGTTTCCATCCAGAAAGGATATTAAATATTATTCACGATCGTGAATACATTGGCACATGTATAAGAATGGGTTCTGGGAGTTAACACGAAAATGAAATATTCAGAGTCCTGGGAGGGAGTTAGATATGCATAGTGAAGATGACTCCATCTCAGAAAAACAAATTGAAATGATAAAGAAGAGAAAAAAAGAAGGGATAGACATTCCTCTGAAAGAAAAGGTTCAGGGCAAAGAAACTACAACTCTTTTGGAGGATGTTTATTTGATCCACAATGCGCTGCCCGAAATCAATATAGAGGATATAAAAT
Source organism: Candidatus Nitrosocosmicus sp. (assembly GCA_009379865.1). Taxonomy (GTDB): domain Archaea; phylum Thermoproteota; class Nitrososphaeria; order Nitrososphaerales; family Nitrososphaeraceae; genus Nitrosocosmicus. Next base: position 5,675 of record WHSX01000065.1, read on the forward strand.
TGAATACAGTTTTCCTAGGTAGGAGTTTTTCTGCTCCCATCGTCATTGACTCCATGACTGGCGGTACTGATGAAGCACTAGTTATAAACAAAAGATTGGGTCAAATAGCTGAGAAATATGGATTAGCAATGGGACTTGGAAGTCAAAGGGCTGGACTAAAAAGTGACAAGCTAGTTCAGAGCTATGCTGTTGCTCGTAGCGTTGCCCCGAATGCTTTTTTGATTGCAAATATAGGTGGGGCCCAACTTGCTGAAGGGCTATCAAAAGATGATGTCAAAAAAATCATAAAAATGATTGATGCGGATGCTTTAGCCATACATTTAAACCCACTTCAAGAACTAATTCAACCAGAAGGGGAGCCACATTTTAGGGGAATTCTGCAAAAAATAACCTCTTTAGTAGAAGAAATAGAGATTCCTGTGATAGTCAAAGAAGTGGGCTCTGGAGTATCGCCTGAGGTCGCCCTCAAACTCCAGGGTGCTGGGATAAGGGCTATTAACGTGGCAGGATCGGGTGGTACTAGCTGGGCCGGAATTGAAAAGATAAGAGCGGATAATGCCAACAGTTACATAAAATCTAATTTGGGCAACCTTTTTTGGGACTGGGGCATTCCAACTGCTCTGTGCGTATTATTGACATCAAGATCAGTAAAAATCCCTGTGATTGCCTCGGGTGGACTTCGCAACGGACTGGAAATAGCCAAGTGTTTGATGCTTGGAGCTAAAATGTGTGCTATGGCATTTCCTTTCTTAAGAAAGGCCGCAGAATCCGAATATGAATTAGACAGATTTACGCAGTTGATTTTAGCAGAGTTGAGAGGTACAATGTTTTTGCTAGGGTCATTTGATATTGAATCCCTAGTGAATACAAGATATATATTGAAAGATAAATTAGCAAGTATGTTGAATAGTTATGAGTTCAGAAGACATAAAAACTGAAATCAATTTTGTTGCTTCTAAAATAAATCAATTTATTCTCAATAATATTTCCGGCGAGCCATTTGGTTTGTATACGGCTTCTTTGCACTACATTAAGAGTGGTGGTAAGAGGCTGAGACCTTTTATGACTATTAAAACCAGCGAACTTCTTAATGGGAATTTACAATCTTCGCTTCCGGCTGCTGCTTCTGTAGAATTAATTCATAATTTTACATTGGTTCACGACGACATTATGGATAATGATAACGTTAGGCATAACGTAACTACGGTACATCGACAATTTGGAATTCCTTTGGCAATTTTAGCTGGAGATGTCCTCTTTTCAAAAGCATTTCAAGTGATATCTATTTATGGAAAGAAGGTTGGACTCGATCAATCCGTTCTGTTGCGGATGGTTGACTTGCTATCCACCTCTTGTATTGATGTCTGCGAGGGACAAGCCTTGGATATACAAATGGCTCAGGACGACGAGTTTTCATCAACAGAATCCTATATTAAGATGATTGAAAAAAAAACCGCCGCCCTGTTTAGGGTATCGTGCGAATTGGGCACTCTATCATCACCCAATTTTACTGAAAAAGACTTTGAAAATATGTCTAGATACGGGGAAAAGACCGGTATTGCATTTCAACTAATTGATGATCTAATTGGGATTCATGGGGATTCAAAAATAACTGGCAAATTTGTAGGAAACGATCTACGCGAAGGAAAAAAAACTCTTCCTATTTTGTTAGCTCTTCAGAATCTGAATCCTACAGATAAGGATTTATTAAGACAACTGTTTGGCAGTAAGAATGCGAAAGATTCTGAGATCGCAGAAATGGTAAAAAAAATTGCTGAAATTAGAGTCGATAAGGAAGTTCGTGATCTTGCAAACAGTTACGCTGAGGAGGCATTTAACACATTAAAAAGTTATGATCGGTCTCCTGCATTAATTTCATTAGAAAATTCTGCAAAATACATTGTAGAACGGAGTTTGTAATTCAAATTGATTGCTGATCAGAAATTTGTCAATACGGTTAAATTGATAGCTTTGAAAAATGCACTGGAGTTTAACAACACGATAAAAATTGATGTTGTTATTTCAAAGACATTTTCAATTTCAAAAGACATGGAAGTGAATATTAATATAAAAGAATTGATTCCAGAAATAAAAGAAATTACTAGAGAACTAAGAGATCTATCAGTTCATGAAAAAAAGAAACTATTTGACTCAATTACTTCGGAAAATGATCATTATTTAAAGGATCTCAAAAGTGACATGGGGGCTAACGATAACGATAATACACAAAAGGATCCAGAATATAAAAAGAAAAAAACCTCAACCGGCAAGGATACCGAATTTGAACTTCCTACTCTGGAGGGGGCAGTCCATGGTAAAGTAGTAACAAGATTTCCGCCCGAACCGAATGGCTATCCTCATATCGGTCATGCTAAAGCTGCGGTAATAGACGAAGAATATGCTAGGAAATATGGAGGAAAGTTGATCTTGCGATTTGATGATACTAATCCTCAAAAAGAAAAAATTGAATATTACAGTGCTATTAAAGATGGTCTTGATTGGCTTCAGGTAAAACCAGATGAGATTAAGAATACTTCTGATGATATTGCTAAAATTTATGAATATGGCAAGGAGTTAATTAGGAGAAATTTTGCCTACGTTTGCTCGTGTTCACAGGAAGACATAAAGAATAACCGGCTAAATTCGATTGAATGTGAATGCACCAATAATTCAATTGAAAATAACCTATCTGAATTTGAAAGTATGATCTCTGGAAATTACGACCAGAACCAGGCAATCCTTAGGTACAGAGGAGACATGGCTAGTCTAAACACCGCAATGCGGGATCCAACACTTTTTAGGATCATAAAAGGTGGTCATCACCCTAAGGTTGGAACAAAATATTCGTTATGGCCTACTTATGACTTTGCTGCTCCTATAGAAGATAGCCTCGACGGCGTTACTCATGCCTTTAGGACGAAAGAATACGAATTACGAAATGAACTGTATTTTTCCATTCTAGACAATTTAGCTTTAACAAAACCAAAGATGATCGAATTCTCTAGGTTGGAATTTGAAGGCATTCCGGTTTCAAAGAGAAAAATTACCCCACTGATTGAAAAGGGAATAATAAAGGATTGGAATGATCCCCGACTGCCTACGCTCATGGGATTAAGGAGACGTGGGATCCTACCTGAAGCTATAAGGAAATTTGTTCTTTCCCTCAGTATAACACTGTCAGAAACGAAACCATCAATGGAAATATTGGAATCGTTTAATAGGAAAATGCTGGATTCCAAAGCACAAAGACTCTTTTTTGTCAAGAGTCCAGTCATAGTAAACATAGATACTCTTGATATCGATACGGTTGAGATAAGAAATCATCCTACTCTTGACATGGGCAAGAGGAGGGTCCGGGTAGGAAATATAATTTATATGTCTAACGATGATGCAATTAAACTAAAAATCGGAGATACATTAAGATTAATGGACTTATGCAATATAGAAATTTTGTCAATTGAAAAAAATCTCATCAATGATAAAAACGGCGGAAATGAGCCTAGTATTGTTATTAATGCAAAAAATAAGGGAAATGAAATTTCTCATAATATACCAAAGGTTCAGTGGGTATCTAAATCCGACTCCCAAAATTATAGGATTTTAAGACCATTACCTCTATACAATGGAGACAAATACAATGAAAATAATTTAATAGTGGATTGCGGATTAGCTGAATCTTATATATCAAAACTTGAGCTTGGGACTGTCATTCAATTTGTTAGATATGGATTTTGTAAGATTGATGACAACTCTACTGCAATATTTACACATAGGTGATACGAAAAAATGAAAATAGCAAGGATTAGACTGAAAAATTCAGTAGAAACATATGGGATTGTCTCTGAAGATGGGGAGAAAATAATTACTAAGGAACAGATACAGGAAAAGACAGGAGTCCCTATCCCACCTCGAATCAAAGAATTCTTGTTTGGGGGTTGGCTGTCAGAAGTAAATTCTGTAGGAGCTAAACTTACGTATGATTTACCAATAAATGAGGTTGATTTGTTGGCCCCCCTTCCCAATCCGCCTAAAATTATTTGCTTAGCTTTTAACTACTATGATCATGCTCGAGATGCAGGATTGACTCCCTCTGAAGAACCTGTAATATTCCTAAAACCAAGAACGGCGTTAAATTCCCCTCATGGAAATGTCATCTCTCCCTCATATGTAAAGCGACTAGATTATGAGGCCGAAATAGCCGTCATTATTGGAAGACAAGTCAAAAAAATTTCTGAAGAAGATTCATTAGATGCCGTATTTGGATACATGATATTCCATGATGTTTCTGCGCGAGATATTCAGTTTAGGGATAAACAGTTCACACGAGGCAAAAGTATTGATACATTTGCTCCATGCGGCCCTTGGATAACAACTAAGGACGAGATCCAAGATCCTCAAAAACTACGTATTACAACCAAAGTAAATGGGGAATTAAGACAAAATTCGTCAAGTAGCAACATGGTAATTCCAATTCGGAAAATAATATCTTCTTTGAGCGATCTCATTACAATCGAACCTGGCGATATCATATCTACTGGTACTCCTGCTGGAGTAGCAATGTCAATGAAAGAGCCTAGGTATTTGAAACATGATGATATAGTAGAGATTTCTATTGAGGGATTGGGAACCATCAGAAATCGAATCTTGTTTAATTAATGAGTATTATAAATGCCTGACCTTATAGACAATATTGTCGTAATTTTATGTTATTATTTCTAGCCCGTGGTCCCAGATTAAGGTTTTTTGTACAAAGCCTTTTTTAACTCTTGTTCTAGTAGCAAGCAATATTGTTTGTAGGTTTCTACTAATTGTTCCCTGATATTAGCTAACTGCATGGACTGGTTGAGAGTTTGAACGCAACTCTCAAGTGACCTCTCAGAGGCAAATAGTTCCATATTTGATTTAAATTTCTTTACCAGCTCTCTCTGGTCATCACTGATTTCTTCAATTGATTTAATAATTGACTCGATATTTTCATTTAATTGCCTAGTCTGCCTTCCGTCATCTTCATGGAGGTGTTTTCGCAAAAATATCAAGCTAAACACTGGTTGTGCGCATATTTAATTATTTATTTGTTATCAAGAAGGTTTCATGAAGCAATTTACCACAAATCTACTACATCTTTTATTTCAATAATCTTCAAGCCACATTGTAAATAATAGCGGCACAGAAATTTATTTGATATCATATGTAGTCAAATATATCGACCTTGTTTTAAAGTTGCAAGGGTTAGCGAAAACATCACATTCCATGCACCACAATAGGGTTTTCATATGAATTACAACTTGAAACCAAGAAGGTTTCATGAAGCAATTTACCACAAATCTACTACATCTTTTATTTCAATAATCTTCAAGCCACATTGTAAATAATAGCGGCACAGAAATTTATTTGATATCATATGTAGTCAAATATATCGACCTTGTTTTAAAGTTGCAAGGGTTAGCGAAAACATCACATTCCATGCACCACAATAGGGTTTTCATATGAATTACAACTTGAAACAAAGAAATATCTATAATACCCATCGGCGACTAAATAATTTAGTTATTGAAATTTGACATAGCTATAGTAGGAGGAGGACCAGCAGGATTATCTGCTGCATATTCCGCATCTAAACAGGGTGCAAAGGTAATCCTCTTTGAAAAGGATCCTTCGTTTGGTCATAATATTAGGACCAGTGGCGTTACCTGGATCAAGGAAATTGAAAAATTCGATATTACAGAGGAATATTATAATCCCATTAAAAATTTTTCCTTCGTCTCTCCGACTAATCAAATCCTGATTTCTGGGACTTTTAATTCTGCATGTGTACTTGATGTCAGAAAGACATATCAATATTTAGCATCGAAAGCAGCCTCTGAGGGTAGTACTTTGCTGGTCAAAAGCCAAGTCATTGATGTTAAGAAAAATTCACAAACACATTCAAGCATGTTGAAAGTAAATTCTCCAAGTGGACCATTGGATGTAGAGGCAACTTTAGTAATCGATGCATCTGGCTTCACTAGTTTTGTATCAAGGAAATTAGGATATGTTGGATCCTGGAAGAGATATGGTATAGGTGCGGAATATGAATGCTATTGTGATAATGTGGACAAGGAAACTTTATGCCTTATGGTAGGGCAGATTTATTCTGAAGCAGGTTATGCTTGGATTTTTCCTCTGTCTAAAAATCGCCTGAGAATAGGAGTGGGCATAGGGAAACCAGATTCAAGTGCCGACCCATTATCTAAATTAAACCAAATCATGAAATGTCGTTTGCCTCCACTAGATACGCTTGGGAAAATTCAACCTTTGGAACTTCATTACGGTATGATTCCAAATGAAGGATTGCGTACAAATAGTGTTTTTGATGGCTTAATTATGGTTGGAGATACTGTGGGCCAGGCAAATCCATTGGTTCTAGAGGGCATAAGATACGCCATAGAGTTTGGACGTTTGGCTGGGAGGATAGGAGCTGAATCTCTGCAATATAACTCATCCAGAGATTCTTTAAGGCCTTACGAAATAGCAAATAAGAATCTCCTTGAAAAAAAAATAAAATCAGCATTAAAGGTTCAGTCAAGATGGCTTGGTTTATCTGATTCAGAATGGGACAAAGAAATTGAAATAATAAAAGAATTATCAGTAGATGAATTTTTAGATTTTATAAAGTCGGATTTTACTTACACTAAAATGGCTAAATTAGCTCTTAACCATCCTAAAATGATGGTTAAGCAATTGTTTAATCTTGTCTTAAACAAATAATTTCTCCTGAACATCAAATAAGAAGATATAAATATCTTATATTGACAGCCACTTTTAATTTGGCAGGAGAAACCGCTACACAATTTCTTCCAATATTATATTTATTTGGATTTGGGATTTTAGTTGGGGTACCTTCATTAGTCATGTCGCGGTTATTGATGACAAGAAGAAGGTATAATCCAATAAAATTCCTTCCAATGGAATGTGGTCAAGTACCTTCAGGCGAAGGACGATCTCATTTTATGATGCAGTATTATTCTTATATCCTAATGTTTGTCGTATTTGATGTAATGTCTATTTTTCTTTATGCCTGGGGTGTTACCTTTTTTTCTATCCCTAAAGAAGCGACTTTACCTATGATAGGATTTTTGGGAATTATGTTCGCTGCAATGGGGTATGCTTTATTTTTGGCAGGGAGAAAAGGAATCTGGTAATCATGTTGAACCCAATAGATATTAATAACTTGAATTGTTATTATCTTCCAAGTGTAGAGGTATGATAA
>WHSX01000066.1 GCA_009379865.1 Candidatus Nitrosocosmicus sp.
AGTGTGCAACACCAGCCTATGTGGTTGTATTCAAATTAGTTATTCGACAGAGCATTATTCAATAATGTTTATAATTAACAAATCAATTGAAAATAGTTCAAATTTAAATGACGAATACATTTTGCCGATCTATTTTGTAGATCATGTTTGATATTGAGACGGACAAGAGCATATTAAACATTTACTATTGTCGGCTAAAAAATAATAAATACAGTTTTTGAGATATTAGATAAATAACCATAACAATTGATTATTTTGTCTAAATCATCTCTGCGGTCAAACTTTGTCATACAAGAGGGAACCTGTAGTTATAGCAAATTTATTAAGATATGATATTTATCATTATAGTTGATATTGGACCTAAGAGTTATTTTAGTACCCTACGATGGTTCCCTTTATTCTGAAAATGCATTGGAGTATGCGGTATATCTAGCAAAAGCGATCTTTTCAGGTGATCCAAAAAAACGAATCATTAAAATCGTAATGTTACATGTAGTGCAAGAAATACCCTTTACTAAAACTCTTTTAGGTAAAATGAAAATTAAACGTGAAATTAAGGATCCATCAATGAATGAACATGCTAATATTATATATCAAGAAACAAAAACTTTAATGCAAACAGACATGGACAAAAAGAAGAAGACCTATAAATCTATAGACGGACTCAATCTCGAGTCATGTATTCTCTACGGCGATCCCGCTAATCAAATTATAGATTATTCTAACAACAATAGAGTTGATTTAATAGTTATGGGAAGTAATGGGCTGCAAGGATTAGCTAAATTCAAAGGACTTGGAAGTGTATCAAGAAAAGTATCTGAAGCCGTTACTTGCCCTATGACAATAATCAGATAACAGCACTAGTAACAATATTTGATACTAGATATGATAGAAAATACATGTTTTTCTATTGAGTGACTGTTCAATGAATATTGCAAAATATATTAATAATAAAATTACTATTTTTCGTAGCATTTTCTGACTTATCATTACTAAAATTGGTAGCTTGTGTGACATACTTTAGGATGAAAGAACTCTTTGAATCCTCAACTCCCTCACAGGCCACAATCATTCTGCTATCAGATTCAATGATTTCTGAATTTACATTACTATATTTAGTAGCTTGATTGGCAAGTTGTCTTTGGCCAAGTTCATTGTTAGAATTCTGGTTATCAAAACTATGTGCATAAGTTTTGAATGAAGAACACCACATCCGGTTACAATATGTATTATTTGAGAAATACTAGAATGAGGTAATGGATATTACAATTTAATTAAAAAGTGTCAACAGTCATCAAGTCTAAGTAGTTGGGAAATTCATGAATGATTATGAGTTTTTATGTCGGTGTGACAGTATCTAGTGAAAAGTGTAGTAATAATGACAAGGCCTATTTACGGCTTATTAGGAAAGATCATACTTGCTGGTACTTGGGAATTTACATTATAAGAGTGATCTCATATATCCTATGAGATAGATAAATAGGAATGAATGGCCGCAAAGGCAAACATCTGTATCTTTATAATATTGATCAAAAACAGGATGACGAAGAGACTAAGACAGGTTTGACCGGAACATGGTCTTTTACCGAGGATGATAAATTATCTCAAGAATTAGTAGAGATTACATTTAGAATGTCAGAAGGTAAAGATACGGATAATGATGGCAAAAGACTAAACGATATTATAAAAATAGTTGAACAAGATATATCAGATATCCTAGGGTATCAAGTTACGATAAGTGATAACTGTTTATTCTATATCGATAATGACACGGAACCTGGTAAATGGTTTAAGATAGTGACATGAAATAGAGAAAATTCTATCAAAGTTGGAAGTTATTTCAAGTGATTGGGTTTAGTTATGTAGACGAACCCCCCATTGTGCAAACTATTATCAAAGGAAGAACATATCTAATTTACAGATTGAGGAAATATAACATCATATCGTAAAAGATATCAGTTGCAGTTTGAAATGTTGTTGTGACATGGGTCTTTTGGTTTTGGGCCCCCACCATTTTTGCTCAATCAACCTCTAAAGGGAAAATATTCTGTAGCCCCCCAATACAAATTCTCATTTGACTATCCTCAAAACCTAACTATGATCAAAGATCCTGTAGTTTCTACTGATATTACATTTGGTACAAATATTTCAGCTGAATCAGTTAATTTCTCAATGTATGTAAAAGGGTCTACAATGGATCCACAAGAATTTCTAGTTACATATACACACCATTTACCATGTAATTTCATGACTATAGAAGGTGGAGTTAAGCCTATAATTATTGATGAAAACGATTTAGGGTATATCTACCGTGCTACAAATAGTGTTAATGCTGCAATGGATACTGTGGTCAATGTTGGTAAGAACGAATATCTACATACCTTCATAATAGAATGGTCAGCTGAGAATTTTGATACTCGAGAAATTCGCAGAGTTATTGAATCTATAAAGTTTTTTGACTAGTGAATTTTTTTAGGGTAAGGTCTGGCGATCATTAACTTGACACCACATGGATGTCACTTTCATCGATTACCATAAATCCGACCCGGTCCATATAGATTTTGCAAGTTTTGTGGTGATTTATTATAATTATTTGAAGACATACGATCGTTACTTACATGAATTGTACTATGCAGAGGTAGGCTTGTGTGGTTAATTTTTGTATACTGTTTTAGCATTACAGTATACTGTTACAACAAATCAGGCGATTAGTAAATATCGCAATTGATGCAGTATAGACTTACCTTCTTAAATGATTCCTTTGTGCCAACTAGGATATAGCTTGAAATTAAGGCCTTTATGACAAAACTGATTTTATTCAACAAAGTATTGGTTAACAGGCCTGTATTTGATCTTATAATTACTTCTTACTTATGTGCGAGACTGACTGTTTGATTAGATGCTTTTTTCATCATTTAGACAATAATGTCAATCAGGGATAAGAGTATCAAGATTTTACATTTAGATACTTGTAATAAGAGTATGGCAAGGCTCGTAAGGATCATGTGATTCAAACTTTTCGGATCTAGTCCAATTCAACCATGATTAGTCTTCTCATATTTACATACAACATCTTTAAAGATGTACTCCGCTCAAAATAAATCATCGTGCAAAATGCCCCTGGAGTAACTTTTATCATAAAAGAGATGGTAAAGCACCTTGTTACCTTGCTATTTGTCAATGGCGTATTCCTATTCCTTGTTCACAAAAGAAGAAAATCAGCAGCAGAATATAACATCAAGTTAATTGAACAGCCAACTAACTACTTTGAATTTAGCGCCGCCGTCATCGGAATATCGTCTGCGGTTATTGCAATTTTGATTGTAATTGCAATCGATCAAAACTTAATGGTAATGATTGCTGCTGTATTCATTTCTCTTGGGACGGGACGACAGATCTTTGCCTCGGCACTGGATGTCGTAACAACGAACATGAACGCCTTCTTGGCTTCTTGGGCATCAACTCTTCTATTGCTTACAAAGAATAGGCTGATGGTGACAACGACAGATTGGCATTCCATAGAAAGTCAAGTCAAACTGATACTCATTAGCACTCGTGGGTATAATTTGCCTGTTAAACTTGATGGGGTAAAACCAGAATCTCAGCAAATATTATTAGAGTATTTGGATGAACATAAAGGGGAATTAAAGTATCAACAGGCTATTACATATGATGATTCTAGCTGTATTACATTTGCCCAATACGCAACTAAACAGGTGATAGAGAAGTTGCTGATATATAATGAACTGGAAGAACTACAGGAAAGAAGTGGAGGCGTTAACGAAGTAATCCTGATAGCATTGGGAACGTTGATTTGGTTAATTTCATAGTTTTGAGCTACTACCTATCTTCTGAAAGCATAGGTGCTTCTGCTCTAGGTGAATAAGGGCCCGAAGATCCACAGGGGCCCACTGGAGCAGCTGGAGCAACAGGCTCACAGGGACCACAAGGTCCGGCTGGAGCAATAGGTGCTCAAGGACCAGCTGGCCCACAATCACTAGTTGACAAACTGTACGTTAAATTTGGAGATGTAGTTACGGGCATTACGATTAATCAGGCCGCCATTCAATGTAATCCAGGAGATATCATTCTCACTGGATCGTTTTATGCTAGAAATGAAGCCGTCCCCGGACAATTAAGACTAGTTGAGAGTCGTCCATTTATTGATAACAGTGCATGAACAATAACAGTCTAAGGTCAGCCAGGGGATGCACTTGGAAGAAAACCCTCTGTAACTTACTTTGACAATCCCTAACTATTTTTTTATTTAACTAACTCGAATATTAAATGATTTTATGATTTGCGCTTTATTGTTTTCAATACTGTAGAAAGTAATTATACTAAATGTTACCTAAAAAATTAACCAATTATGATAGTTAAGCTTTACTGTTTTTTAAATACCCTTAGGCTCCTTCAATATGATCTCAATTTCTTCGATATACTCATGTATGTAAACTAATATTATCAATCTCTTTAAGCGATAGCTGAGTCTCGGCTAGTAATTCCTTCTTTACCTGTTCGTGTAAATATTTTAGTTTCCTAGGATAAAGAACTCCAATCCCGTATTCCCAACCAATAAATTCAATATCTAAACATTCTTTGGTGCCAATGATTTGAGAAACACCTATGCTTCGTAAGAACCCCGCGATTCTTAGCCTTAATTGTTTGTAAGAGTCTTTTATTATTGCGTCTTGTAATTCAGACATTTAGTTTGCCACTCTTTCTTTAAAGTTCTTGATTAATTTACTAATTACAGAATTTCTTTTCTCTATTTTTCAATTTACCTAGGTTTGAGCTTACTCAAATATGCTTAATTATCGTGTTTTAATTGTCCAATAGCAGTACAAATCATTCTAATGTCTTGTTTAGATGTCAAATCTACCCATCTGCATAACAGATTATCCATGTACCTTTCTTGGTAATACTGTATGTATTATTAATTATTATCCATAAACTAAAAATCCATTACGGCTTTTCTACTTAGAAACTATTTGAGAGGTGATTTTCCTATGTAGTGCGATATTATTGGTGGGGGACAATCCTTGATAAGTGCACGGATTCTATCCTCCATAACTTTAACGTTCTTGGTAACATATTCATGATGACGCATATGATCGGTCCAAGTATCAGCTATTCTGATTTCGATGTAGTGACCAGTATCTGTTGGGTCTTGGAATAATTCCCAGTAAGCCATTCCTTCACTTTTAAGAAAACGTCCTAATTCAGGTACATTCTGCTCAAACTCATCAGATAAATTCGGATCAATCTTGTTGTATTCAATTGTTATTAGTGCTTGACTTTCATATTGTGAAGGATCAATTGAAGATTGAGGGGGAAGTGACCAATGATCATTTACGGGTGTAAAATCAAGGTCGTCCAATAAAGTGCCACTATAACGTTTCTTGGCAATAATGGTTGCTGCTAAGGCCAATGAAGCTACTGAAAGTGTGATCTGGATACCAAATACATTAGCCATTATGCCCCATATGACACTCCCTATTGCCAAGCCGCCATTTAGTACAAGAAGATAGATTGCTAATACTCTAGCTCCAATCCATACTGGTGCAGATTTTGCTCCAATTGTATAAAATGTTGATAATATTGTAATGTAACCTGCTCCGCCTAGCGCCATAGCTATACAAAGAATTATGAAATCTTGTATATACCCTATCGTAAATGTTACGATAGAAAGTAATGCTACGGAACCTGTAATCAAAGACTCTACCGACACCTTAGGACGTAACCTAGGCAAAAATACAATTCCACCCACTATAGCACCCATACCAAATGATCCTAATAGTAGTCCAAATCCTGTTGAATCAAGTCCTAATTCATGTCTAGCTAAGAATGGTAAGAGAGATAATAAAGCACTACTACATAATGTAAACAAACCGGCACGTATAATTAATACACGTGCAGCTTGAGAATGACGTATATATCGTATCTGAACTCGGATAGCTCTTATTATGTTCTCAGGTGGCAGTGAGGTTTGATTTTGGTGCTCAGGTTGATCAGGTGGTAAGGCATTAGACTTGCTTGTTATTGATTTTCTTGGTAATTTATTTAGGATAATGATCATGCCAATAAAAAAAGCTGAATTAAGAAAAAATACAGCCCAGGGTGCAATTGAAGCCACAATAATACCACCGATCGTTGGGCCAACTACACGGCCTATGTTACCACCTAGGGCACTAAGAGTGAGAGCTGCAGGTAGTTCAGATCTTGGAACCAGTCCGCTCAATGTGGGGATAATAGGAGGCCTAATCATAGTCATACCTGCTCCTATTGCAAAAGTAAATATCAAAAGTATTGTCGGGGTAGTAAGACCAATAAGAGTGAGAATTCCAAGTGTAGTGGATATTGCAACCATATATGAGCTTGTAATAAGGAGTATAATGCGCCGATCAAAAATGTCAGATAATATCCCTGATGGTAACGCAAATAAAAAAATTGGTAGAGCAGTGGCAGTTGTGATGAGAGAAACAAATAATGGATTTGGTGAAAGGGAAGTCATCAGCCATGACGCCCCTACATCATACATAGCTGCACCCACATATGAAAAGAGAGCTGCAATCCATAATGTCCTATACGTAGCAGATCTGAGAGGACTCAGTCCTGATTTTGAAATATTTTCTTGTTTTTCTCCCTCCATTTCCTTTTCAACCATTGAAAATTAGTAAGCAAGAGTTAGTCATACGTTTTTCTAAAAGTCAATTCTTCCATATGAAAACATAATTACGAAAGAGGCTCAATCCATGCAGATTTGATCTTTTGGATCTGTTGAGGATAATTTTGACCTCCTTATTTTACATCTCATTCTATTTTGGTAGTATCTTGGCCAAAGAAATTGGAGAGCTGATTTATAAGAAACTATGGCTGTTCACCTTGAATAAAATGTCCTGTATTGGGAATTTTAATTCCCTGAACATTTTCAACCAGCATGTTCGTCCCATATACAACACTCGGCATAGTGATATAGCTAACCGGAGTTGGAATTACAGATGGAGATTCAAAGGAACATATGGTAGTGGCCCGCAGTCCTCTTTTAGTAGTATTGATGAGTAAATAAAAATCGAATTCATTCTTTGAGTCAAATTTGTTTCACAAACCTCTGGTACCGAACATTTGATTCTCCAAGGATTCTAAAAAGAGGATGAAAATAAATGAGGAGTATAACAATATGTAAAAGTTCAAAAAAGATCGGCTTCAGACATGATCACAATCATTTCACATTACCCTCAAATTTGTACCGTTAACAATATAAATCCAACTCGGCTCATGGAAAAATTACATGATTTTATTAAAATTTATTATATTTATTGTATATTTATTGTAGCAAATTAAATCAGAAGATCTATTAAATAGATCTTATTTTTTTGAGCGCGAAAAAGAGGAAGGTTAATTCAACACCATTATGTTCCCATCTAACAACCTTATCTTTACACGTAAAATCTATGGGCTCAATGAGTTCAAAACCATTTTTTTCAGCACTATTAATAATGTTATATATTTCGTGTTTGCTAAAAATAACATCAGGCATTCCGAATAAACAAGAATTCTTGGTACTGATTTTATTATGCCAGTAGTCTGTAGATGTAAGAAGCATTCCTCCTTTCTTTAATATTCGATTCATTTCTTTAAAATATTTTTCAATATTGATACCATGTTCTATAACGGATAACGATGTGATATAATCAAACATATTATTTCTATAATTTGTGTTTTCTAGGTTTTGAATCGACAGGTTATATTGCTTGAATTCATGTTTTTCTGATTGTGATTTGGAAGATGGCGAGAGGTAAAGGTCACATCCATATAATTCTTTAAATCCGATTTTTCTAAGCATTGACAAGATGGGACATGTATTACATCCTACATCTAGAATAAATGATCCTTTATCTGCTTTATTTAAGATGTGGATAATTTTACTAATATCCCATGATTTTGATCTATCTGGATGTGGAAATAGATGTAATGAATCTAGGTAATTTATTGCTTCGTCTACCTCAAGCATATTTTTCAAGACGGAGTTGTATTTCATGGTTAAATTAGTTCTAACTGTAGGAATTTTAAGATTTGTGTTCAAATTATGACTTTTACTATATCAATATATCTGGAAATATTAAGAAAGTAAATTTTCGCTCTAATTAACTCAAATAATTTCAAAAGTGATGCCTAATATGTATTATCATGGAACACCATACCCATCCCATTTAGGTTTTGTATAATTTGTTGATGATTATCTAGTTTATTAGTAGAAAAGGACTCATAATATGAAATATTGTGATAATTTTGGAGAAATAGAAAATCATTCTATGAAGATAATAAGGAAAAATTCTAACGATTTGGTCGACCCTTTAAATAAAATGGCAAACAGGCAAATAGAAAACCTCCAACGTTACCAACTGCAAAATTTCATCGCCATATAGAATGTGTTAAAGTCAGTGGCTAATTTGGAGATGATGAAAAAACAAATTAATCTATATTATGATACTCTTAAAGAGGTGTAATTAAAACCTGATTTTGATATAATCTCTATAAACGATTTGCTATAATAGTATTAGGGATTTCTATGAACAAGATTAACCGTACAATTAAGAAAAAGAATCCATATAGAAACAGCGTAAATAGAACGTATGAGATCGCTTCCCTGGGTCTTCAGAGTGAGTTATTATGGCTTATGACTTATCAACCTTTTAATAAATTTGCAATTAACAATTGTAAAGCAAGAATAAAGGGTTCAAAGAATATGAAAAAAGCCTATAGTTTATATACAGATTTTGGAGAGGTATTTTCAAATTATTCAACACTGTCCTTACCCTTTTTCTGATTATTACATTTTGTATCGTCCCTAGTAATGGTTGACAAAGACAGGACTGCTCATCCGTTGTTAAAGTAAATCGATTTATATCCAGTCACCAATTCTTTTTCTCAGAAAATCATCATCATTAAAAGCATCAATTCACTAACACGTGTTTATTGTTTTTGACACTATTTTTTAGATTAGATGCAATGTCGAGGTTACAGATGCACTAGAGCATCAACTGGTTGAATTGATATTACACCAATCTTGTTTTCACTCTTATCATTTAAGTGCTTGAGTTTAACCACCAAATCTTCAATTACGCTAGATTCCGCAATTGTCATGATGGTTTTTCTATCTGAAGGCATTATTCTACTCTGACCACCTGATTTTCCTGCGCTTAATACCTGCTTTGATTTTCCAAATCCTTGTGAATTGTATACCGTTGCTTCCAACTTAAGTTCCTCTAGTGCGAGTATTACGTTATTTACTTGATCAGGGCGAACATAGATTTCTATTTTCTTCAATCCTGCAGATACTTTGTTTTCCTGTCTTTCAGATTCTACTATTTCAAATGGTAATTCATATTTACTCATAGCGATAATATTGATCTTTGTTATTTAAGCATGATCTAAAATATATTATATGTTGAGGAAAATAGTAACAAAATGAAAAGAAGAGATCTAATTTTGCAATAAATTGTGGAGGTCAAAATTCTCTTTCTTTAGATTTTCTAAACTTAGGGATAATTACACTATTAAAGATTTTGCTAGAATATGAAAATCAATTGATTGATCACTTTAATCCAAATCTTTGAATTTCAAAAAGAAAGAGATAGAAAAAATGAGATTTCATTTTCTACTATTTCGAACTACTATAAGGCGAATTAAACTCCTTGTAGAAATGAATTTTGATCTGCCAGTGGTTAATTGGAAGAAAATCAGCAATTGATAGAGTTCCTACAATTGAAGAATTAAGAAAATCGGCATATTTCACGAATTTTGAAAATTCGATTGGTGATGCAAAACAATGCAACTCGAGAAATGTATTAATGTCAATTTTCATGTGATCATGAGGCAGACCATGCTATAAGATTTTCATATAGTCGGAGCAGATTTTGTTGACACTATAATACTCATTCCGAATCTCTGGAATGAGATTATCAAAATATTACAACTCTGCCAAAATACTTATTAAATATTCTATTGACGAGCTAATAAATGAAAATAATACTACTAGATTCTAAACAGATTAAGTATTCCAGATTTTTGGTGCTAATGATATTATCAGGACTTGGGGTTTTCTTTCTGTTATTCATGGTGAACGATGCCAAAGCAACGGAAGATAATTCAACGTCAATGGTTCTAAATACACAGCACATCATCCCGTTAAAAGTCGCCCAACAGTTAGCAATGGCCACACAAGCAGCCTGTACCGACAAAGGATTTCCTGTTACTGTCTCTGTGTTGAATCGAGATGGTGTTGACATTCTACTTGCCAGGGGTGACGGAACTACCGGTGCTTCGGTTGAGGTTGCACAAGATAAAGCATATGCTGCTGTGGGCTTCCAATCACCTACATCTGCATTAGAGGAGCGAGCCAAGACCTCTAGCCCTGGAATAATAGCGGTTGAAGGGTTCACTGTTCTGCCTGGTGGCCTTCCCATTAAAGCAGGCAATGAACTCCTCGGTGGGATTGGTGTAAGTGGAGGTCCAAGTGGTAAAATCGACGAGGAATGCGCCAAAGCAGGACTTGCGACAATAGCCTCAATCTTATCTAATTCAGACGCAAGCAATATCAACAATCCGACAAACAACACATCTGTAACCAATGCTAATTTAAACTTGAATAGTAATGTTACAGGCAATAATTTGACTTCAGTACAGTCTAGTCCTTAGTCAAAATCTAGGATAAAAGAGTGGATATGGTATAGACGGATCGAAACCATCTAGCATTTTTTTGTCCACACAAATGCAAAATTATAGTTTGTCAGATCCGTTATGAAACAATATAACATGCAAACTATTGATCTTAATTATAATACCAATACGTAGTAAGTGAATTAGTTCTTTAGTCCCTTTTCACGCCTTCGGCTGGCTGTTAATAATATATCATTAGTAGTCTCAATCATGGATAAAAAACGAATTTGATGAAGTGATTATAGCCTGAGAACAGTGTCAATGCTAGTGATGGTCCATTAGATAAGAAAACAGGTAATTTTGTGCTCAATAGTGATGGTGACGATACTTTGAACTTCATTTCTTCTCTATTTCAATATATCTTTGGCTAATTGTTACACAATCAACTTTATCTTAGTAACGTTCTATCTATCATAATCATGATGTCTGTATTAATAAGTATCTCCGGGTTTTATATGACACTTATTTTGTGATTACTATCTCTGGATTTACTGGTTTTATACCATTAGAATTATATTCTTCCAGAGTCTGTTTAGCTAAATCGAGATGACTCAGCGCAGTTTCGATACCCCTATTTTGAAGAGCTGCTTGAGCCTTATCAATATGGTCGATAGTGGGACCAACAGGAAGCAAAAACTATGATAAAGAAACAGTAGTTGGAATTAAAGAAATAAGAGACTTTCATAGTAAGTTAAACGACATACAACATTACGGTGAATCGCTTTTTGTAACTATTTTCAGAATACATAGACAATACTTTTTTAATATCGTGGCTATTCCAGCCTTCGATCCACTTTTTCAGATGATTATTTACAAATATTTTGGAAAGAGACATGATGTTATTAGTCACAAAATTAGTTCAAACAATATTTGCTATTAATAAACTCAAATTTATTTCAGTACTTTTTAAATAAGATTGCTTGAGCAAGAATTGCAGATTCTTTGATATAAGAGTCAGGAATTCAATCAATTCGGTGCATAACACCATGTAAAACGATTAAACCTTACGATTTTAAAAAAGTATTATGATATTAAAATGACTTTGGTTTTATTCAGTACCTGAATCATATTTTCTATTTCATATTGCTTTTGATAAAACTAAGATAAACCTTAAATAAAATGAGACCTCATTATTGGCATTGATTACCAATAATTTGGGTAATCAAATGGAGAACTAAAAATTCCTAAACGAAATAACGTGGTCTTTGAAAAATCAATTATTTCTATTACAAGCCTGCTTAGACCTTGGATTGCATCTTACAAAGTTGTATTAGAAGTCTAACCTCTCATTCCATGATATTTTTGCCACTTATCCCACTCGATAAACTAAGCAGACTCAAAAGCGTTAACAAGAACGTTATTCCTTTTTCAGTACCGATACCGACAGTTCGCTCTCCGATTAATATTCTTATTAAGATTAATATTATATCGGAGAACTAACAAATAATCAAAATTCATAAATTATCGATTGCCTCTTGCATATCTTTTTCACTTATACCTTGATACTTCATAATTTGCTCATAGACCGGTCCTTTAGTGACTAACTTTGGTCCTGGTTATAGTATCGAAATAGTATGCTTGATTAGGTCATTCATATATCTTATCCACTCTGTCAATTGTTCTTTTAGTCTCTTATCCGAAGTCATTTTCGAAGCTCCTATTATTAAACCAAGTTGATGAAATGCCAGAATGATCATTAGTCTAATTCGTTGACATTCTATCTTAAAATTATCATTATCTTTCATATTTGAAATTGTCTTACTTAGGTGATATTGACAATTATCAAGGGTTGTTGCAACTTCATTTGCTTTCACAAATTCGATAAATTTATTAGAGAAGTTAGCCAGACCCATATTTAGATCCGCAAACCCTATCTTTGCCCCATTCAAAGTGATTTCATTACCAGTCCTTTTTATTAACATCTCAATCTCTTTCCCTTTGATCAGCGTTACAATTTTTGTGAGCAATTCCATAATATTTTCCCAGATAGATATTATATAAATTTAAGTTGCATCTCCATAGGATGTTTCATAAATAAGAAAAGAATCAGAATTGAATCGTCCGATTATTTATTCACAATTTAACTATAGAGACAGTAATACAGAATGGGCCATAGTGATAGGTAGGAGAATTCCTAACAGTTGTGGTACTAACATAATCGTATCTATATATTAAATTA
>WHSX01000067.1 GCA_009379865.1 Candidatus Nitrosocosmicus sp.
ACGTATTATGAAAACCAAGGTTTTTTTTAGGGTATCTACAATAAATGGAAAAATGGAATATTGATCAACTTTTTGCAATGAGAAATCTAGATAACTATTTGAGGCAAGTAGTAAATACCATATCTTTTCAATTAAAAACATGGGTAAATTAATTACTGGAATTCTTTCTGTTTTTATTGTAGCAGGTATATTGGGTGTTTACATCCCAAATGTTTTGGCAACAATGGGCTCACCATTGGAAATTTGTAGTGGTAATCTTGCAACAGGACAAGCAGGTAATAGTGCTGCTGAACAGGAAACGGGACAAGGACAAGCCGGCGACACAGGAGCACAAGCTGTTTCGCCAGAATTTAATGCATTAACAGGAAATAACCTTGGTGTTGAAGCACAACAAAATGGTGAGTGTCTACCAACTTTTGAACAACCACCTACCGATTCAACAATATCTACTACTCGAAATTAAAGAGATAGGATAAGAAACAAAACCGGCTCATTTAATAAATGTGCCTAACCTTCTTTTATTCTTTATTTAGTATCAATTACCAAGTCTACTTCAAAAAAAATATTGTCTAATATTCATAACCGACCAACAGCTTATAAGCGGATTAAAGACCTAAATTGAGGTAACAAGATATCTTTTAAAAGGTGCAAAAAAGATATCTGAACAATGATCACTGTCGGGAAAAAAATATTTGAGGAAGTAGATATTCCAACCAATAGCAGAATAATTTCAGAGGATAAGGATAAATCAATAATCGAGAGAGAAAGCAGCTGGACAGGTAAGCTTAAAGGAGTAGACTCGTTTCCAAACGGTACTGTAGAAGGTCATGGACGTTCAGTTATTTTTGAAAATGGCATCTCTATTTCTAACTGGCAAGGTATTTTAACCATAGAAAATGGACAAGAAATTTCGTTTGTTGGAAAAGATACAAGCAAGAATGACAAATACTATGTACTAAGAACATATTTTACTCACAATAAGGAGCTAAGAGATTTTGACGGCATGGTCTGTTTTTTAGATAGAGTATTTGATTCCAAAAATAAATCTTATACTTGTGAGGGATACAGATTAATTTAGAAATACCTTTGAGTTGAGTTACAGTTTCATCCGTCTGACTGCAACAGATATTTTCTCGACTATTATTAAATCAAAAAATAATCTCATTGTAAGCAGGGGTTAGACAAATTATTGCTTAAATGATGAACATTTTTTTTCGTTTTATGTGTCTTGCCTTTTATTGTCTTTGCTAGCTCGAGATTAAGAAACAACCATTGTATTAGCAATTCTAGGCCAATTTGAATCACATCATAATGTAAAATTAGGACAATTACACCCCTCAACCTTGCAAAAAGGAGGAGCATTGCCCATACCCATATCTACGTGAACGGATTTCGGATGGTTGCATGCTTTACATGTTACAAAATCTTCAGGTTTACTAATGCTCATACATATTGAATAGTCAATATTTTATAAAAAGCATAACTACTTCAGGTACAATTTACTCTGAAAGTATTCCTATTAATCATAAATTGTAGTGTAGATCAAAAATCACAAAAAAATATAGGATAGTTCTTATCTCCCGCTACTTGTTCGCCTGATACAATCCGAACATGTTGCCCTCATTATCTAAAAATATCTCATAATACCCCATATTCGGAATTTCTGTTTTTGGTACAATGATCTTACCTCCTGCTTGTTCAATTTTTTGAGTATATTCCTCTATTGAATTAACAGTAATGTAATTAGTAACTTTGTTCCTGAGATTGTCTTTTCATCATTCCTCCACTCAATCCTTTGTTCCCATTCTCATCTTTTGTCTCAACAAACCAGTAATCTTTATCGGAGTTTTCAGGATTTCCCCACTTCTCCATTTACCATCCAAATACTTCTTTATAGAATTTCCTTGCCCTTTCTACATCATGGGCAGGAAATTCAAAATGTTGGATAGTAGGCATCTCTAGTCCCGTCCCCTTTACCTTTGACATTGTGATTGTCTTTGTATATAATGAAGAATTGTTCATGTGAGGTTTACAAAGTCAATACTATAAAAAAATAGAAAGGGATCAAATGTATAATAATAAATAATAATAAAAACTTCCATGCATCAATACACTCCAACACCTACTCAAAGATCTTGCAGATAGTCTTGGTCCAGATCCTTCATGTTCGAACCAACCCACCTAGCTTCCTTATTTATTTTGGTTTTTTTTACATAGAATACTGAGGATATAAACTAAGAACTTGATTGAAAAATTGTTTGCTCGTTAAATCTGGTAAATATCAATAACAAGATTGGATGTTCTCCTCGATCTTATCAGATCTCACCATCTTATTTTCCTTCAAAAATGACCCTTTATACCATCGCCGAACTATCCAAACATCATCAACAGGATCTAGTTTTGATGATTCTAAGGGAGAAATATTCTCAACAATATTTGATCAAGAGTTGAGTATACATTGTGAAAATTATATGACAAACGAAATTTTAAGATGTCAAGTATATCACATTTTATGGAAAATGTAAACCCTATTCCAACGGGATACGACAGAATAATTCCGCATATTTTTGTGAATGATTCCACAGCTGCCATCGAATTTTATACAAAAGTATTTGGTGCAGTTGAAGAGTACCGTCACTCGATTCCTGGAGATAAGAATAAAGGAAATAGAGAAAAGATTGTTCATGCGGTAATAAACATAGGAAAATCAAAAATCATGCTGGCTGATGAATTCCCAGAAATGTGTGATGGACACGTCAAAGCGGGTGAGAAAATAGGGGCACCTAACACGATAGGAGGAAATTCGGTATTTCTTAATTTGTATTTTGAGAATGTTGATGATATCTTTGAAAGAGCTAAATTGGAGGGAGCAACAGTGATTATGCTTTTAATGGACGCGTTTTGGGGAGATAGATATGGTCAATTTAAAGATCCATTTGGACACATTTGGGAAGTTGCCACTCACAAAAAAGATATGACAAACAAAGAATTAGAAAGTGCTGCCAAAGAATTCTTTGAAAAAATGGGAAACAAGAGCTAAGGAATATATTTTTTTGTCTCAGCTATAATAACACAATAACACTAATCCATCAAAATCAATACGCATATAGAATTATTTTAAACCAATTCTTTCTTCTCACAAGATTTAGACAAACATAATACTACACTAAGAAATGCCTAGAACACTTACCAAGATGACATCCCTCCCTTAAAATAGATATAACAAATGAGAAAACTCAAAAACAACAGAGATATAAATAATGATTTGTCAGTATGAAAAAATTTAAAAAAGGATTTAGATCTAAAGGTTTATTCTGATCTAATAATTATGCGGAGGCAGTAGTTACTGTAGGTTGACTATCAAAAAAGAGAGCCGACGAAGAAGATAAACATTCTCTCTCACCACCATCACCACTTTCGACTGCATTGACTTGCTGAATTGTAGAAGAAACATTGATTGCTCCCGGCGTTACTGCAACTATTGAGAACAACGTCACCACTGCCAGAAGGCCAAACGCCAAAATTTTTGGACTATTCATTATATAAATAGACTCATATGCCAATATTTAAAATTGATGGCAACCAATAGGGATCTTTTCATTCGATAGAGGCATAAATTCCCTACAATATGAAATTTCATGTTTATGCATGTAGGTAGGTCCATGGATTTTTATTAGTTCAAAATATATAGCAGAATATTTCTGTTATTTTGAAAAAGGTCGAAGTACACGTCCGTTCCAAACAATAAATAAAATAAATAAACCAAGTAAGATAGTGCTTATGCTTTTTTAGGGTCATGTGAAATCAATTATATTGACACATTTGCGATATGCGTGGATGCAATAAAATTCCAAATAATTACTCCATCTGATAAAAGACATGTGTGATATTATGATTCTCTTCGAGTTTACTCACATAAACAATAATTATTACAAATTATGACAAAAATAACTACAAAGTCCAGGGTTAATTCTTACTATTTCAATCTAGAAATGAAAGATGATAGTCTAAAGGGCATGGTTAGAATATCCCCCTCATCAATCATTGCAGATTTTAAGGCACTCTTTGGTAAGTATTCCATCGGAGTTGTTGTAACCAGGATTATTCGTTGAGCAGGGCTTTTATCGTGTATTATTTTTGCTAGGTCAAGACCACTTAAACCTTTTAGATGAGTATCCAAAACGACCACGTCGTACGGTCTTCCCTTGTTTTCATTCTCAAGAAAAACTTCAAGGGCCGTCTCACCATCAGCGACTGTAGCCAACCTTACTCCCAGAGTTTCTAGAAATGCCTTAAACAAGGATAGAATATCGGGTTCGGGTTCTGCAATTAAGATTTGGGCTGGTTCCAATTCTTTTGATAAGGAATTATCGGGCTTGTTAACTTCAACTTTGTTTGATGTTCTTTTGTAATCGGATAAGATGGAATCTGCAACAGTTGCAGATGAACTAGATGTTTTTTCTTTAAACCCAACGATTTCAGCGTAATCTTTGTAGATTTTTTCCACAGGTTCTTCAAATGGGTGTTCCCGTTGGATTTCACATTCTACAAAGTTCATAACTATTTCATTCACCTAGGCTACAAAGATATAATCAACATAGCTTAAATACATCGTTAAGCCAAAATATCTAATTTGTTGTGGTAACATACCGCTAATGGCAAGGATCGCTTTCATGGTGGCATTTAATACCCACACCCAAATTTTTGGCATGATCTTCATTACATCATAATCTTCCAAACCATACTTACAAGTAATAACATTAATCTCACCTTTGACAAAGAAAAATGAAAAGCATTTTAGTGTCTAATTTTTTTAACACTGGCAATCTAGTGTGTCAAAATCATGTGGTGAAGAATAGCTGTGTTACACAAAATGCCAAAAGTTTATACCAATTTTACACCTTTGTAATCAAAAAATTCATAATTCAATTTTCGACAGTATCTACATAACGACCACCATTACAAATACTTTATGAACTTAATTTTACTTTTATTCTCCACAAACATGCTAGTGCTTTATTGCTTCAAACCTCAACTAACATGATAAATTTGATAAAAATATACCAATTGTATCACATTCAGATACTTTTTCCATTTTAGACAGATATTTCCCAGTGGGATAGAGAAATAATTGCAACAAGAGATAAATAATTATGTGTAGACTACCATAAGAATTTAGATCTGTGAATAAAGATTTAGAAATAACAAAAAGTATAATGACTCATATACATCTGATCTTAGGAAACGAACCTGAGAAAAATCATACATTTAATTCCATACAGGAGTTATATGATAAAATAGATGCGAGACTTGAACCCTATGATACAACCGAAGAAACAAGTTATCATAGAAAGGAACTATTATTTTCATTTGAGAAAAATATTGAATGGATGAAAGTTAGAAAAATAATCATTTCCGATAATGATAAGAAAAGTGGTACCTTAAGTATTAAAATAGATAAAGAAAAGTTGCTGAAATACATCGTAGATCCTGAGATGTCTTTGATAGAAACAAATGGAGATAATGATGGATAATTTATGATATAGTAATCACAATCGCAAAATTATGAATTTGTTTCATTCTTTATACCACAAAATGTACTATCTTTTTGCAATGGTCAATAGGTAACCCAATCCTATACTATTGTCAAATACATATGGATCTATTGCCTTTAAGAAATCACCTCTAAGTGATTCGGTTTCAATCGAATCACCACCGCGATTCTTTAATATTTGTATAGTATTAATCAATGGTCCATATTTTGTACTCATAAATTCCCAAAAGTGATTTGGACTAAGAATTGGAAACAGTGCTGTTCCACGTTCAAAATGCACTTTAGTTACTTCATTTAATCTTTTTTCTATTACTTCAGGAACACCCCAAAGTATTGGAGAGGGCAGACTATTAACTGGTCTAGGTAAATGTTTACCATTTACTTTAAATATTGAACCAATCGCAAGTTCGGGTGGCCAAGTTGCGAATCCTATCCTACCACCCCTCTTTGTTACTCGAATCATTTCTTTGGCAACGAGCTCCGCTTGAGGAGCAAACATGTGTCCAAAGGTTGAAAGAACGACATCAAAGGATTCATCCTCAAAGGGTAAATTCTGGGCATCACCCTCCTTCCAAGTTATCCCTTCGACCTGGGCTATTTTCGCTTCTTTTACAGCAAGTTCTAAAAGTTCAGCCGTGATATCAATTCCAGTTACATTTGCACTCATCCTCCTGGCAGTGATTGCAGTGTTACCATTTCCGCATGCGACGTCCAGAATATCCTCTCCAGATTTGATATTCATTGATCTCACAAGGTGAGAGGAAATTGAAGGAAGCATTGTAGAGATGCTACGGTAATCCCCCAGCTTCCAAACATTCCCGCTTTTTGTATTTTTCAGTCCTCCATTGTCAATTGCTTCATTCTCTTTATTTGATAGATCTAGTTGACTCATATTATGATATCTTGATATCACTCTATAAATAGTTATCTATTGATGATATCTAGATATCATCACTTTTATTAATCCGGAAGTTTCGTAAAGATATATGACTCGCAACATGATAATCAGAGGCTTTGACGATGAGATTCACTCTCAACTAGGCGACCAATCAAAAAAGAAGGGTGTTTCTATAAATTCGATTGTAAAGGACGCAGTAGATCAATGGTAAAAAAATAAGACGAGATCCCAAAACGGCACCATCTACTTCTATATGATAACACAGAATCTGTTATTCGAATGATAAAGTCATTAGATAAATTGTCCAAGGAAGGTGAATGGTTTAGATGTTTCGTCCGTTCATCTAATTCTTCAATTACCGAGATGCTAGAAAAACTAGATTGGTTTGACGGCACAATCACAATAATACCATACAAGCCGTCCCAAAAGGATCCCCTGAAACATCTTAAAGACATATTGCAAAACATTTCCCAGAATTCCAATAATAAAGAAATATGTTTGCTTGACTTTCTCATCAAAGATATTGCAGACTCGTCAGTCAAGGAAGCATGCTATCTTGAAAAAGAGTATGACAAGAACAGATTAGAGGGTCTGGTATTTTGTGCGTATGAGTTAAATAATCTATTTAAGGCTTCTACAACAGAAATGATAGAAATGTTTGATCTCCATGATCAGGTATTTATCCTCAACAATGATCAGATTTACAAATTGCATTTGACCAAAGAAAATATGCATAAACTTTTCTTGAACTAGTAATATACATAAATAAGAGTTAAAAGTTCCTTATTATCATGTTGAAACAAATGAACAATATGTTAGTGCAGAAATTAAATATAGTATAGTAATGTGTAAATAATAAAAATTATCATATTCGATCCAAACAGTTTAGATTCCATTTCTTAGAAACAGTAAAACATTATTGTTGGTCTGTTAATACATTACAAACATAATACCAAGATCATAAAATTCAATGATTTCTAATAGATAGTAAAAGTTAAAAAAAAGATTTATTGTTGGCCTAATGCCAAATCGCCTAATTGTTCTTGCAATTGTATACCTACATTGTTGCATGATGCGAATGTGATTTCACCAGATACACATTGTGTATTCTGTTCGTTTTCTTGTCCTTGTTCGATTCCCTGCTCTGCTTCGTTATGTTTACCTGTTGCAAATGCCATGTTATCACCAAGGGCTACGACTGAACCAACGAGAGCTGCAGCGATAAACATCATTGCAAATACTCCAATCTTACTAGTTTTTGTTATGTTACTCATTATAATCATAATGTATAGATGAAATTTATTATATCATAGTTTGGATACACATTCCTGTCATATTTCCATAAAATATTTGACCAGTAAAATATACTGATATATAGTTTTGTGAAAATATTCCGATGACTATATAATATTGATATATCCAATAGTCACGCCCTACTAGATTAGTCTACCCAAGAAAATTAAAAACGTAGAACTCCAATATGTTTCATTATCACTAATTTGAGGCTGCCTTATGCTAGTTTTATAAATTATGATCGCAATACTATATCATATAATGGAATTAACGAAAGTCGAGAGAGAAAACAAAGTGTATGTAAATGATAAAGCAATTATTCTGGATAAGGATGCCATTATTGCATCTGAATTATTGGAATTAGCTGGATTTTCATCTCTTGCATACAATATCTACCTGGTTCTAGATAGAAAAAGAAAAAAGAACAAATTGTTGGGGGAAAATAAGAAAATCAAGATTGAAACAGGAATGCGCTTTGATGCGACCTTAAAACAAAATTAGTTTTGGCAGCATAATAAGATGAGAGCACATATGCGTGCTTTAGTTTCAACTTTCACAAGCAAAAGATTTTGTAATTATACCTTTGTTGCTATTGTCAGCAAATAGCCTAATCGCACCATATTATCATGCATGTATGGTTCTAAGGTTTTAAGATAGTCTTGTCTAATTGATTCTATTTTTTCCAACTTATTCTCCTTCTCAAGTGCCCGAATTAATTGAATCATTGACCCTGATTTTGTTGCCATCTCCTGCCAATAGTGGTTTGGACTAAGGATTGGATATTCAATGGTATCCCTTTCAAAAAATATATCCTTAACGTCGCATAATAGTTCTTGAATTTTGCTTGGGATTCCCCACTGCATAGGGGATGGAGGAGGTGCTAGTGATTGGTTGTTTTGAACAGCGGGCACATACTTTGAGATCGCTGCATACATTCTTCCCCATGCAAGCTCTGGAGACCATGTAGCAAATCCTATACGTCCACCTTTCTTGAGAACCCTTTGCATCTCGTTTGCCGTTGTCTTTTGGTTTAATGCAAACATGTGACCAAATGTTGATAATACAATATCAAATGATTCATCCTCAAATGGAAGGCTTTCAGCGTTACCCTCTCTCCAGTCAATCCCGCTGACTCTTGCAATAGACTCCTCTTCTTTTGCTTGTGTCAAAAGTTCAGGGGTAATGTCTATACCTGTCACCTTTGCACCTGCTCTGCGTGCAGTTATTGTAGTGTTACCAAATCCACATGCTACATCTAAAACAGAATCTACAGGTTTGACATTAACAAGTCTTACTAGCTTAGCAGAGACTGGAGAAATTACCTTGCCAATACTTCTATAATCACCTATGGCCCATCTTTCTCTGATGTTCTGGTTTGAATTATTCAATCTAAAACAATACCTAAGTTTAGTCTGATAAACTTTAATATTGTATTTATGACGATATATATACAGTTAGAGAATCTATACCATATATTCGTGAATTAATTTTCCATTGCTATCTACAATTACATCATGGTTATGAATGAGTCTTGAAAGAAATGCATTAAATGGATATTGATCAAGCAATGACTTTGGGTAGGGACATACATATGAACCGTCAAAAGGTTTTTCGTGCCACCAGTTCTCTAAATTGATGCATTCCTCAAAATGTTTATTCTTAAGAAGCAAGGTAGCACAATCTGCGGTTAAACGTATATGCTTATCTTTTCTGTTTGTGTCTTTGCTGGCCTTAAAAATTATTTCTCCTTTTAATTTATTAAAAGATTCCAAATTTCCTACCATCGCATTTACATAATAAGGTACCAAGTCAACAACAACCAGATTTCCTTTTTCGAGATTTTCTCGATAATTGGTAATCTGTGATGAAAAGTCTTCTAAATAACCCTCGTTTGCTAAACTAACAGAGGCATGAACACATATCTGACCTCGCTTTAAGCCTTCATTAATGTATGCTAAGATTGCCTTATCCAAATCATCTTGCTCGTCATATAAAAGAATGACATGCATGTTGGTACTAGGAGTAATCAACGCATCATAGTTCATTTCATTTATTAATGTATTATTCTTTACTAATGTTCTAAATGCTTCTGGACTTATCTCTTGCATCAACCCTATTTCATAAGCACACAAAGTATATGCTGGACGGGAAGCATCTTTTTGTGTTAATTCATAATTGAGCAACGCTTCATAATATTTCTTCTCAAAAAAAGGCTTCATATCGTAAAAAGCTCGAAATCTTTTCTTACCGTCCATTGGTAAAATAAAATGACCACTCTCACCACTATCTTCATTCTCAATTTTAGTATCTTTGTGAATTGTGAAAAGACTTTTACTCACTGTCAGATCACTAGAGGACGACAGCCTGTCCATTTCTAACATGTCACCAGAAAAATACCACTGGGCACTAGACAAGATAGTAATTATCCCATCATTTACTAAGGTAGAGATATTGAATCGATATTGACAAATCCTTTGTAGTCTTTCTATTATTTCTTCTTTAGAAAGATCATCTGTTACAAACAAAATAGATTAATCATTTTCCAAACCCTCAATCAAATATTGAAAACCAGCATCTAATTTTTCTTGACTATTAGAATAAATTGAAAATGTATGCGAGACAGCATCACTCTTTTTGGGTTTATATACATTAATTGTCAAGACTATACACTTTCTATTATGATCATGAAGTATATGAGTATTATTAAGAATAAAAAAAATTAGATTCTAGATGGTAGGTAAAACCGTAAAGTGACCTAGCACACTATTATCTATACTTACTTTTCAAAACCTGCGTTATCATATGCCTTGGCCATCACTGTTATTGCAAAGATTTTATGCTATAACAATCCCTCCTAATAGTTTTGCCTTTTTTAGCAAAAAAAAAATTTTCCGGATTTCTCCATATTACGATATCTGAGCAAGATGTTCTCGAATTACGTAATTAATCTTTTAATACATTTGATACTCTCCTCTAATACCCAAAGAACTAGACAGAAATTGATTACCAGATCTAGATATTCTATTTTCATTCGTAAATTCAAAATTTACTCTTTGAGTTTAATATTATTTAATACTATTGTCACTATTTTAATGTATGTACACAATGATTCTGTTGTTCAACCATATTCAGTATATTAAAAAACAAATTTTTTTGAAACGGTACTTTTTTTCATTATAATTATAGTTTTTGGGTATATAGAGAGCCAGAAAAATAATCATATACCGTTAACTAGTGTGCTTGATCTGATTTTTCCAATCCCTCCTCATTATTCTACACTAACGGCTAGAACAATGATGCTACAAATGAAAATACTTATTTACCTAGGGCTTGGATAACCCCTGATGAACAAATTTAGGAATTTAAGCATCTTTATTGTAGCATTTTCTGTACTGATGATTGGTGCATCAGCCGCATCCACTTTAGGTTCTATTAGTCCAGTATTTGCTAGCACAGACCAATCTGACTCAGACCAATCTGACTCAGACCAATCTAGTTCAAGTCAAACAGATAATGAGCAACCAAGTTTAGAAACTGTAGACACTCATTTGGAAAATTGTATTCAACAGATAGAAAGTGATAACACAGATGAAGCCTTAGACGATTGTCAAAACGCTGATAATGAGTTAGACAGATTATTAGCTAATGCAACTGGATGATAATTTATAAAGTTCGAAATATAACAAATTCGTCTTAACTGAATGAATTAACTCCAACACATTTTTTTTAACTTTTTTTTATCACCAATCCAAGTTTATGATTATTAATATTCATAAAATGACTGCATACCTACTAAAAGGATCAATATCAGCAAATCCCAGCATAATTCTACGTGGATGCATATTATGGTTACCGAATATTTAGTTCTATACTGTATTAAGATTGATGCATACTTTGTTTTGCATTAAACTACCTTCTCACAATTATTGAAAAAAGTAAAATTCTGGATAAAGGATTTGAAAATTTTATGGGGCAGTTTGCCTTAAATATTGAAACTATATGAAATCATCTGTACTTATATGAATGCAAGTTTAAGCGCGATTACATTGATGACAAAGATATCAGTCTCGTCTTTTGAATGAAAGAAGTATCACTTTTGTATTCGAAAACAACTTTATTCCGTACGACTGGGAAAACATTTAGTATAAATTTGCTCTACTAGAATTGTTCTAAATCCGAGGCTGAGAATTTATTTTTACAAACCAACCTATCCGATATTGAATGTGTCTTGATATCTTGTAAAATACCATTCTATTATCGGCTTGTGTATTCTATTAAGGACATCCTATCAGAGTTAGAAAATTTTTATTTCAAGACTTATAGATTATTTAACAAACATGTTTACAAGAAAACATCCTATGTTTGGTTTGGGTCGCTCGGATTTACATTAGTTGTGATCCTATTTTTTTCTACTATATCCATGAACATATCCAATGCAAAATCAAATGTAATTGAAAATACTAAAAACGATTTTGACCATCTAATTCAGTGAATATTAGTTGCAAAACTGACGAGTAGTCAAGAAATACCATTTGTAAAGAGACATTAAAAACATTCGGAACAAATATAATGATACTATTCCACTAAAAGAGATTTACATGGATTTATAGTAATCCAATAATTCCCGATCTCTGTTTCCTATCATTAGAATCATCTGAGCCTGAAAATCATTATTTGAATGAAATAGCAGAAGACAATAACTAAAATGAATTTTGATGTTTTTTTTGGTTTTATTTGAGGTATCAAGTATATAAAAATTTATTAAGGTTTGATCAAGATATTTCAATTTATTTATCTCTTTGATCAATAAGCATGGAATGTAATTTTATTTTAGTTAACTAAGTTGATAACTAATATCCAATTTCTGCAATAAAGATTCTATCAACAAGGTGCAGTATGTAATCCCTAGAAATTCGATCTGAAAGGTCTTTCTACATATTGAATTTGATAAGGTCTATGTCATAATAAACATCAAATAGAAAGAAAGTGATTAGACTTAGTCAATTAGGTTGGTTAGTTAGTCAATTAGGTTGGTTAGTTAGTCAATTAGG
>WHSX01000068.1 GCA_009379865.1 Candidatus Nitrosocosmicus sp.
TAACACTATTGGACGAAAACAGACGAGAGGAATTAATCATGTGGAATCGGGATAATAGTGCATCCCTCACCAATTCATTAATAGTCCAAGTTCCAAAAGCTTTACCAAGCTCAAACAAACTAAGTATCTTTTTATTTTCTAGCGAATCCCATATTCTAAAAAATTCTCTTAATGAAGCAGAAGGCATATCTAATGCATTTTTTAACATGTTAGAAATTGAAGGTTTTCCAAAATATGTTAAATTGAATTTCAATTCTCTTCCAGGATCTAACAAAAGAATCTTATCACTTATAGATGAGGGCGTCCCATCAACATTACAGGACAGCCCACTATACTCATTATTTAAATCAAATACTATCACATAAGCTCCATATTGTATGAGAGAGCTGATCAATATTTTTGAAAGATGAGATTTACCGGTTTCTTTCTTGCCTGTAATTATATTTAACTTACCATCTAGATCTTCAGCAAAAATTTCAAAATTTTGATTATCAGATCCACATCTACCTAAGGAAATTGGATATTGCATATTTTTCTTTAATAAAGTCTTTATCTCGTTTAAACTAATTTTGACAATCTTGGAGTTTACTCTTGATGGTACCCAATCTACATCGGTTGATATTTGATTGTCGTTATCAATAGAACCCCTTATTTTAGTCTTAAAGATCCTGACATCCCGTATTGTTTGAGATAGATTGGTAATCTCCAAGGGATCAAAAATATTTTCAGTACTAAATTCTGAAATTACCTCATCTTTTATAATCTCCTCTACAAGGGACGATGATGAAAAATACTCTTCGTCATAGAATTGAACAAGTAGTTTCTTATTATTGTTAAAATCTTCAATAACAAAGTAGTCACCCTTATTTGCAAAATCATTTGTTACCGCGAGTAAGAGAATTTCATCTCCTGTTTTTGATAGAATTTTCATCTCCAGGCAGTCCCTAAAACGGATGATCTGGCATTCTCATGAGAAATTTCTCTAACCGAATAATTAGACTTTATGAAACTCTTCATACTTGCCAAGTCCGTATTTGAAAAAACAGAGACATGATGTGAAAGTTGGAGAGTGCTTGGATAACCGAAATGGATTAATTCGTTATATAGTAATGTTCCTAAAGTACTATCCACATCGTTATTATATGATACTACATCAGCCCTAAGTATGTTTGAGTATTGATTGTTAGACAACTTTAATAGAAGATGTTCTCCATGTATCCTGGAAATCAAGCTTTGAATAACCAGGTTTATATCAACATAAGAACAAACTTTAGATCTTATCAAAGGATATGACAAATACTTTAATATCTTTATTTTGGAGTTTTTGCTTATTCCAATTAGTGAATTCTTGTTGATAACAGAATTTTCTATAGTTTTTGAAATATCATAAAAATGATTCTCAAATATTGAAGATTTCAATGAACCATCAATGAGTATTATAGAGTTTGAAACCAATTTTGATAACCAAAACTGAATATACCTTTCAATGTTCACTCTCAAAAATTTTTTTGCATAATCATCATTGAAGAGTATTAGTTTGGATACATTGTGCTCAAGTCGAAGATTCTGAAGAGCTTCTTCGTTAAGATAAAAAATTAACGGGCCGATTTTTAAATGAGCAGCAGGTTTACCCTTGAAAGATATACAGATGGATCCCTTTACGGCATATAATCCACCATCCTCGACTTCTGCAACCTTAATACAGCTAGAATCAATACCAAAAACTAACTTTTCCTTTTCCACTAATTCGATTCCATTTATTTTCAGGTTAGCGTACCTTTCTGAATGAATTCCCCAATTTTGTATGGGTACGCCCTCGTCATCGTCTACAAAAACCAGCTTTTTATTTTCAATTAAATTTCTATAGTCCTTACAAAAATAGGAATTACTAAAGTTGTTAATTAAAGATTTTTTCATATCCTCTATATTTGATTCCAGATCATGAAGATTTAATTGATTGTGCATGTTGTTCAACAACAACAAGATGTTAATAAATGTTGTTCATGATGTGCATGTTGTGCAACAACACCTTTATCAGACAGGAAGTGTATACAAATATCAAACATGAGTGAAGCGGTATCGAAATTATCTTTGGAGACAAAGATAAAATTGAAATATAAAGAATGGGAAGTCGAAATTACATGTGTAGAAGATAAAGTTAAGAATGTAGTGGAGAATGTCCTTACCGGAATAGATATCGCCTCACTCTCAAGTACAAATACCAATAGTGAAATTGAAAAATTAAAGACAGAAATCGATTTATTAAAATCTAAAATTGATGGAGACAGTAATTTGCAAAATATGAATCAAAAAAGAAACAATGTTTCATTAAAGGAACTTGCAAAGAATGGAAATACGTGTAGAAGTTTGATGGAAAAGATCTTTTATGAGAAATTTTTTGAAAGTGAGAGATTACTTGTTGAGGTACACCAGGAGTTGTCAAGAATTGGATATAATTACGATAAAACAGCAGTATCACATTCTTTAAGTGACATGGTAAGAGAAGGGATATTAACTCGTGTAGGAACTCTAAGAAACTACAGATATATTCAGAAAAAACCTTTGTTTGAAAAGTAACTATTTTAGAGTAATTTTTTTGCCATAATATCATTTAACCATTTAATTCCGATAGTGGTAACCCCATACACTACTGATTCTGCTTGATTTTCCTTATTTACACTTTTTACAACATATCCAACTTTAACTAATTCAGACAATCTTGAACTAATAGATTTTGGATTTAGGTTTGTTGTAGATTGGATTTCTGATATAGGGGATGATTTTTCAGAAATCTTGCCCAATTCGAATGCTATTTTTGACCCTAACAAAAATAGCATGACTATTTCCTTATCGGAAAATTTCTTATTATGAATTTCTCCAAGGTTGGGCAATATTTTGGGCCCCTCTGGCGTAATTTTGATTATAGATGAATACATCTCGATTAATTCGGACACAGAGTAATTTAAGGAAATTTTCTGAGCCAAGCGTATCTCTGGAATATTTTTGGTAAGAAAAGAAATAGTAGACAAAAGAACATTCTCAGGCTCCCCACTAAATTGCACTTTAATATCGTTATATTGAATTGAGATATTTACAATATTATTCTTGTTTGGATCATCGTAAACCATGTAAATATATTCAATAAGCTGATAAAATGTTATAAACTTATGAATGTATATCTATTACCCTTGTTATGAACTTTTATCAAAGTAGTTTAGGAAGTGGATGAAAAGTACATTAATGGATGAAATGCCAAAGGTCTTAGGTCAAATTACTAGAAATGTCTAAGGATAATGATAATAAAAATAATTTCATTAAAATAGGATTTACCAAATTATTAAAACCATTTGAGGATTCAATGAACGAAGTAGAAAAAATTTCGAAAGCCTTTGGATTAGCATTGAGGATTTACAGCAGCATGACGAGAAAATATCAAGATGATAGAATTGAACCTCAAATAAATCATTCACTAAGAGTAGCATTAATTCTAAACGAAGAGATGAACTCAGATAGTTCAGATCTGGTTTGTTCTGCACTACTTCATGATATTTTCAATAAACAAGAAGTATCCAAAGAGACGAAAGACTACATAAAAAAAGAAATTAGCGAAAAAACATTTACAACAGTATCTTTTTTTAACAAATATTCCAATTTAGAATCCGCTAAAAATGAAGAATCAAAAATAGAAAAACAGTTTGGCAAAATAAAGCAAGCAGACAGCATGATAAAAAACATCATACTGGCTGAACGACTAGATGAACTTCGATCTTTGAAAAATTCGAGAAGGAAGGACAAAATAGCAAGAATTAAGGAGGAAACTCAGAAATATTTTGTACCATTAGCAGAGACAACTAACGAAAAAATTTTGTTAAAACTAGTGATAGCGCTTTATGAATTGAAGTAAGATACTAATGATTAGTGTTTATTGCACATACCGTTATTTTTCTTATGACCCGTCCAATGAGAAAAACAGCCGAAAAGAGAATGACCAGAGCATCCACATATTATGCATTTCTTATTGTTTTTATTCAAACCTATTCAATATATCCAATTCATCAAGATAGTTAAATTTAATCAATAACGATTAATTTGACGACGAGAAATATTCAAGGTCGGAATTTATGTGATCATGGCATAACACAACGTGATTCATACTTTTTCAGTGAAGAAACTATCTTCTTGGGCTAGCCATACCAGTTTCGATATAATTGACTGAATCTGCAATATAGCATGCGTGATCACAAATGCGTTCCAAATATTTTAGAATTAAAGCGGTGGAGATATTGCATCGGTTATCTGAATAATTGTTTGCGATGACAATTTGAGATGATTCACGAGTACTTTTTCTGTATAACAAATCAACCATTTCCTCCATTTCATAAATTTTGGCTAAAATAGAATTATCCCGTAATCGTAATGCGGATATCCCAAGATCCATCATCTCTAAAACAAGTTTTGACATGCGCATTACTGAAGATTTATCGCACAATTCCAATGGTCCTAGAATTTCTAACACGGTAATAATATCATAAGCATATCTGCCGAATCTTGAAAAAACGTAAGATAGCTCCATGCAAGATTTTATGTATCTCAAGTCTGTTGCCACAGGCTGGAATCGAGCGATAAGTTCTATACATAATTCCGATACTTCATCTTGAAGAAAACGCAGTTTTGCAGACGACTCAAATATTTGATTTTTTGTAGAGGTATCATCCTCCATATAGGATTTAATAGCCTTGGACACTGTATTTTCAGCTAAACTAGCCATATCAAAAATAATACTGCTAACCTTAGTTAGCCCCAAATCAAGTAATCGTACCAATTTGATTAAAACGTCAAAAACTTAATAAATAAGCCTATCCGAATTTGCCGGAAATATATCTTTCAGTTAACTCTTTCTTTGGATATTTAAATATCTGATCGGTTGGACCGAATTCGATTAACTCTCCTAAATACATGAATGCAGTATAATCCGAAACTCTGGCCGCTTGTTGCATATTATGAGTTACAATTATCACAGTCAAATTCTTCTTAAGATCATTCATCAACTCTTCAATTTTTGAAGATGCAATAGGATCTAATGCAGAAGTCGGTTCATCCATCAAGAGAATTTCAGGTTGCATCGCAAGGGCTCTGGCAATACAAAGTCTTTGTTGTTGACCACCAGACAAACTTATTCCTGGTTTATCAAGATCATTTTTTACTTCTTCCCACAACGCTGCTCCCTTCAAACTATCGTGAACTATATCCTTTATCAGATTTTTATCCTTAATGCCATTGAGTTTCAATCCAGCAGCAACGTTATCATATATACTCATAGTAGGAAATGGATTTGGTTTTTGAAAGACCATCCCCATTCGTCGCTTTATAAGAACAGGATCTGATTGTTTATCATAAATATTTAAATCGTCTAAAATAATTTTGCCGTCAGCTGTTGCATTTGGGGTTAAATCATGCATCCTATTAATGCATCTTAGCAAGGTTGTTTTACCACATCCCGATGGACCTATTAATGCGGTGACACAGTTTTCCTTAACATCAAGATTAATACCCTTTAAAGCGAGTTTGCCACTAAACCAGGCTTTCAAAGATTGGATTGATAGTTTAGGATTCTCTA
This sequence comes from Candidatus Nitrosocosmicus sp., assembly GCA_009379865.1. Lineage (GTDB taxonomy): Archaea > Thermoproteota > Nitrososphaeria > Nitrososphaerales > Nitrososphaeraceae > Nitrosocosmicus. The sequence continues at coordinate 5,618 of WHSX01000068.1, forward strand.
TTTTGATTTCTGAATCAAAATTGCGCTCAATCTCAGCTTTTATAGAAGGTGAAATCCCATCCTCAGTGGTATCAGTTTCGGCCTTGGTTTTATTGTACTTTGAAACATCATCAATTTCATCTTTAATAGAAGACTTTAAGGTGTTATCCAAGTTATCCACGAGATATCCTTGTTAACCAAAAAATCATAATATTTGTTTTCTAAATGAAATATATAGTATTATATAGTTAGCGTAGACAAATTATCACGTAGTCGATTTAAACGTACTCCTTTTTTGTGCAAACATCCTCAGGGCGACGCTTAACGCCAGTATAAGCAATATAAGCACCAATGCAGCACCCCAACCCTGCTCATGAGCTTCCGGATATGGCTGCGAAGCCAATCGCCAGATTCTTAAAGGCAATGCATCAACAGGAGAATTAAAGCCGCTGAAAAATAGACTTGTTCCTAAAATAGTCATTATTAATGGTGCCGTTTCACCAGCGACTCTAGATACAGCAAGTACGATGCCTGTTGATATACCACTTTTGGATCCCTTTATCACAATATGCCATACCACCTTCCACTTTGGAAGGCCCAGGCCATAAGCGGCCTCCCTCAGAGTGTTTGGTACTAGTTTCAATGTTTCCTCAGAGACCCTTGCAATAATAGGAATCATTATTATAGATAAAACAAAGGCTCCGGCCATGATTGAAAATGAGCCAAGCGTTAATACAAGTGCGATATATCCCGTAATTCCTATTACAATTGAAGGAATACCAGTTAACACATCATTAAAAAGTCTAAGAAAATAAGCAAATGATCTGCTGGAGCTAGAATATTCGGAGAGGTACACTCCTGCCAAAACTCCAACAGGGGCTCCAATTAAAGAGGCAAGTCCTACAACTATCAAAGTTCCTTGGATGGCTGGACCGATACCCCCTTCGCCTGAACCGAATGCACCCGGAGGACTAAATAGAAACTCAAAGCTTAGAGCACCAACACCATTCTTAAACACTTCAAACAAAATGGAGGCTAAAGGTATGATCGCAATTATTACAAAAACAAATAACAAAACGGTCATAAAATTATTAAAGACCTTTCTCTTGAAGGAATTTTTCGCAACACGTTCCTGAATGATTGATTTGTAATCTTTAGTTCTGTTGTCTTTGATCATATTATTCCCTCAAGTTAGAATAGGATTTGGAAACCTTTGAAATTATATAGATAGCAGCAACATTGATAAAAATAGTAATTACAAAAAGTACCAACCCCAAACCAATTAATGCTGAAAGATGGAGATCGTTCGATGCTTCGTTAAATTCATTGGCAATAATACTAGAAAGAGTTTGACTTTGAGAAAACAAAGATGTCGGAATAGCAGCCAAACCAATTGCATTTCCTATTACCAGTGTCACTAGCATGGTTTCTCCAATAGCTCTCCCCAATCCTAAAAATGTTGCACCCATTAAACCAGTTTTTGAAGAGGGTAGAATAGCAGTTTTGATCATTTCCCATCGTGTTGCACCCAGTGCGTACGCGGCTTCTTTCTGTGAATGAGGAATAGCCTTAATGACTTCCCTCGATACGGCTGTAATGATAGGGATAATCATTATCGCAAGAATTATTCCGGCCGTAAATACATCCAAACCAAAAGGAGCTTGGGCAAAAAGAGAAAAATCTCCTAGTGTATTATGAAGAGGCTCCTCTATGTAGTCTCTTATCCAGAATCTGAATACAAATAATCCCCACAGACCATAAATAATACTGGGGACAGCTGCTAAGAGCTCAACTATAAATGATAAAATGGTTCCGAGTTTGTTTTTCATCATTTCTGTAATAAATATGGCTATTCCTATGCTAATAGGAACCGCAATAGCCATTGCAATTGTTGAGCTAACAAGTGTTCCTATTATGTAAGGCAAAGCTCCAAAGGACTCTCGCCCCTCAACAGCATTCCAATCAGTTCCAATCACAAAGTTAATGCCTTCTTTCATAAAGATAGGTACAGAGCCGTCGGCCAAGGCAAAAAATACAAGAGCAACCATACACAGAGTATAAACAGATGCCCCGATTACCAATCCTTTAAAAAACTTGTCTCCAATAAACGATTTTCGCGATTGTAAATCTAGTTTCTTTACTAGCTCGGCATGCGTAATTTTAGAATCTTTTGGAGGCAAAGTATATCAATAAAGTAAAACTATTCAATAATATATTTTACATATATAATCAATATAGAACGTATATTCTATATAGAAAAAAAATAAAAATTAGTTGGTGAGTATTGGGTTTCCATTAAAAGTCAGTGATTTCAATGTTGCTTCATTGACATCAACGACAGATTGAGGTAATGGAACATATCCCAATGATTCTGCGAACTGTTGTCCGTCAGTTACGGCCCACTCCACGAATTCAGTGATTGCTTTTGCTTTTTGTTCATCTATCGTTGGATTAGTGCTCAAGTCTTTATAGAGCAAAAGGTAGGAGAAACTAGAGATTGGGTAGGAATCAGGTCCTGGTGGATCTGTTATTGTTACATTAGACCAAGATTCTGAGCCGCTAGGTAACGTAGATGTTTCTGCGCTTACTGCTGCCATGGTTGAATTAACTGATGGAGTGATAAAATTACCTTCTTGATTTTGTACTGCTGCAAAATTCATCTGTGTTGTTAAGGCATATGCTAGTTCTACATATCCAATAGTGTTTGGTGTTCCTTGAATTGATGCAGCCACACCTTCATTTCCTGGTGCGCCTATACCAACTGGCCATTGTACTGATTTGCCCTTACCAACAGTTTGATTCCATTCAGGACTTACTTTTGATAAATAATCAGTAAATACATATGTTGTACCAGAACCATCAGAACGATGGACTGTAACTATATTTTCAGAAGGCAAAGTTACATCTGGATTGAGTTCTTTTATCTTTGGATCATCCCATTTAGTGATTTTTCCTAAAAAGATGTCTGCAATAACGGGACCTGTAAGTTTAAGAGGTGTAGTTACTTCTGGAATATTATATGCAAGGACAACTGAACCTAGGGTTTCTGGAATGTGAACAGCACTTCCTGCTTTTTGGAATTCGGTTTCCGAAAGAGGGGCATCAGAAGCACCAAAGTCAACTGTTTTTTCAGTGAACTGTTTAATTCCTCCACCACTACCGATAGAAGCATAATTAAGATTAACATCAGGATTTACTTTTTGATATTCTGTTCTCCAAGTATCAATTAATGGAAATGGAAAAGTTGCTCCAGCTCCGTTAATAGAAACTTTTTGTGCATGTACTGAATTCACATAAACTGGGACTAATAGCGATACGGCTAAAAGTGAAATGCCTAATATCCTATAGTTGATTAATTTATTCATCAAGTTTGTATAATTATATAATTATTAATCAATTGCCTATATATTATTCATATACTATATAGAATAGATTAATGTAGTATAAAAAAAATATTTGTAAGATATTATATATAATAAGTACCACCTCTTTTGATATAATAAAAGTCCTCATAGCATTAACGTCCATAAATAATTCTATGTAAAACAAGTTTTTCTAATCTTATTGCGGAGAACCCTCCAGTAAACGCCTTGAAAACAAGAGACAGACCATCCAATAACAGCTTTTGTGAACATTAAAGAACTAACCCTATATAGAAAACTATAACAAGTTTTAAGTTGATCTGCATTAATAATCAAATTACCTTTTTCCTTCTGCAATCACACTTAGTGACCATTCCTCCCATGTCGTTGAATGGTCACTATTTCTACCTCGACTTTGACATGCCATAAATTGTTCATTGTTCATTATTCATCAACGTCGATAGCAGAGCATAACAAATATCGATTCTCATTGGTGTTACTTCTAATTTGGAACAATTTATGATTATCTTTGATCAACGAGCACCTCGAAGATCAATAGAAAGTTCATACATTTTATGGTAACTATATAGATAATGGTTATATCATGACATGGATTATAGAAAAGTAGTTGCGCAAGATACAAATCGCAATTGATGTAGACGGATCACCATCGGGATACATTTCCTGGCATAACCATTTTCAAAACAAAAGCAAAATAAGAACGCTAAAACCTTACAAGAAGAACGAAAGATATGGCGTCCAGAGAATGGAAATGCTGGCAGTATATTTTGCAATTTCAGATAATCTCAAAATATTTAAAACCAAGCTAAAAAAAAGAGGGAAAAGAAAAATAATAGTTATCAGAAGCGACTCCAAATCAACAATAGAACAACTTAATAAAAGATCAAAAGTGAAGGACGAGATTATCAAGCGAGTCTACAATTCAATAATAAGAATTATAGAAAAAATATCCTGTACTCTAGTATTCGATTATTTGAGGAGAACGAGCAACAGAGCCGGAAAAATTCTAGAACTTATCAGAAAAGAAAATAGATATGGGTATTATTTCCCTCATGTAAAAAATACTATTGGTTAGTAACTTAACTCTTCCTACTTTTTTTGCATTTTGTAAAATCGGTTAAATCAATAACTCTACAAAGTGACATATATTACATGTTATCGATGATAACAACATAGTTCATATTTCGTATTTGTAATTTAATAGGGATAAATGGGATATTATGAAAAAGTAGTATCAAGTTTTAAGAGAACATCTTCCAAATATTCATCAGTTCTAAAATAGATATAGAGGAAGCGATTGTTTGGTTCATTTATTGGGATATATGCCAAAAAAATGTCCTCATATAGGTTAATTAGTCTAAATTCTGCATCATCATCATCAATTAAATTGGATTGGAGAGATACTATACTTTTTATATTATTTGATGACAAGGTTTTATCTTTAAAAACTGGGTTACCATAATGGTGGGAATTTCTAAATCTAAAAGAAGAGCAAGTAATTTTCCTTTTTGAGAAATGGGGATTATGACGTATATTTCTTGATTTCCCTACAAGCAATTTGCCATTAGAGTCAATAACGCCAGCAAATTCTATAGAAGCATCAACATGAAGCGCAGTAGTGCATAATCTATGGAGAAATTGTCTTTCTTCCATACCCGATATTACTCTATAATATATTAATTATTTATCTAAATGTTCACTATAGTATATGGATCGATGATTTAATGCTAAAAACAATTCTTCTGCAACCAAAATTCTAGAATCATGATAGAGCGAGTGCTATTGTAATATATGTAACCAGTGAAAGTCTCATGAATAAATGAATCGATATTTAACATTAAGGGTCTTACTTCCAAGTAGTAAAGAAAATAACAATATTATAAAACCAAAGATCCAAATATATTGAGAATAGCTTTTCAAAAGCATTAATAATTGATTATGTAACTTGTTGATCTTGATCAATAAATTGGAGATTTCATTTTTGAATTGGTCTAAAACGGTTTGAAATTACAACGACAATATCGATAAATTAGTTTTCGATAGAGTATATTACTATCACCGTCTCATAATTCACCTAACAAGTTGTTTTCTTCAACTAGAATGAGATAGCTTTCATACGGTTTAAACTATTGATTGATTTTCAATATGTAATAACGTTTAACAATGCGGCCACTTAGCCCCATCCTTCTTATTTCTCCTCCAACATTTCTTGTAGTTTCGTTACTTGCTAGGATCTACTAACACTATTAGAATATCAATATTATGAATTAGATTAGATATTGTTTGAGTCCATGATTCTTTTTTTATCTTCAATATTCATACCATATCGAAAACATAAATTAAATTGAAAAGGAAATAGGATAGTCTGACGACCCGTTTGCGAGATGAGGTCCTATCCTATTTCCACAAAATCATCGCGTAGTTTGAGTAAGATGAGTATACCAGGAATAGGATATATCCATATCCTATATTATCTAAATGAAATATTAACACCGAAAACTTGTTTTCTTATTAGGTAAGTTGTTAAGCCCAAATTAGGTACGCAATTGCACAGATATGCATGCATGACCTTTCGGTCTTGTTTTTAACCCCGTATAGATAGATTAGCAAGAAAATCATATCTATCATATTACATAAAATATAGCCAGATACTACTTTTTATTATTGTTACCATATCACTATATTATGAATTTGGTATTTTATTATTAAATAACGTCAATAGAAATAATAACAAGATTCCATAAATAAAAAGGAATAATTGAATATAAAACACATCAGCTCATAGAAATCACGGATTAGAAATAGGATAGTAAATAGAGTGGGGACAGATCGAGATAACAAACACTCTATATCCTATCCTAATACTGGAGGAAGCCTGAATCGGTTGAACCAGAGATCACCTATTCTGCAAATCTGTTTTTATTTTTATAATATAGTATGCTCTGTCGAATAACTAATTTGAATACAACCACATAGGCTGGTGTTGCACACTACGTAGTCATTCTGTCCATAAACAAGTTATAGATTGATGCTTTAAGCATCAGTTCATTTACGATGTTGTTCCACTTTATGGATGAAACGTGTTCTCCAAATGTTCTCTTTATAGATGAGAATGCAGATTCAGCTATCCATCTCATACCATAACCATATCTTGTCTTCCATCGCTTTACATCCTCAAGTTGCTGTATTATTGATAGTTTTCTTGGAGTACATTTAGCGTTGTTCTTGACCGATGAATTCTTTCTCACTTTGATGGTCGGTATAATCTTCAGTTTATCAAGATGTGTGAAGTTGTCTTTGGAATCATAGCCTCCGTCTGCCAGTACTTTCTTGACGCCATGGTTCTTAGAAACATCATCGACCAACTCCTTTAGCATCTTTCCATCATGAACATCTTCTTTTGTTACTCTCATTGAAACTATCTTTTTTGTCTTTATGTCTACGGCTACATGTATCTTGATGAAGCCTTTTCTCACTCTTTTATTCTTCCATTTGTCAAGTATCCATTCTCCTCTGTTTGTTACTTTGATACCTGTACTGTCAACTGCTATCACTACGTCGTCTTTTTCTGATGGATTTGTTTTTGGGTGGTCCTGGCTTACCTTCATCCTTTCTACCCTCCACCAGATTGTTGTGAAATCT
>WHSX01000069.1 GCA_009379865.1 Candidatus Nitrosocosmicus sp.
CACAGATAATTAGTACATCAAAATCACCAAAGTTGGTTGCTTGTTTTATTCCATAGTTGGCTTCAGCTGATTGCATGGTTTTTTGATTTATATCATATCCATAAGTATCAAAACCATGTTCTTTAACATACTTTGCAACTGGAAGACCAAGTTGACCAAGTCCTATGATAACTACTTTGTTGTAGTTGTTTTTATAATTATAATTATACATTCTTTTGATTTCTTCTTTCAACTACCGTAAAAGAATACATAATGATTTCTTATGATTCTATCATTCTTTAAATCTATTACTTTTTACTATAATAATTTCCACTATGTTTTAAATCCAATAATGTTAAAACGTATCCAAGTTAATTGATATTCTTGAATCGATTAGATGTTTAGGATGAATAAATTCACATTCGATCGTATTTTGGCTTCTTCTTTTGATACTTGCTTTGATGTGAACATACCTGATGATATCGTGATAAAAAAGTTCATAATTTATTCTTTCAAAACTAGTTTCCTCAAATTTCTCAACTAGAGTGCTTGTAAAAACTATGCCTATCTTTTTAGTTATGGCAATAAAAGCTATTTCTCTAATGAATCTTCTAACCTCTTGTCTGATGCTCTTATTCTGATTGTAAAGAAACAAGGGTATCACATCATCAATAATTACACAATCTATCTCTAATAGCTTAATTTTTTTCAAAAGAATGATTAGTTTATCTGTTTCATAGATTCTTTGATATGTAATCTTCTTCAAAAATTTTTTAAGTTCCTCATCGTTAGCTTTAGATATCTTTAGAAGATATTCGTTAATTACTTCAGGTCGAAAATTTCCTGATCCATCTAGATATAACGTTTTTTTACTTCTTATGCTATTTAAAGAGCATATTAAGTATACCAGGTGGCTTCTGCCAGCACCTTTTTTACCAACAAACTCGATCAGTGTGCCGTTTTGGGTCAATCTTAACAAAAGATCATCTAATTTTTTTGTTTCCGAATCTATGAGTTTAGATACTCTTTCATAAATAAAAATATTGATTTGTTAGGCATTGTATCGTAGAGGAAGCTTTTTATTGTAGCCTAGGGTCTTTTCACAATTGAATAACAATATGGCAGCATCACCTTCACAACAACCTACTAAGAGACCATTAAATGTTTTACAGCGTTCTTTGAACAGAAAAGTTGCTGTAAGGTTAAAAAGCGAAATCGAGTATAGAGGCAAAATGTCGAATGTAGATTCTTATATGAATCTGATTTTAGTTGATGCAGAAGAATTTGATGGATCTGATCTGATGGCAAATTATGGTAAAGTCGTTATAAGAGGTAATAACGTGCTTTTCATTAAATTAGAGAAAGAATTCTAATAATTAGTACTATTTCCGAATTCTTGATTAATGATAATAATGCAACCACGAAAATATATATTTACATCTGAAAGTGTAACAGAAGGACATCCTGATAAGATATGCGATAGAATTTCTGATTCCATTCTTGATTCATTTCTAAATAATGATCCTAATGCTAGGGTTGCAGTAGAAACCATGACGACTACAGGGGTAGTCATAGTAGCAGGAGAGGTAACTTCTACCCATAGGATGGATATCCAGGATATCGTAAGAAACGAAATAAACGATATTGGTTATAATAAACCCGAATATGGATTTGATGGAAATACATGTGCGGTCTTAGTTTCACTTCATGAACAAAGCCCAGATATTTCCATTGGAGTTACATCAAATGAATTAAGAGAGCAGGGGGCAGGCGACCAAGGACTCATGTTTGGGTTTGCAATAAACGAAACACCCGAGTTTATGCCTTTACCCATTACGCTTGCTCATAATTTATCATTGCGTTTATCCGAAGTAAGGAAGAAAAAAGAATTAGATTGGGTTAGACCAGACGGCAAATCACAAGTTTCAATTCTTTATGAGGACAACGAGCCAAAATCGATTGATACAATTGTGTTGTCAACCCAGCATTCTCCTGAAATCTCTCAAGAACAAATTAATGAGGAAATTACTAAATTTGTAATAAATCCCGTTTGTTCAAATTGGATTACTTCCGAAACGAAGGTATTTGTCAATCCTACTGGCAGATTTGTTATTGGTGGACCACCCGGCGATACGGGATTGACAGGAAGAAAAATCATTGCTGATACTTACGGAGGGATGGGAAGGCATGGGGGAGGAGCTTTCTCAGGCAAAGATCCAACCAAAGTGGATAGGTCTGCATGCTATATGGCCAGATACATATCTAAAAATATCGTGGCTGCAGAATTGGCTACTAAATGTGAAGTTCAAATTGCTTATGCAATAGGTGTAGCAAAACCCGTGTCAATTATGGTTGATACGTTTAAGACATCAAAGGTAGACGAAGAAAAAATAGAGGCTAAGGTTAAAGAAATATTTGATACAAGTCCAGCAGGCATCATTAGAACTCTTGACCTAAATAGACCAATTTATAAAAAAACATCTGCGTACGGACATTTTGGGCGAAGAGATGTTGACTTTAGTTGGGAAAAAACAGATAAAGCGGAAGCTTTGAAAAGCATTCGTGTCAATTAAATAATCATAAAGTTTTTTTTGATATGTTTGCATGGTAATTATAGTCGATGAAGGGTCTTGAGCGAGTCAGATGAGAAAATTTCTAATGATTTGTCTATCGCAGAAAGCGAACAGGATCTCCCTCAAGAAGTTAAAGAGAAGAAACTAAGAGGCCAACTTAAAACCGGTTTTACCACTGGGACCTCAGCTACAGCCGCTTCCAAATCTGCTCTTATCACACTCTTGACGGGAAAGAGTGTCGAAGATGTGCAGATTACATTACCGAAGGGTAAGATAGTTACACTCAAAGTTGCATGGACAAAAATTAATGAGAAGTCGATTTCCTCTGCAGTGATCAAGGACGGTGGAGATGATCCTGATGTAACTCATGGTGCTGAAATTTGCTCTACTGTAGAATCGACAAGTATTAAAGGTGAAGTGAAAATCATTGGAGGTACCGGGGTGGGTAAGGTCACCAAACCTGGCCTTGGATTGTTATTAGGACATGCTGCAATAAATCCGATACCTATGAAAATGATAACTGAGGCTATACATGAAGTATTAAATCTTTATCCAGAGGTAATTAAGAAGCAGGGGTTGAAAGTGACAATTTCAGTTCCAAGTGGGGAAGAAATCGCAAAAAAAACTGACAACCCCAGACTAGGTATACTAGGAGGGATTTCAATTCTTGGGACTACTGGCATAGTACAACCTTATTCAACGGCCTCCTTTGCTGCTGCAATAAGACAGAGTTTGGATGTTGGAATCGCACTAAAAGCAGATACTTTTATTCTTACAACAGGAGGCAGAAGTGAAGATTTTTGTAAGAGTTTGTTCGGTGATACGTACGTAGATCATTGTTATGTTCAGATGGGTGACTTTGCAGGCTATAGCGTAAAGCAATGCCACGACAAGAGAATCAAGAAAGTGTTTATCGCTGGATTCATTGGAAAATTAACAAAAATAGCAATGGGTGTTAAACAAACGCATGTAAGAGGATCTCATGTCAATATGGAATTTATGGCTAAACTAGCAAAGACAGTCGGTGCTTCAGAAGACGTTCTAAAACTAATCCGATATGCAAATACAGCACGACATGTTTCAGAAATAATTGACTCTCACCATATTATGGGGTTTTATGATCTCATATGTAGTAATGCGGCTGGCCAGCTAAATAACTATTCAAAAAACGATTTGTCGATAGAAGTTATTATGTTCGACTTTAAAGGATACGTCATCGGTAGATTCCACAAAAATTGACAGCACTAGTTTTATGAAATAGTGTATTTTAGTCTAATATTTGAAATCAGCCATATTAGCGTGGTGAAAAATTGTTGATTCATCATATTTCATATTCTCATGAACACTACGTTTCTAGCTTAAATCTTCGTATGCTTTGTGTTCCAATAAAGGTTATAGACCTAAATTATTATATCTTAAGACGCAAACCTATAATAAAATAGTTATTCTAATAAAATGGTAAAGCATAGGAGATTTATTTTAAGAATTGAATGAGCATATAAACAAAAGGGATATTGCTATTGTCGCTATAACTAAAAAAGGCATTGAAATCGCTAAGAGAATTCGAAATGTGTTGAGCGAATCGGAAATCTATGTACCGGAAAAATTCAGGGACTCGGATCCATCGATAATTTTCTTCTCAGAATCCGTAACGAACAGGATAGGACCACTTTTTCATGGATATACTTCGCTAATTTGTATATTTTCATTAGGAGCAGTTATTAGGCTGATCTCGCCTCATCTAAGAGACAAAAAGAATGATCCAGCTGTAATTGTAATAGATGATACCGCAAAATTTGTCATAAGCACACTGTCTGGACATTTAGGAGGTGCTAATGAATTAACACTTAAAGTAGCCGACATCCTAAATTCAATTCCGGTAATTACTACCGCAGCTGATGTAAACAAAACCATTGCGATCGATCTATTGGGAAAAAAATTTAATTGGGTTATTGATAATTTTGAAAATGTAACAAAGGTCAGCGCCATGATGGTTAACGAAGAAAGAATCGGAGTGTATCAAGATACCGGAGAAAAGAATTGGTGGAACATGGATCAACTACCAAAGAATGTCGAAACAGTCCCAATTATTACTGGCCTGTTATCGAAAGAATATAAGAGCTCTATAATTATTACGGATAAGCTTGTGTCAAATAAATCGCTGACTGATAAATCAGTAGTATATAGACCAAAATCACTTTATGTGGGGATCGGATTGCATTGGAATACCTCCAAGGAAACAATCCAGCATGGTATAATAAAAGTTCTTGAAGAGAATGAGTTGAGTACAAAAAGTATAAAGGCGATTACGTCCCTGGATAAAGGCAAACGCGTAGCTGGTTTGGATGAATTTTGCACTGAAAATAGTCTTCCTCTTCTCCTCTTTTCAAAAACTGAATTAAATGAAATAGATGTCCCAAATCCATCTGATTTGGTAGGAAAATATGAAGGAACATCAAGCGTTTCTGAGGCCTCCTCATTGGCAGCTTCAAAGGGTATCTTAATAGTACCTAAACAAAAATTTCCACCAGATTTGACTGTCGCTATAAGTCGGGTGAATTATCAATGAAAAAAGCATTGTTAATGATAGATCGAGGAAGCAAAATGAAGGAAGTTCAGGAGGAATTGCGAAATACTTGTGACTTTATTAAACATAAAACCGACTATTCATACGTTGATTACTGCTTCCTCGAAGTTATTCCACCATACATTAGTGAAGGAATTAGAAAATGTATTGATACAGGAGTAGATTCCATAACTATTGTTCCCTACTTCCTATACCCTGGAATGAAACTTAAAGATGCTGTTACCCAGACTGCCTCCATTATTTATCAGGAAAATAAGAAAATGGTAATAACAAAACCATTGTCATATCAACCCATAATATCTGAAATAGTACTAAAGCGGGTAAACTCACTGATCGTCGAAAAGAGGCTCGATAAGGAAAAAGCGAACTTGTGTTTATTGTTAATAGGCCATGGTAGTAGCGATAAACGTGCTAGAGAAGCTTTTCTATATACAGTTAATAGCTTGAAAAAAATATATAAGGATGTTAAATTTTGTTTCTTGGAATTAGAACCACCAAATATTGAAGAAGGTATAAAAGAATGTTTATCTTCTAACCCCCATACTATAGTTGTAGTTCCATACTTTTTACATAAAGGGGTCCATATTCAAAAGGACATCTTAGTCGATTTAGCTAATGCCCAAGAAAAATATAGTTTTAACAGTTTGTTTATATCTGGACATATAGGGGTGGATCCTGCAGTAATAGATCTGGTAATCACATTAGCTAAGGAGGCCGAAGATAAAAGTGGAGTTTTCTAATACTAAAAAGGGTGATTATCATATAGGTAATCCTCTATCACGAGACATGTCACTTAGGGCTTTTGGAATAGAGAAGCAAAGCTTTGATATAATAGAATCCGAGATCGGGAGCCATGGTTATATCGACAATGAATGGGCTGTAGTAAGACGAGTTATCCACGCTACAGCTGACTTTGATTTTGCAAAGAAAGACCGAATTATTTTCCATGAAAAAGCAATAGAATCTGCTTTCTTAGCTTTTTCCAAGAAATCTTTTGTCGTCACCGACGTGGAGATGGTATTACATGGGATAAATAAGAAATCATTATTGGATCTAAATTTGACTGGGCTTTGTCTTATAAATGATCCTCAATTAAAAGAAATATCAAAGAAATCAAACAAAACAAGATCTGAGCTTGCGATGCAGAAGGCCGCTGACAGGATAAATGGTGGTATTGTAGTAATTGGAAACGCGCCAACCGCTCTTTATGAATTAATTTCAATGATAGAAGAAAAAAAAACATTACCATTACTCGTAATTGGAATCCCAGTTGGATTCGTGTCAGCTGTTGAATCTAAAATTGATTTATCAAAAATAGATGTTCCATATATTACAAACATAGGAAGGAAGGGTGGCAGTTCCGCAGCCTCATCTATTATTAATTCGCTCATGTTGTTGTATTCGACAAAAAGATCTAAAGCTCAAACTAGGACATGATGATTATGTTAGTTTTAGTTTTAAACCCTAAAACAAAAATTGTTCTACTTGCCAATATTATAAAGTCCATTTATATTATTTTCTTAAATACCGAACACAGCATTCTAAAAATCTATCTGAGAAAGTTGAATTCATAAAATGTGTATGCATATAAGATGCTATGCAGTTATAAGTATGGAAGCCGTCTCTCCCATTCCTGATGCCTTTCCCCCTTTTTAGATCATAAATCAATTCTAAATCGGTGTTGTTAATAACTACATTTGAATAATGAAATTCATGACCTCTCACCTTGTGTATCTTTCCGAGGTAAGTTTGATTATTATTTAATAAGGCCTCTGTATATCCTAGGGTAACTTTATTTGTCATAATGGTATCTGCATCAAATAATCCCACCATCTTGTGCTTTTTTTTGTTGTTCTTATAGCCTGAAATTGTCTTTGTTAAGTACATTAATCCTCCACATTCGGCATATATCGGTATGTCCTTCTGTGCTAAATCCAAGATTGACCTGCGCATGTTAGAATTGGTTTCCAGTTTATCTGCAATTACTTCTGGAAATCCGCCACCTAATATTATGCCTGCTGTATCTTGTGAGACACAAGAGTCTTCTAGAGGACTGAAAAACTCTATTTTTGCCCTCTTGTGTAAAATGTCTAGGTTATCCTGATAGTAAAAATTAAAAGACTTATCTAATGCAATCATTATCTTTACTTTTGAATCAAGTAATTTTTTAGACTCTTGGAATCTGGATTTTCTATTTACTAAATCCAATGAAAACTTTTCAACTTTTGATTTATCTAGATAATTCATTTTCTTACCTATCTGGATAATCTTTTCAAAATCCAGATGTTCCGCAACGATCTTGGAATTATTTCTGATAATATCCTGTAATTTGGCGTTTAGCTCCATACGTGGTATCAAGCCTAGATGTCTTTCATGATAAATTAGGTTCTTATCATTGAATATTTTTCCTACAATCGGTATCTTAATTTTTGATTCAAACGCTTCAACAATGTATCTTAAATGTCGTTCACTTGCAATGTTATTTAATATCACTCCTGAAATCCTTATTTTGCGATCAAATTTAACAAACCCCAAAGTGATTGCAGCCAATGATCTTGCTGCTTTTTTTGTATCCACCACTAAAAGTATTGGAAGGTCTAGTATCCTTGATACATGTGCAGTGCTTGCAAAATTGTTCCTTCCAGACATCCCGTCATACAACCCCATAACACCTTCCAAAACCGTAAAATCAGAATCAATAGAATTTTCCAAATATGATACCTGTAATCCATTTATTCCCATCAACCATACATCAAGATTTCTTGATCGGCGTTTTGCTATCATATTATGATAAGATGGATCAATATAATCGGGCCCTATTTTGAATGGTTGAACCTTATATCCCCTTTTCAAAAGCCCTTGGATTATAGCAGTTGATATTGTTGTCTTTCCAACCCCACTAGTAATTCCTGCTATAACAATTCCAGGGGTTTTCATAATAGGACGTTGTCAACTACCACTTAAAAATATTATTTCAACTATGTTTTATCGGCTATCGAACTTGTATTAGAAATTTTCGTCCAATAGGCGATGGGAAACCTACCGATGACTATTAATTCTGGCTAGAGTCCAATTACTCACGGGTTTAACATTTTTTTTCTTAAATATCTGTTATATGTTAAGCCAAATCTATGTGATTCGTCTCTTATGTGTTGTAAAATTCTTAATGATTTCTTGTTTCTCGGGATTAGGATTGGCATAATAGACGACAGTGTGTGAACCTCTTCGTTCTCTTTAGCTAAGGAAACGCAGTCGATCTCTTCCAAGCCTATCTTTTTTAATGTGGCAATTGCCGTGTTTAAGTGACCTTTCCCACCATCAATTACAATCAAATCAGGGTATCTATCAGTTCGATTGTCATCTGGAACAGATTCGCCTATTTTATCAGGCGAATATCTTCTCCTTATAATCTCTTCCATCATCAAAAAGTCATTTTGGTATGATACCTTTTTTATCTTGAATTTTCTATACCCTTTCTTTTCTGGGATGCCATTCATGAATCGGGTACAAGCTCCAACAGCAAAATCATTTCCAAAATTAGAAATATCAAAACAATCCATAATGTATGGCAATCTTTTCAATTTTAGTAATATCTTTAGTTCATCAAGAGCAGGTTCATGATTCTTTTCAATATACGTTCTTAAATTGTTCAGTATCAATTGCATAATATTGTACTTATTCATATTATTGGACTCATATTGGTGTTCCTTTATAAAGTAATTGGAATCCATAGGAACTATTTTAACCTCTGCTCCGGTCATCTTGTACAAGACTTTTTGTAAATTTGTTTCTTCTCCGATACTTTTATTCAGATAAATAACATTCGGTACTTTTGCACTTGAATGATAGTATTGGCAAATGAAATTGTCAATGGAATTATCCCCTAACAAATCAAACCGGAATTTTTTCATATCATTGATGACGCCGTTCTTGCTCATTAGTGTCATTACATGCATATTTTTTTGATTCTCATCCTCCAGAAATCCAATGTATTCCTCAGATTTGTAACCTTCGGTAGAACTATTTTCCATTTTTTGATGGTGTAATAGATTTTGTAACCTGGTTAGAGTATCTCTGATAAAAATAGCTCTTTCATAATCTCGGTTATCAGAAGCAACCTTCATTTCTGTCTCAAGTTTTTTATAAAAATTCCCTAGTGTTTCATTATCAACTAATATTTTTTTTAAGGATATTATATTTTCTTTGTATTGCTCTTCGTTAATCTTATTAATACATGGCGCATCACAGTTTCCAATATGATATTCTAAACATTCCTTTTTTGGAAGTTTGGTACAGATTCTGATCTTAAACATTTTCCTTAATAAACCAATCGATAAGTATCTTGAGCTGCCTTTCACAAATGGACCTATTACCTCTCCTTTTGTACCAGTAAACTGTCCGTTTCGGTTTCTCCTTGTTACTAGTAACCTTGGAAATGTTTCATCTGTAATTTTTAGATAGGTGTATCTCTGCTGATCTTTAAGTTCAATATTAAAAATTGGCCTGTGTTTTTTGATTAAATTTGATTCCAGTAGGTATGCTTCAATTTCGTTATCTGTGATAATGTAATCTACGCTTTTGATTTTGGTTACAAGCACTCTAGTTTTCCAATTACCATCTTCCAAATTCTGAATTTTTTTGGAAAAATAACTTTTGATTCTTTTGTCAAGATCCTTTGCTTTTCCAATATAAATGATATTTTCCTTATCATCCTTCATGATGTACACACCGGGATTATGCGGATAAGGATATTTGATAAAGTTAATCTCTTTTGCTTTCAATTTAACACTTTTTCCTTTGAAAAGTACCAATCATTTGTTTAAGAGGAATAACAATCCATTCCTGCCAAACCATATGTATCCATTTACCTGTTTTTCTTCACGATCAATTCTTTCTCTTTTAATGTTCTCATTTTTTCCTTTAGATACTGTCCGGTGTAACTTGAATTGTTCTCTGAAATCTCTTCTGGAGTACCAGTGGCTATGATTTGTCCTCCTTTATTTCCACCTTCAGGACCTAAATCTATAATCCAGTCGGCAGAGGCGATAATATCAAGGTTATGTTCGATTACAATGATCGTATTTCCTAGTTCTCTTAACTTAAATAATATTTTCAATAATTTCTTTACATCGGCAAAATGCAGTCCTGTGGTTGGCTCATCTAAAATGTACATTGTGTTACCTGAATCCCTTTTTGATAGTTCAGTTGCTAATTTTATCCTTTGTGCTTCCCCTCCTGACAGTGTGGTAGCAGATTGACCTAGATGTAGATACCCCAGACCTACTTCATCTAACAACTTTAGCTTGTTTCGAATAGGGGTATTGTTCTTAAAGAACTCTAGTGCTTCCTCCACAGTCATATTTAGAACATCGGAAATGCTTTTTCCCTTATATTTGACTGTCAAAGTTTCACTATTATATCGGGATCCCTTACATTGGTCACAGGTAATATACACATCAGGCAAGAATTGCATTTCTATTTTTCTGACACCGGCCCCGTCACACATATCGCATCTGCCGCCAGGCACATTGAATGAAAATCTTCCCATCTTATATCCTCTTTCCTTTGATAACTGTGTTCTTGAAAATAAATCTCTTATATGGGTAAAGGCATTTACATAAGTAACAGCATTAGACCGTGGCGTTCTACCAATTGGAGATTGATCAATCCCTATAACTTTGTCAATGTGTTCTATCCCAACAATCTTATGATGCTTTCCGACTCTTGATTTGGATTTATAAAAATAATTGGTTAAATAGTTAAACAATATATCGTTTACGAGCGTAGATTTTCCAGATCCAGAAACACCTGTGACTACTGTAATTACACCTAATGGGAAAATGGGATTGATATCTTTAAGGTTGTTCTCACTTGCTCCAAAAACTTTGATAAATCTATCTCCAATATGTTTGCGTTGAAGATTTTCATTTACAACGGTTCTTCCAATTAAATAATCTGCGGTCAGGGAATCCTTACTTTCCAGTATGTCATGTAGTTCTCCTTGTGCAACTACTTGTCCTCCATGTATTCCTGCTCTTGGGCCAATATCGATAATCCAGTCAGCACTTTTAATGACTTCCTCGTCATGTTCTACGACAATAACGGTATTTCCGATTTCTCTCAATTTGAAGAGAGTGTTTATCAGTAGATTATTGTCCCTCTGATGTAGACCTATAGTTGGTTCATCTAAAACATATAGCACACCGGTAAGATTAGTTCCAATTTGGGTAGCTAATCTGATTCTTTGCGATTCGCCACCTGAAAGTGTCCCTGCATTCCTATTCAAGTTCAGATAATTCAAACCCACGTTTGATAGAAACTTTAGCCTACTATTAATCTCCTTTAATATTTGTTTTGAAATTATTAAATCACTACTATTGAGAGTAATGTTACTAAAGAATTCTATGATTTTCTCTACAGGCAGGTTACAAATGTCCATAATGGATTTTCCATTAATCCTTACAGAAAGAACCTCTTTTCTTAATCTTTGACCGTTGCATAGTTCACATGGCTTTTCAATCATAAATTTTCTAATTTCTTCGCGTTTTGATTCTGAGTCAGTCTCGTTGAATATTCTTTGTAGATTAGAAATTACGCCTTCAAACCTACCTGAGTATTCCCATGAACTATCACTCGATCTTGACGTATAATTATACTTTATCTTTGAATCTGTTCCGTTTAATATAACATCAATTTGCTCCTTGCTCATTTTGTCGATTGGAGTGTTTAGATTAAAACCGAATCTTTTCCCCACGTCCTTTAACATGGATGTTCTGAAACTTGCAAAATGACCGGCTGACCACGGTTTAATTGCACCATCCAAAATAGTTTTGGTCTTGTCGGGTATGATTAAGTCGACATAAAACTCTGTTTCAACACCTAATCCGTGACAGCTGGGACATGCACCAAAAGGAGAATTGAAGGAGAAAAATCTAGGTTCCATTTCTCCAATACTTATATTGCAAATAGGACATGAATTTTTTTGAGAAAATAAATATTCTTTACCATCAATTAAAACCATGACGATGCCACCACCTTTATCAATTGCATTTTGTACTGCCTCAAAAACTCTGTCTTTTTCATCGAATATTTTATTAATTGATATTCTATCAATAACGATCTCGATTGAATGTCTTAATTGTTTCTCTTTTGCTGAAATAATATCGAGTCGATTACTGTCTGCAATATTTATTATTTCTTTGTCGACTCTGATCCGAGAATAGCCTTGTTCCTTTAGAGATTCAATAGTCTTTTCATAAGTCCCTTTTTTCTC
>WHSX01000006.1:0-4856 GCA_009379865.1 Candidatus Nitrosocosmicus sp.
ACTATAAAGCAACAAATAATTCCTACAATAAATATCTGTAATCCAGTCACACTCATATTTGAAATCAAAACTATCAAAACTATGGTAATGATTGTTGCGATTGCCATTTTCTTTTTTGATTTCATATTTTTTGTAAACAATGAACTATATCCATCCCAAGCTGACTCACAATAATGCGATTGCAATACCATAGAATATTTCGACATGATTTCGGAGAGAATTATTGCAATCATTAATCTATCCAAACTTGTGATTGAAGAGATTGCTATTACCATTCCAATAACATATCCTGAAATCGCGACAGTTCCAGCTGATCCAATTCTTGGGTCATGCATTACTTTGTATTTCTTTTCTTTGTTTCCTCTTACCATAATGCCATCAGCAAAATCTGCGAGGGCATCAGTATGATGTATTCCTGTTAAGACTATTAGAAAAATTGTTACTATGAATGCGGATACAAATTGATTAAATAAATAAAAGGAAATTAATACTACCGGTATAGTTAAAAGTCCTATTAATAGTCCAATAAAAGGGAACAAGAACATTTTTTTTGAAATGTTCTCTAAACCATCATTCTTACCAAATTTTCCAATAGGTATTATTGTTAAAAATGATATGATTTCTAAGATGCTTTTATATACCAAATAATATTGTCCACCAATCAAAATAGTTTAAAATCATAATAACAGGAATTAGAAAACTGAACATAAATACCAGTGTCGCTATCTTGGTTATTTTTAAGGATGTTTTGCATTTTTGGATAGTAAGTTGTTCTTGCATATCTCCTAATTTATAATGATCAATCTTCTCTAACCGAATATTCAGTCCTCCAGCCATTATTGACATTGGTATACCTGCATTGAAACTTTCGGTATTTTGGTAGTCTCTTTTAAATATTTTTATTGCATTTTTCCAATCTTGTCCGCAAACCATCATGGAGACAATCAAAAAAACTGATGATAATCGCGCAGGTATGGCATTTATGATGGTATCAAGTTTAGCTGACATCCATCCTACTTTATTATAGTAGTCATCCTTGTAAGCTATCATGGAATCTAATGTGTTAATGGTTCTATACATCATTGAACCTGGAATACTTAAAAGACCATAATAGAATAGTGGTGAGAGTATACCGTCTACAAAGCTTTCTGCTACACATTCGATGCATGCTGACATAATTCTGGACTCTGATAGGTTTTGTGTGTCTCTGCTGACAATTTTTGATAAACTTTTGCGAGCTTTATCCAAATCATTTTTGTCTAATTCCAACAAGATCTCCTTGATATGGTTGTCCATATCTCTTATTGAAAATGTTGTTTTTAACAATACTGCCGATACTATGACAAAAAAAATGGCACCCAACAAAAAAAATGATTGCATACAAAGATAATAAACTACCAAACTAACCATGACTGTTAATCCTAATGCTAATATCGATCCCATTATCTTTTCAAAATTTTCTTTCTCTTTCTCTTTCCTATATTTAGAAGCATTCTTTATCATTTTAGTAAAGAAGTTTATAATTCTACCAATCAGTACAACGGGGTGTATCCTATTTGGCGGTTCGCCTAAGGTGATGTCTATTAAGGTCGCGATAAATAAGATTGATATGATTTCTGTTACGATTTCAAGTGACATGGCTTAATTTTTTTATCTAATTATTTTTTTTAGAATATAATCCATATTGATTGATGATTCTACTTTTTCTGCAAATCTACTGATCTCTGTGTCTAAATCTGACTGATCTGTCGCTATTTGAAGATTATTTGTCTTGTCATTTTTCTTGATTGATGGAATAAATGTTCTCTTGTTCTTGTTTTCCTTCTGACCTTGTTTTATTTCATTGTCATTATTATCTCTGTCTAGGGAGTCCTCTTTTGGTATATTATGATCTATTTTAGGAATGATACCTAAAAATGGTTTTGCTATTTTTGCCTCGATCTTTTTTATTGCGGGGAATAATATTGTATTATCTCCGCGAAATTTGTTAATTATAATTCCTTTTACTAATCGTTGATGTGATGGTTTTAACAACATCATTGTTCCTAAAATGCTAGCGAAACATCCTCCACGCTCAATATCCGAAACCAGGATTACTGGTGCCTTTACTTTTTCTGCAAAAATCATGTTGGCGATGTCGTATTTTTGTATATTTATTTCAGCAGGTGAGCCTGCTCCTTCTAATATTATTATTTCGTATTTCCTGCTTAATTCTCTGAAGGCGTCCAAAGCTATTCTCAAACCTTTATCGAGAACAAAATCTGAATAGTAATCTCTAGCTTCCATTACCGACAAGAATTCACCGTTTGCATATATTCTGCTATTGCTGTTACCTATTGGCTGTAATAATATTGGATTCATGTTAGAGTCGGGAATTGCTCTACATGCCAGAGCCTGAATCGCTTGAGCATTTGCTATCACTTTATCTGTGTTTTCCATTTTATGTGTAAATGAGGACATGTTTTGGGACTTGAAGGGAGCCACTTTGAATCCTTTGTTGGTCAAAATTCTGCATAGTGCAGTGACCAGCATACTTTTGCCAGCTCCCGAGGACGTCCCCTGAATCATTAACAGTCTTGATTTCAAAGTGCTCCTTCCAATGATTCTAAAAGAACATTATTCTCTTTTGGGGTCTTGATGGCTACTCTAATAAATTTGTCGTTCATACCTCTAAAACTCATGCAATCTCTCACGAGGATTCCGTTCTTTATTAATAGTTTGCTGGTTAGTTCTGTGGATGTTTTCTCAGTTAGTATTTCGATCAAGTAAAAATTGGCATCACTTGAGATTGCCCTTATTTTTCTGCTTTTTTCAAGCAATCTGAAAACCCTTTTCTTTTCAGAAATATTGTTTTTCCTAGCGGCTTTAATGTGAGATTTGTCTTTTAACGCTTCTATGGCTGCAATCTGGGCTAACCCGTTTACGTTCCAGCTGATCAAATTGTTGTTTAATTTTTGAATATTCTCTTTGGTCGATAGCGCATAGCCTACTCTCAGACCTGCTAGCCCAAATGTTTTCGTAAGCGATCTTAAAATCACTAAATTATTGGAATCCTTTATTAGATTAATAAAATAGTTATTGTCGTTTTCCTTTTTAGCATCGGTAAATTCGATGTAGGATTCATCTAGCAGGATTGGAATCTTTTTATCAATCTTTTCTAGTATTTCTAGTATTTCTTTTCTGAAAAACTTTCCTGTAGGGTTATTTGGATTGCATAAAAATACTGATCCTATTCCATTGTCTGGATTATTTGTTAGCTTTGCAATGGAATCTGAATCAATTTGAAAGTTATTGTCAAGAGGGGGTACAAATACCAATTTTGATTTCCTGCGTTTTACAGCAAGCTCATATTCACAAAAGGTGGGTGTTGGAATCAATGTTTTTTTTCGGGCAAAGGCAGCGGCGAAATAATGTATTAATTCTGTGGCGCCATTTCCCGTTATTAGATTCTCATTTCCGTCAAGATCAAATTCGCAATTGATGTACTCTATTATCTTTTTTTTCAATTCAGTGCATTTTGGATCAGGATAAATATAGGCTAGTTGGATACTGGATCTTAATTTTTCAAATACCTTCTTGGAAATTCCAAGAGGATTTATGTTTGAACTAAAATCTATCATTATATTCTTTGGACTATTTACAGAATAGATTCCACCATGATGACACTGCTGCAGAGTTGTCTCAATCAGATGATGATTTCTTATCTTCTTTTTTAGTATGAAAAGATCTTTTCACCTATTGTATAATAGTTTTAGTTTTTTACGCTTTAAAAAGGATTATTAATTGTTTTATTTCTATCCATTTCAATATGTTAAAAGTAGCGTTAATCGGTTCAACAGGCGCTGTTGGTCAAGAATTTGTAGTTGCACTTGACAAACATCCTTGGTTTAATTTAACTCATATTGTCTCTTCTGAAAGATCTGCTGGTAAAAAATATGTCGATGCAATTAGAGATCCTCAGTCGGGTATACTAAAGTGGCATAATCGAGAACAAATCCCCGAATATGTTAGAGATAAAACCATATCTAAATTTGACGACATAAATCCGAAGGAGTTTGACTTGATTTTTACTGCATTGGAATCTGATGACGCACAAATTATAGAACCAAAGTTAGCTGCTCATGTTCCTGTTATTAGTACAGCTGCTGCTTTCAGATATGAAAACGACGTCCCAATTTTGATACCTGGAATCAACGATGATCACACTGATCTTTTAAAAAAGCAGCAGGAGGAGCGTCAATGGAACGGATTTATTGCCCCCATGCCTAATTGTACTACTACTGGACTTGCTATCACTCTAAAACCTTTGATTGATAGCTTTGGAGTGAAAAGTGTTTTTATGACCTCAATGCAAGCATTGTCAGGGGCAGGTAGGTCTCCAGGTGTCATTGCTTTGGATATATTAGACAATGTCATTCCATACATTCCTAAAGAGGAAGAAAAAGTACAAATAGAAACCAAAAAAATATTGGGCAAATATGATAAAGATTCTAAAGAAATCTCTGTTAATGATGTAAAGGTCAGTTGCACCTGTACTAGGGTACCAGTGTCTGATGGTCATACTGAGGTGGTTTTTGTAGAGACAATCGAGAATGCAGACCCCTCGTCAGTCAAAAAGAAAATGATGGAATTTTCTGACAATGTATCTATAAAGAGTCTTCCTACTGCTCCACGAGATTACATTGTTGTTAATGATGATCCGACAAGACCTCAGCCACGAGTAGACAGAGAAATCAACGATGGTATGACCACAGTAGTGGGTAGATTGAGAAAGGATTCCGTGTTTGACAATGGTATAAAGTATGTTCTACTGACTCATAATGAAAAAATGGGTTCGGCTAAAGGAGCAGTACTAC
>WHSX01000006.1:4866-33756 GCA_009379865.1 Candidatus Nitrosocosmicus sp.
AGCTGAGTTGTTCAAAACAAAAAAAATTATATAATTTTTTTTAAAAATAAACAAACTTTATAACAAAAATAAAAATTATACATTTATTAACCACGAAAAAATAGTATATTTTGAAAATTATGGGAAGAATTGACGATCTTGATCTCAAAATATTAAGCGAGTTGTCAAAAGATGCAAGTATATCGGTTCCCAGGCTTTCAAAAAAAATCAATATCAATTCCTCTGTAGTTTACAGCAGAATCAAGCGACTTGTCAAGAGAGGTTTGATTAAAAAATTTACTATTGTAATAAATGATGAAGCCTTAGGTTTTAATGTTAAAGCACTAACTGGAATTACCATGGATTCTAAATTAAGGGATAATGTGCTTGGAGAGCTTTTTAAAATTCCCGAGGTCAGGGAAGTAGCCGAAGTTACTGGAAGATTTGATGTGCTGGTAACCATGACTGCTCGTTCTCTAGATGAAATGCATCAAATCATATCTGAAAAAGTGGGACGGATCGAAGGGGTACAGAAAACTGAAACATTTATTGAGATGAGAAAGACTTCACGAGAAATAATATCAAATTCTGTATCAAAGTAAAAAAAGTTCTCTCAAGATATAAATAACTATTTTATTTATAATATGGTGGTAGGTTAATAGACTCTTTGGTTTTAGAGATGAAGACAGTTGGTAACCAAGTTAAAAATTATTACGAGCTTACAAAACCAAAAATTTGGTATCTACTTGTTTTCACAGCTATAGCTGCTGCGGTATCAGCATCCTGGTTATTTGATGTTCAGGTCAGTTGGATGACTTGGGCTTTATTGTTCTTTGCAATCGCTGCAGGCTCTGCAGCTGCGGATACACTTACAGGATATAACGATAGAGACATTGACGCAATAATGGAAAGGACCAAAGGTCGTCCGATTCCCTCGGGAAGAATTTCTCCACGTAACGCTTTGGTCTTTGGGCTCATTTTAACAGGAGTTTCCCTGGTTTGTTCTTGGTTCATAAACATATGGGCATTTGGCTTAATGGCATTTGGCTTGTTTGATAACATCATAGTATACAGCAAATGGCTAAAACGAACCAGTCAATCTAATATTATATTAGGCGGATTTTCTGGTGGCGCCCCCGCATTAATTGGCTATATAGCAATAACATTTCAACATGTGGAAATAGGCATTGCAATGGCTGGACTGGTCTTTTTCTGGATTCCTACGCACATCTGGAGTTTAGCCTTACATGTAAAAGAGGATTACAAAAAAGCCAACGTTCCGATGCTTCCTGTTGTATCAAGCGAATCTAAATCTGTGAGAATAATAGCACTAACAACTTTGATGATGGTTGTATTTAGTATACTACCATTTTTCTTTAATCAATTTGGTTTGATATATCTTTTGACTGCTACCGTATTTGGTATTGTGATGATAATTTTGTCTGTGTGGTTATTGCTAAGACCAAGTGAAAAAACTTCTTGGTTAGTATTTAAATTTAGCAGTCCCTATTTGGCAGCATTATTTGTTGCTTTTATGGTAGATGCGTTCTTTCACTAAAACACTTTCTTGTTTTTTTCTACTCATAACTAATAATCTAGATTTCTTCTTGTTCATGCTTTTTGAAATTCATCTAGTTTTTTCACCTTCAAGTCAAACTTTTCTTTGAATTTGGGAATATTGATAATAAACCTTTCATGCTTTCCCTCTCCTATTTGTTCTAAATTGTCTTCTGTAGATACTTTGAATTGAACTCTTCTTCCATCCACTCCTATGATTTCGGCTTTCAGAATTATCTCTGCCCCTACAGGAGTTGCAGCAGTATGATTAATGTCCACAACGGTACCTACCGAATCCCATTCCGAATCAACCTTTAGAAATTGCTCTTTTAATAACAGTCTACAGGTTTCTTCCATTTCTGAAATCATTGAAGGTGTAGAGAAAACATTTTCGCCTTCCCACAGAAAACTAGTAGTCTGATTGTGACTAACTTTTATTCGCCTCTCATTTTTGGTTCCTAATTTGATGTCAATATCCATAAGAATTATTTTGTTTGCTTTGATAAATTATTTGTTAATCTTAATCTTTATCTTTTTGGTATTTTAGTTGTGAAACCTATAAAAGGGGCTTACCGAAGAACTGTAATATTCTATTAAGGTGATATGAGAATATGGCTTCAATTCAACAAACAGCTGGCGGTATGCCAGTATTAATATTAAAAGAAGGAACTAAAGAAAATAAAGGCAGAGAGGCACAAAAAAATAACATTTCTGCAGCAAAGTTAGTAGCGGAAATTGTAAGATCTAGTTTAGGACCACGTGGCATGGATAAAATGCTGGTGGATTCTTTGGGTGATGTCACCATTACCAACGACGGTGCAACTATTTTGAAAGAAATAGATGTTCAACATCCCGCCGCTAAAATAATGGTGGAGGTTGCAAAATCTGTTGACAACGAAGTTGGAGATGGAACTACCTCGTCTGTAATTTTTACGGGTGCGCTTTTAGAAAAAGCAGAACAATTGATAAGCAAAGATGTTCATCCATCTGCAATTGTAGACGGATATACTGCAGCTTCTGAGCAAGCACTAGTTATCTTAAATAAAATTGGAATAAAAGTTAATGTCAATGATAAGGATCTTCTTATCAAAATTGCAAAAACCAGTATGGAATCTAAATTGGTATCTGATGATAGTCCCATATTGAGTGAAATTGTGGTAAGTGCTGCCAAACAGGTTGCAGAGAAAAATACCTCAGGTGAAGGCTTACAAGTGGATCTAGACAATATCAAGGTTGAGAAGAAAGCAGGAGGTTCTATTCGTGATACAACATTCATTCAAGGAATCGTTTTAGATAAGGAAATAGTTCATGCTGGAATGCCAAAGAGAGTCGACAACGCAAAGATTGCTCTCATAAATTCTGCTCTTGAAATCGAAAAAACAGAGATGAGTGCAGAAATTCGAATTAGTGAGCCCCAGCAAATGCAAATGTTCTTAGAAGAAGAAAATAGGATGCTTAAGGATATGGTTGACAAGATAAAATCAGTTGGAGCAAACGTCGTATTATGTCAAAAGGGGATCGATGATATTGCACAACATTATTTGGCTAAAGCAAATGTACTGGCAGTAAGACGAGTAAAAGAAAGCGACATGTTCAAACTTTCAAAGGCTACAGGCGCAAGACTAGTAAATAATCTAGATGACTTGAGTCAAAGTGATCTAGGTATCGCTAATTTGGTTGAAGAAAGAAAAGTCGAAACTGACAAGTGGGTGTTCATAGAAGGATGCAAGAATCCAAAAGCAGTAACTATTCTTATACGTGGTGGATCACAAAGAGTAGTTGATGAAGCTGATAGATCTTTACACGATGCACTGATGGTTATGAAGGATGTGTTAGAAAAACCATCTATAGTTGCAGGTGGTGGTTCACCTGAGGCCTACATTGCCAATGAATTAAGACAATGGTCTAGCAGTCTTGAAGGACGATCACAATTGGCCGCACAAAAGTTTGCTGAAGCGTTAGAAGTAATACCGTTAACCCTTGCAGAAAATGCTGGTATGGATCCTATTGATACCATGGCTGACTTGAAGGCAAAACAATCAAAGGGATCCAAATGGATCGGTATTAATGTAAAGACAACTTCTGTTTCAGATATTTATAAGAATAATATACTCGAACCAACTGTAATTAAAGAACAAATCATAAAGTCGGCTACTGAAACCGCTTGTATGCTGTTGAGAATTGATGACGTCATTGCAGCCACAAAGTCTCGAATGCCTGCTGGTCCACCTGGTGGCATGGGCGGCATGGGCGGCATGGGCGGCATGGGCGGCATGGGCGGCATGGATATGGATTAATCCATTCGCTTATTCTGCAAAAAAAAGATTAGTTTTTTTATGTATGCCAACCGTTTTATTCTATTTATTTTTTAGGCCTTTCTGATACCATTATTTATCAAAATTCAAAATTCATACCATGAATCCTTCTCCTTCTCCATTTCCTTCTCCATTTCCCTCTCCTCTTTCATCACCGGTTTGCCATTTGTCCTGTTCGTCAGAGTCTTTAGAAAGAATTTTTTCTTCAACGGGTAGTGATTCTTTTCTGCGTCCAAATCATGATCAAAATCTTCATAAAGATACCACAAACCAGTCTGACAAAATAGTTAAAACAGAAAATAGGACGAGTTTGACAAATCAGATTTTTGGGAATTCCCACACTCATGATATTCTCAGAAACCTGTTGATCAAACTTTCAGATATAAGGGAAGATAGGTCTCATCAACCACAGGTTACCATTTTGCCCGATTTTTTTGTAGATAGAATTATTCAAGTATTGGACTATCCAATTTTTATGAATGATATCCAAAAAAAGATTGTTGCAGGAGGTGGAAGTATGCGAGGTTATTCTAGTGTAGATATCAAAGGTGGTAACGCAGTCAATATGGCATATAGTTTAGCAAAACTCGATGTTCGTGTAGAGTTATTTACCATAGCAGATGAAATTGGTTCTGCTATTTTACGATCTGTATTTTTGCCTTTTAGAACAAACGTAAATCTTCATATCATAAAAGGAAAACATGGATTATCGACAGTATTTGAATTTTCAAATTCCTCCATCTCCTCCATCTCCTCCATCTCCTCCTCAAATGTGATGGTAAGTGATGTAGGAGACAACGATAATTTTGGCCCAGAACTAATTGAATCACAAGAAGTGAGGATGATTTTGCGATCATCTGATGCTGTGATAATGACAAATTGGGCGTCAAATCTAAGAGGAACCGAATTGTTGGATTATGTTTTTACAAATTCCACTAAATCAGTTCATTTTCTGGATCCCGCTGATATTGAAAGGAGATGTTTTGAATTCATTAATGTGCTAAAAAGTCGTTCCAATTTAGTAGACTTTCTAAGTATCAATGAAAATGAATATAATCTGATAATTAAAGCATTAGAGAGCGTAATTGGTTATAACAATAGTACTCTTTTGACCTTTGATAGCAATTTATATCCTGATAATATTAACGCCTTTTGCGAATCAGCAAAGTTGCTTTCTAATTTTATTAATTTAACAGTATGTATACATACAACTAAAGGATCTGCAATATCTGACGGTCATGAATCGTTATTTGTAGATTCTATTGTTCCATCCAAAATTGATATTGTAAGTGGCGCAGGAGATTCATGGGATGCTGGTTTCATTTTTGGACATTTATATGGATTCACAACTATGGAGAAAATTTGTTTTGCAAATCTATTATCTTCACTCCACGTAGGAAATCTATTTGGTGACAACCCTTCCTTATCTGAAATTATTGATTATATCAAATTTAGTTATATCTAAATACATTATCATTGCTTTGAGCAAAATAATAGAGAAATATTGCTGTAACGGTTTTACAGTCTATTATTGTTCCATCATAACAATATTTGATAGCATCCTTTAATTTAATAACAAAGTTAATAATGTTTTCATCCTCATCCATTTTCTTTGGGTTATCCAGTTTAGACATATTTTCTGCAACGAAGAAATGCATTAATTCGGTATCATAACTTGGTGCCAAAAAACATCGAGTAAGCGGTTTTAGCACCGCTGTATATCCTGTTTCTTCTGCTAACTCTCTTTTTGCTGCTTCATGGGGCAATTCATTATTTTCAATCTTGCCCGCAGGTATTTCAATTAAAGATTTGTTTACGGCATGTCTGAATTGTTTAATTAACAGAATTTCTTTATTGTTTATGATGGGAATTATTCCGACAGAAGGACTATGTTCAACTACTTCCTTTCTAAAGACTTTTCCATTGTAGTTGAATGTATCTATTCTTAACCTTACCGGACCCTCATGGATCACCTTTTTGCTTATGACACTGTACCCTTCTTTAGACATTAACTCATTAAAAGTAATTTTTGACTAATATTTACTAATTGTGTCTCTATGGTGTTATTGGTCACCATATGTTGTTTTCTCTCTCTCTTTTAATAGCTAATTATCAAGCAATTACATTGTGCGGGATTTGATGGGAAACAAAAAAAATTAATCTCCGATAGAATTCCAATTAATACGGGTTATGAATTATGAATGACCAAAATGTTGAAAGAAATTTCGATCTAGATGTTAATAAACAAACTGTTATGACTTTGGGTTCACATTGCTCGTTACAGGTATTAAAAGGAGCCAAAGATGAGGGTTTCAATACCTTGTTGGTATGTGAAGAAAAACGATTTGACATGTACAAGCGGTTCAAATTTATTGACAATATTGTATCGATCAAAAATTTTAAAGAAATTGTAAATAAGAATTTTCAAGACGAATTAATTGAAAAGTTTAGTCCAATCTTGATCCCTCACGGAACTTTGATTTCTACATTAAATATGGATGAACTGGAGAGTATTAAGATACCTGTATTTGGTAATAAATGGATCCTAAGATGGGAATCAGATAGAATGCTAAAACAACAATTAATGGACGAATCAAAGTTGCCATCGCCGACTCAAATATCCTCTAAAAATGAAATCAATGGCTTGTGTATAGTGAAATTGCACGGAGCAGCTGGAGGAAAAGGATATTTCTTGGTTACTGATAAAAGGGGATTCGAAGAACAAGCACAAAAACTCATAAAATCACATGTTATAGAGTCCGAGGAAAATTTGTTTATACAAAAATATGCTAACGGAGTCCCAGTTTACTTACAATATTTTTATTCTCCTATCACCAATGAACTCGAGTTATTAGGGATCGACAGACGTTATGAAACTGATATAGATGCAATAGGGCGAATCCCATCAAAGTATCAAATATCTTCTAACATTGAGCCGTCTTATACCGTTGTAGGAAATATACCAATCGTACTAAGAGAATCCTTGCTCCCTGAGGTTTACTCTATGGGTGAACGATTTGTGGAAGCATCTAAAAAATTAGTTCCTCCGGGAATGCCTGGACCGTTTTGCATCGAAGGTGTTTATGATAATAATACTAATTTTATAGCATTTGAATTTTCAGCGCGCATTGTGGCTGGAACAAACTTGTACATATCGGGTTCGCCTTATTCAGATTTATTGTTTGAGACTCCAATGAGTATGGGTAGGAGAATATCCCTAGAAATAAAAAGGGCTATTGAATCATCCAAAATTGGTTTAATAACAACATGATCTCTTCAATCATATGGTCAAGATGGGTACAAAAAAAGAAAGGTTGATCAAATCGTCATATTAAATCAGATTAATTTTGTCGATAATGTGATATCTTTTCTCTTATCTATCTCGACTAACAAATCCATTCCTTCTTTAGTTATGACATAATATTTTGAATTCTTTAATACATAATTTTTCATCCTTTCTAGGTGATAATATATAGATCCTGTAGATAGGCCTGTGATGGTTCTGATTTCAGAAAAACATGCGGATCCATTCTTCTTTACAATAGCTCTCAATATTTTGATCCTGGTTCTTTTTGCCCTAAGCTGTGTATCACCCATTGACTCTATCATATAATCCTGTTTTTTTTTATTTCTTGCGGTGTTGTTTATTATAACTTAATTATATAAGAATTGATTGACTATTCCCTTCTTATGAGTATCATGTAACGTCATAGTGGTTTCGCGATTAAAATCTAGTCCTATTTGCAATAGCAGTATACATCTTTTCTATATTTTACTTTTAATTCTTTTTTTTAGGGTTGGAGTTATTGTTATTTTTATAGTTATTGTTGCTGCTGCTGCTGCTTGACTGGCCCTGGTTCCTCTGTATTACATTTTTCCCCTTTTCTGAAGGTATAATTTTCATTTTTTCATCCGAAAAACTCTTGTTAAACTGGTTGCCTTCAAATATTCTATCTAGAAAAATTGCTAATGCAGCAATTTCTGAGTGAGGCTGACTGCCTATTGCAATATTATAATCAGCAAGAAAGTAAACCTCTTTTGGCACCTTTTCTGCTCCTATTATGACTAATATTCTTTGACTTAATTCTTTGATCTCTCTTATTTTTTGATTGATTGGCGCTCCATACATCGTAAGATGAACAACTATACCGCCATTTTCTTTCCATGTTTTTAGTATCTTTTTCCAATTGTCAATGATTTCAAGTCTAAATTCATTTTCTCCTCCCCATCTTTTATTGACTTTATCTAGTGTTTTTTTTATTTCATCATCCACATCAGTCATGTAGATCACTTCGCTTCCCATAGCCCTTGATACCAACACAGCATGAGTAGTAGTTCTGTCATCTCTTACCAGTCTGTGTCCTATTCTAAGTACTGCTACAGATGGTGGCATAGTCATTAGATATATCTCCATGATGACCCGGCTATCATCTTTTCAGTCTCTAATGGAGAAATTTGAGATTTAAAAAATGAGATTATCCTCTACTTCTATTATCGTAATCTATTCTTCTACGTTCTCTTCATTGGGGTTTATAAATAGCGTTATTCCCAAAAACCGTTCAAGTTTCTTTGCTAAAATTTCATCAGGCCTTAATGAACCTGTTTCGATTTTCTTTATCAGCGTCACTTTTTCGTTAATTTTTTGTCCAAGTTGTTCATGTGTTAGCCCCTTTTTACTCCTGGCATTTCTTATTAAGGATGGAAATTCCTGATCAAGAATCATTTCATCAACCCAGTTGATTTTCTTTAAGGGTGGTGGTTTAATCCTTGGAGCTGCTCTTATTTTTCTGGGATAAAGATTCCTTGAACCTTGCTGAGGGCCAGATGCAGGTTTGGGGGATAAATATCCTACAGGGTTTGTCACTTTTGGTGAACCTATGTTCTTTGCAACATTATTGGATTCTACTGGTTTGCCTCTTTTTGAACAAGACAAACAGACACTTATAATTGATTTCTCAATTATTACTTTCTTGCTTACCTCGGTATGTTTTCCGCATAATTCACAAAAAGAAGCCATGTATGTACTTTATCGGTTCTAATTTATTAGGATTTGTCATCCTGTCATCCTGTCATCCTGTCATCCTGTCATCCTGTTTTTCTTTATTATGCTTATCTATACATATTGCAATTAACGAAAATTGTCAGCAACTAAGTAATTTCTAGCATATTTCTGTTTTGTGGCCTAACTCGATATATTTAGCTTAGATCGAGGCCTACATTCTCAATGGTTGATTGGCCTTCTTATAGCCGCTCTTTAGTTAGACGCGGTGAGATCCTTTTCTCATATGATTTTCTTGATTGTTGGGGTTCTGAACTGGAAGTGATGTACAAAAACAAGAAGGGTAAGCCATCCACATTCTCAGATTCTTTCATACTCGTTATAGGGTACATTCAAACATCGTTTCATCTACATTACAGTCAAACAGAGGGAATAATCAAGGCTCAGGAAAACGTCTACTCCCTGCTAATCCAAGTTATGGTCATACCTGCAAGAGAATGAACAAGTTAACCATCAACATCAAAAAAAGACAATACAGATGATGATGATGATGAGTATATCCTAATCTCAGTAGATAGCACAGGAATCAAGGTAACTAACAGAGGCCGGTGGATGAATGAAAAATGGAACACATTATAGAATTTTGTAAAAAAATATATAATTAGCTGAAATTTACATGAGCTAGTCTAAATATTGTAAACATTATTACTAATGATAAAATGTTGATGACTTCCAATATACAAGGGTAATTTGTTGATTGCCAACTATCCCCTCTCACCTCTCGATGTTACTTACCAGTTAGCCGTCCATATGGTTTTTATTGTGGATATCTCTAGTTAGGTTGTTTAATTGCAAAAGCTATTTCTAGATCCGTATCAGAAAATATGCTCTCATGTGGATTTTCTGTTTGGAAGGGATATCAGCTCGGTTCTTCCAAAAGATTTAGAGCTTGAATATTCCAGAAAAACTGGGAAAATTAAGAATTTTAGCATAGACGAAAAATTAATCGGAACTTTTCGAACTGATGGGGGAATTGCATTAACTATTGATGGTGCCAACTTTTTTCTAAAACAAAAGGGGTTTCAATCCAATTGTGTAGTACCTGTTGAAGATGCCATACCTTTCGTATCAGAAGGTAGATCCCTCTTTGTAAAGCATGTGTTAAAATGTGGTGAGAACGTTAAAAGCGGGTCGGAAGTTGCAGTAGTGGACAAGAATGAATCTGTTCTAGCTGTGGGTCGATCTTTGTTGCCTTTTTTATACTATTTACAGTCATTAGATGATATTGCTGATCATAATGGGGGTTCTCTTATTCGGGGCATCGGTATAAAAATTAGAGAAGGAATAAAAAGCAGAGGTACGTAGGAATTTCTATGATGCGATCGGGCAATAGAGATATGCGCAGAATGCTTGACCGAATGGGTTTAGACATGAAAGATTTAGGTTCGGTAGAGGAAGTTATTATAAGAACCGATATGAAAGAAATATTTCTTAAAAAACCCCAAGTTGTTGAAATGAAAGGCAAAGATAGTACTATTTTTCAGGTTATTGCTACCGATATCGAAGAAACCAACAGAGATGTTCCTTCTTTTAAGGAAGAAGATATTGTTTTGGTTATGCAACAGGCAAATGTCTCAAAAGAAAAAGCGATCGTTGCTCTGACAGATACTAAGGGTGATATCGCACAGGCAATACTAAATTTAACAGTTTAACAAACACTTTCTCTTTTATCAACTAATTAGGATACGAAAAGACTCTAAAAATTTGGTGTTACAATTTTAAAGAATCATTAATCCTTATTTGGAAATTATGGGTAATGATTACAATATCAGATTGATTTTTAAAACATTGCATTTAAAATTGTTGTTTTTATTATCCGATTCTCATCACACCAATAATCTTTGCTTTAGCATGAGGAAAGTCATTATGTGTTTACAATTGGATTAGGATCATTTGAATTGTGTAATTCTTGTATTTTGATTACCAGAAAATTATACGTAATCTTTAATAGTCTTATGACATCACGCTAAAGTAGCAATAGAAATGTTCAACTTAACCAGTTGTCCACCAGTTATTGTTGCGACAGTTTCAGGCCGTTCCTATTATAAAATAACAACTGTTTTAAAGTCGCTTGATTTGCGTTATTTGTCATTATCACCTGAAGAAGCGGCCCTATCAACCGGGAAAGTTATAATTACAACCATAGATGAATCCAAAATCGTAAATAAAGATAACATGTATCTGGATACCCAATTAGAAGAATTTCCTCTGTCCATAAAAGCGAAAATTCTACAAAGTTGCATGGGCTACTTTGGTCCCTCTAAAGAACAATTGATAATTGGGATAGATCCTGGAAAAAGGATTGGCATTTCTATACTGTACTGCTATTTCGAACTAGATAGAATAGTTTTGTCTTCGGTTAATTCCACAGTTGAAAAAATCAGTTCTATTTTATCCTCAATCGAGTCTCCAACTAAAATAGTTAGAATTGGTGATGGAAGCTTGGCTCTATCTCATCAAATAGCTGGAATTCTAAAATCGTATTTCAAAGACAAGGTAATTATTGAAATTGTAGACGAATATGGAACCTCTATAAGGCAAGGTACGGAAAAAAACCGAGGTGGGATCCGAGATATTAGCTCTGCTAGAAAAATTGCTTTTAGAAAGGGGAAGATATGGGATAGTTGTAAGTAGCAGGAAGCAGCATTAAGTTATTAATACCGTTTAGTTAATTTTATTTCAGGCGAGGTTGGCCCAGCCTGGTTAAGGTACGAGCTTCCCAAGCTCGGGATCGCGGGTTCAAATCCCGCACTTCGCACCTCTTTCTTTTCTTTAAACCGATATAGAATTTGAACCCGCTAATTTAACTTTAGTTTAATCTCTTGAAAGATCAAGACTACTATAAATGAAGATAAATTGATAAGTAAATCCAAAATCGATTGCAAAAATGAGATTTATTCATGGTGAATTCATGATTTAATTGAAATGCATACCAATTATGATTAATCAAATCTCAATGTTATTTCTACGATTGAACAACAATTCTTTATTAGAAGTCATAATATCGTGATAATTGTGATACGATTATTCAACTGGCAATCTATTGGGATTCTGTATATTATACTTGTAATGATGATAAGTATGGCTCACATATCAGTTGTCACATATGCAGAGTCTGATAATCACAATATGAGTCAAATGATGCAAAGAGGCAATGTTGTTATGGGCTTTGATCAAACTAAAATCTCGCATGAATTCTCTCCAACAAAGATTGGGGGCAGATAAAGATAACCGCATTGGATGATGAAGATAACCAAACGATCAGCCAAATTCAAAGCCACACAAGAAATATTCAAAAGGATTTTACTGAAGGAAATTTTACAAAACCTTTCTATATTCATGAGCAATCAGTTCCTGGTATAGATGCTATGTCTAAGAACAAGGACCACAACAATATCAAATACAGGATTTGAAGAATGGTTCGATTCTAATATTAATTACCAACAACTCAAAACTGATAAGTTCTATTAACCAATTCATGTCATTTCAATCGACAGAGCATAAAGGCCATTAACGAGGCCGTTGAGAAGAAATTTTATCGACAGGTTTTATGATATTTCTATGTCCGCAAAACGAATGAATACTTTTAGAATTTGAATCCTCCATCTCCATATTATAATCCATGTTAGCGAGGACTCAAAGAAAATAAAAGAATCACAAAAACAAACGACATAAAATGATTGATTATACATATTGACTGCTACTGTTTTTTGTCTCTATCAAATCGGGGGATGGCGGGTTCATTCTAGAAAAGGGATTTGAACATTAAAGCGGTGAGCGGGTTCAAATAGATTTTATGTCGTTTAGTAGATTTACAATGTTGGAATACTTACATACCAATATTATTATAGATCTTTTATGAAATTATCGTGATTGGTATGCTAAAATTAAATAATTACGCATCATCAAGACACATATCAAGGACCACAACAATATCGATGTCTAAAGATAGTGAAAAGAAGCACAATAATAAGTACTGTGATTCTGTTGCTTGTCTTTCAAAATCCATCTGTAGATGTACCATTTGTTCTGAATATTTATGCTATAATCATGTTACAACGCATCCCCATGACATGATTAATTTTGAAATTCCAAAATAGATATACACTCGTTTTCCTCCTCATCATAAGGATTTGATAAATTTAACCAGTCTAAACCCGATAATTTTGAGAACCCAGGTACTTGCTCCTAATTTGCGTACTCCATCCTTGGATGTCAGGTACTGTTACTGTAAACTAGAAGTTTAGCTGACCTCAACCATACCCCTTTTTACATGTTACGAACCACTGGGATCTAACTCTAACTATTTCATAACTTTAACAATGAAGGATCGCGGGTTCAAATTCCGCACTTCGCACTTCTTTTTTTATGTAAGATTTGAATCCGCTGCTTCTATGCTCTTAATAATATGTTCTAAATCTACTTATTGCAAATTTGACGTCATTATCAGTTTGGAATAAAACGGGCAACTTCAATACTTTCAAATAAAAAAGATATCTTGACAGATCGACTATCGATATTTAATGAAGTAACATATAATATCATCGTTTCTGATTTGGATACTGACGATGAATAATAAGGACTGTTAATATATGGTGTATATGTTTTTGTAAAATCGAGATGTTGAAGTAAATAAATAGTTAACCAATAATGGTAGACTTTAATCGATGAGTACCGATTGCTGATGAGTACAAACTTTTCTTTCAGTCTTTCTTTTAGCCAAACTATACCTAGCTAAATTTCTTTGCTTCCTCTTCATGAATTGGCAGGTTCGCCTCATCGACTTTAATGGAAGTCGTAGGACATACAGTCACGCAGGCCATACACCATATACATGCCTTCTCTCTGATAGGATCTGGTTTATCAGTATAATCTTTTCTTCCTTCTCTACTGTGATCATCCCCAGTCCCTTCACTTGTGGCGTTTGCCATCTCTATGGCTGGAACATCTTGTTCTGACCTATACCATTGATAGACTTGTACGGGACAGGCTTCTATACAAGCTCCATCAGAGATACACGAATCCCAATCTACTGCTACAAATGTGCCGTGAACACCCAATGGAACATATTCCTCTCCTCTGGCTTTGTATGCTTCCTGAACTTCTTTATTTGTTGACGATTCTGCATCCGACCTTCCTGGACCCCACACCAAATGAAGATAATCTCCATCTGAAGTTGAATGCTTTCCGATTACTTGATGATTTTTTGGAAATTCTGGATCTATCGTCATAATGTAATCTTTACATAAAACTATTTAAGATGAACATATTCTGTTGCAAGCATTTGTTTGTGCTTTTCTCAAATCCAATTGATGTATTTTCAAGTTTTATTGTTACACTAATCTTATTGGATACTAGTAAGGATCCATTACTGGTTAGTAGATTATAATTTGACATTATTTATGATCTTTCTAAGCGAAAATAAATAGTCATTTTCACTTAGCTTTCGACTAGATTCATCGCTAACGTTCAGAGTAATTGAAATGGTTGAGAGGAGCACATCTTTCATAGCTTCCTTGCTAGCATGTCTTGCTTTCACATCAATATATTCATCAAGATCCTTAGAATAATTTCTAACAATAAACAGTTTGAGATTCCTTTCTAATTCAGAATATACAATAGTATCTAAATTGGACCTTTGTATATTTGATAATAATTGTTTCTTCATATATGATTCGATGTCTGGAAAAATTGTCTTTATGA
The DNA here is from genome assembly GCA_009379865.1 of Candidatus Nitrosocosmicus sp. Classification (GTDB taxonomy): domain Archaea; phylum Thermoproteota; class Nitrososphaeria; order Nitrososphaerales; family Nitrososphaeraceae; genus Nitrosocosmicus. Next base: position 19,480 of record WHSX01000006.1, read on the forward strand.
AATCATCAATGCTGTCAAATTTTTGTATTATAAACGGAGTTTTTAGACTAACTTCACTACTCATAATCATTTAATAAATTTGCATAGCAGTTAACTATTATCAAGTGTTAAATTATAGGCGGCGTGAATATGATGCAAGACCCTTCTGAAAATACTTTGGGAGTAATCAAGGCTATCATAACAGGTTTAAAAACACCATATATCGATCTATATGTTTCACTATGGTCACTATATGCTCTTTGAACAAAATTAATTAATATAGCAGGTTCGAGGATATTGAGAAAACAGTGCGGGATGCATTGCTATAGTGAGGGATCGCGGGTTCATTCTAGAAAAGGGATTTGAACTTTACAAAAGAACTATGAGCGGCTTCAAATCCCGCACTTCGCACTTCTCTTCTTGTCTTTGAATGAAAAATTTGAACCCGCTTCCAGATTGCTCACAAAATAAATTAACTAGATACTATCTTAATCTCAGATCAAGTATCTATCTTATTGTTGACAGAAATGTCTGCAATATCTTACCGACTTCATCCGGATATTGATCTGGAACTGCATGACCCGCATCTTTTATCTGTACAAGCCAGGCTCCTGGAACTTTACTTGCAATGACCAAAGAATTTGCATGCGGGACATATAGATTATCGTCTGTTCCAGCTATGACCAATGTGGGTTTGTCTATTTTCGCTAGGTCGTCACAGGCACCATCCCAGTCGGAAGTCACCCAAGCAAATCCGGCGTTCTTCTGATTATTCAATGTTTCAGGGGAAAGACTAGGCTTCATTTGTTGGAATGTAATGTTTTCTGGAAGGTCAACAGATTCTGGGTGTAGTTTTATCCATCCCGATCCTAATGAGGCATTTACAAGCGATATCATTTCATCCTGAGAAATAGGTACATTATTTAGAGATTTGTTTACAATATCGGATTGTAATTTGTCAAACTCAGCAGGTCGAGGTACATTATCTTTTCCGCCGCAGGTTCCCGCTATAAGTATTACGCTACTAACCTTATCGGGATGCGTAATTGCAAATTGTTGGGTTATGAATGAACCCAATGAATATCCAAGAACGTTTGCTTGTTGTATTTTCAAAGCGTCCATTAAACCAGCAGTATCATTACCAAGTAACTGCATAGAATATGGTTCCGTTCCGGCAGTGGTATTTCCAATTCCACGGCTATCAAACACAATTACTGTGTTGTTAGATGCTAGTTTACTTAAAAGGGCTGGATCCCATGCATCCATATTATCAGAAGCACCATTGTGAAGTATTATGGGTTCGCCTTTACCAAAAATCTTGTACGCAATATCAATATCTCCAACACGGACTTTTTCTACTGGAATATCCTGTATATTTACCAAGCCTATAGTATTGGTAGAATTGGCCTGAGTAGCATTTGTTTGACCATATATTACATTAGTAAAACTGTTGATCATAGCTATACTTGAAAAAATTATAGTAGAAATGAATACTATAATGAAAAGATTGTCTTTTCTTACCTGTCTATTACTATTCATAAATCTATTAATTGGATTGGAGTATATAAAATATATCGAGTCCTGCATGAGGGATTCGCACGTGTGGAAGTTTCTAAAGTGGTATGAGAAACTTATTGTCTGATCAATACTGTGAACAGGCTAAAAACATATTGATATTATTCATATTTATCGCCTAATTTTACCATAATTTACAAAATAATCGTAGGTTTAAAGAATTTCATACAACTATTACAATATCTTTAATAATATCATCGATCTTGCAAATACATTGAAAAATTCATTTTTTAGAAAGTCCTTTGGTAGTTCTTATTTCTTAAAACCCCCGCATTTTTCTGTTCTCATCTTGACGACATTTATTTTCTTACATTAACCTTTTCGGTGCCTTCTCAATTTATGGCTTTATTATCGGTTTTTGCATCCTCTTCAAACAACAATGAGGAAGATATATCCATTGAGGATCAACCACAAGAAAGTACGTCTGACGAGGAGTCATCTGATAATAGCAATCAATCATCTGATTCCCAATCCGAGCAAAACAATTCTTGTTCTAATGAATTAGTTGACGAGCCTAGTTTCCTTAATGAAAATGGTTGTCCGGCACCTTGTCCTACTTTGGAGGATCAATTTGATGAGATACCTGAGGGATGTCCAGTCCCTACTCGAACAACAACTGATTCTCAAGATAATGGTCAATTACAACCCAATGCCTTGAGCGGAAATTTGGGAAATCTAGAGCAACCACTTGATAACACTGCCATACTTCCTCCAGTCAAAGGGGTACAAGATCTAACTCGTGATGGTACCTTTTTTGTTGCAAATGGTTACCTAACATTTGACGCCAGAGCAGTCAATTTTACTCCTGATTATCGAAAGGCCATAAATTCCATTTCTATCTGTGTGCAAACTGAAGGTAACACTGGAAACAATACTATGGAATCATTTCTGGCGAGTCCTCATTGTTCGATAGGTGGAAATACTTATGTAAAATACACCGTCCATCCAAGACAAGTTACTTTGTCAATAACTGCAAGTCCTAAATTAATATATGATGAATCACCGTGCCTAGTAACAGTAGGACCAAATGAAGCAAAATACTGTAAAATTGACTTTGGTATGAATCACGAAACACCGGATGTGAAAGAACTACCTAAATTTAATCTCGATTTAATGAAAAAATAGACTAAACCGTTTTAATATTGATTAGAAAATCGATAACAAGCAGTAGTGAGAATCAGGTCTTTAATTACTATCTATGGTGACTATACTCGATCGCGGGTTCAAATCCCGCTCATCGCACCTCTTTCTTCTTTCTTTAAATAATCCGACTTCTTCAAATCCAACATTCGTCGCTCCTGAAACAGCTGAACAAACTGACCTTACTTTTCAACTAACTGCAACTAACGAAGACGATACAACCAGTGAACCTGATGAGGTTATAGTAACTGTTAATCCTGTCTCTACTCCTCCACCACCAAATGAAGAACCAAGGACAATTGAAAACTTAATCAAAGGCATAATTTAGAATCCATTGAATGTAACTAACTCTATATACTCTGCTAATGAAATAAGAAATATTCTGACAGATGATAATCGAGATAATGACCAATTGGCGTGTGAACTCCTGGATTCAGAAGAGGATTATTCAATTAACATCCGAAAAATATTGAATTGCTAGAAGAGAATCGCTGGAAACCCGGGTCTTACATATGCGGCGTGGAGAGACATTATTCAATAAACAAAGACAAGATATTGATGATGTCTTATTCTGTTAATCATTTTTCCGACTGAATCCAGTAAACAAATTAAACGTATGTGAATTAAGACCTACCAACACCTTTTTCAATTCATCATTAGGATTCCCATAAACGTCAAGTCTATTTAATTGGGCCATATTGAAAATACTCGGGAGAATTGTTTTTGATGCGGCGCTATCATTGTGCGATAGAGTGGCCTTGGAATCTGCATATGTTTCATGGACTATACATTTAGTTCCATCTTCATTAAGATAGAATCGATACTCTAACGTATCTGGTTCGTTGGTCTCAACAACATCACTCATTTCTCTTATCAGTTTTTTAAATCGTTCCACATTATCTTTTTCTATAATAAAATAAGCTCTAATGTGTATATTTTCGGACATGATTGTTTAATTCTAAAACAAGTATACTCTATTTATCTTATTTTTGTATTTGTATTTCAGTTTTCAATATATTAGCTGCTATAATCTTAATCTTAGGTTTTCTTCGTTACAAAATATTATATGTAATACTCAAACTCACAATTTATCCTCTGTTATTTGACAAGTTATTTATTCTCAGTACATTATCATTCTTCTAGCTAATCGGTATGAGTTGCAATGGAGCATTAACAATAGCAATAAACCTGTAAAACATAGAGGGGCAATCAGTCTTAGAATAGATGTTGAGTATTTCTTGACATGCGTTATTGATTGTCTCCGATAAGCTTTGAGACAATCATAATTATGAATTTCAACTTTGATAAAAAAAGAACTTCCTATTTTTTGAATATCAATATCCGATCTGTGTCTTCCTTATCTAAATCCAAATATAACCAAAAAAGGAAATCTGTAAAGTGAAAGAGACCACGGCTTCAAATCCAGCACTTCGCACCTCTTTTCTATTCTTTACTATAAATGACTTGAACCCGCTTGTCTACATCATGAGTAGAATAAACTAAATAGACAACTGCATTCATAATCCAATCCCAGTCAACAATCTATTTTACAGTTGACAAAAATGTATTTATTATATCACCAACTTCGTCCGGATATTGATCTGGAACTGCATGACCAGCATCTTTTATCTGTACCAGCCAAGCCCCTGGGACCTTGTTTGCAATGACCAAAGCATTTTCATATGGATTATAGTAAATATCGTCCATACCAGCTATAACGATCAAGGGTTTGCCTATTTTTGCAAGGTCGTCACAAACACCACTCCAGTTAGTTGCCTCCCAAGCCAATCCCAAATTGTTCTGGTTATTCATCATTTCAGGTGAAAGACCAGGCTTTGCTGCTGCTATTGTCATGTTTTCTGGAATCACGGCAGATTCTGGATGTAGTTTTATCCATCCTGATCCTAATGAAGCAAAGACGTAAATTATTAAGATTTCAGCATTGCGAATTGTTCCCAGAAATAGTTCTAACTGTATATATTCAACATAAATAACTGACATTGCAATCATTGTAGAAGAAACTAATTGTTTAGATTTACATCATTCTGTGGATTGTCATAGGGTTATTTCGAACTAAGTATGTTTGATTTCTTTTATAGTATGAATAGATAATCTCTGAATTATACTGATTGTATTTGTATGTAGTTGTATTAGATTAGACTATCGCGCGCCGCCTTTCAGGTTGGCGCTAAGGATTGATCCTTAGTAAGGGTAAGTTGACTGATCATAATGTTCTGTATTTGAAAATCATTATTATACGCCTGACATAGATGAAAGACTTTCAACTTCATTCCAATATTTTTCAAACAGTATTTCTGCAATTACCACTGTATAGTCTTCATTTGAGAAACTGGCGATCATTTTATTTTGTTGATTATATTGAATATGAAGTAGATGTTTATTATCAAATATCATGACCATTTCTTCTATATTTCCTATGGTGTTTGAATATTTTAGTCGAATAGGTTTAGACGGACTTTTATTGTTGATTGCATTAATTTTATCTATAAAATATTTGTCTGCATTGTCTGTAAGAATTTTGATCATTATCCCCCTTTCAAGTAATTCTGGGAAGAGATCAATTAAGTTACTATTATACTGAATGTTGTTAAGGATCTTAATAGATGAAAATATTGTCAGTTCGTTTTTACAGAGGAGAATTAAAGATCTTATCTCACTTTGGATTTGGTCCATACCTGTGAATGCTCTTTGAATGAAAGTAGTATTATCTTCAAGTTCTATCTCTTTCCTGCGGATTGATAATGGAATCGCCAAATCCCAGAGCTTGTCAAATATCTCCTGTTGTTTTTGAACTAACTCTTTAGAATTACTCCAAAGGGTTTGATCGGGTCGTTCGCTCCCCTTTTGAAAGATAAACACCATGTATACCCGATTATCAAAGATTCCAAAATTACCTTTAAGTCCATCTATGTGTTTTATTTCATAATGTTTTATTTTCTTTATAATATTTAGATTGTCTTTATTTACATCAAAAATGGTTCTAACTCTTATTCCATTGTCTTGAACTCTTTTAGCGATCAAGTCAATTCCTTGTTTAAAGCTACTTGTAGTAAAATTGAACATGGATGGATCAATTACGGCATCATATCTGTTGTCAGTAATGCTGATTGAATCATAAATCATATCCAACATCATATTATAGTCAAACATAACCTCGGTGAGTTCGGGGGCGTGATACTTTGACTCTTTCAGTTGCCTTAAGGCTAATTCATCCATTATTATGCACTAGGAACTTATTTGATAAAAACTTCTTCATTTAATGCCTAAGTAGAAAAGGTAGCCAATGAAGAAATCCCGATTGTTAGTTCGTTAAATACATACATTTAACATTATATCGCATGTTGAGATATCTTGATTCTTCCTCCAATCTTGCAAGTTTTTCCGTTGACTGAACAAACCTTGCCATGGCTGGCTGGCTGGCTGGGTTACAATACCTTCTTCCTTCATCATGTCAAAAAGTTCTAGAAATTTAGAAAGATTAATTCCCAGGTATTGATATGTTGTTACTAATCTGTCCAAGTTTATCAATTGCAAATAGTCATGAAAGACACTGATGGCCTCATAAGACTCTATGTCTAATTCAATTGCAACATCAACCCTGCTCTTCCCGTCCTTAAACATTTGAAAATCTTTAGATGTGACTGACAAAGTTTTATTTTGATACTCAGTTTATTCGCCATTGTAATTCCTTATGATAGTTACGATATCTTTTAGTGGTACGAGCGGTAATTTTGCCATCGTTTTTGTACTCTTGACTTCCATGGCGAGTTGAATTACCCGTCTTTCCTTTTCTTCTTTCTTGAGAATCAATATATCTAGATATAAGAATTAAAAGTTTAAGATTACTTGATTCTCTTGATTCTAAATCCGGTTAATAGTTGTATTAATTGCTTAATGATACGAGAAATATCCTTTATGATTTTGATCGAACACTTACCACTTACCACCAGGAACTTCATCACCACGGCGTGGCACCATAGAATTGTATGACTTCCGTTCTGACATCAGGAATAGACCTCATTTTCTAATTAAAACAAAATACATAAATCTATAAAACTAGTAATTTCTAGTTAACCCTGTCTGCTTAAATTTGGTCCGGTTTAGTAACATGAACCAATTCTGATGATTATGGCTCAACCAGACTAATAGAATTAAAACCATCTACAGATTACCGCTTGCTTTTCTTCCAATTTTCTCAGAGTCATTTTTAGTCTGTTCAGGAGATTTGGTTTTTGTAAATAGTCAAGGTTAATTCTTTAGTTTTTAAATCATATCTTTTCTTAATAATTGAGAAAATTCAGGTATTAGATAATCAAATAGATCAGTTTCTTAATTAACAGAACATATAAATTCAAAAAATATTTTTTCTCTAAAAGTTAGTTAATCTTGCTACTAACTTTAAGAAGAAAGGATTAGTTTATCTTTCTTTCTCTTCTAATTTTTAGACTAATGATCTTTTTGAGTTGATAATAATGCATCGTTGCTGTCTCTTTCGATTCTCTCATATGTTGATATATTTCTTTTTCCTATTTCTGCAAGTTGTTTTGATTGTTTTTTTGTGTTATCAACTACATTTTTGAATACTTCAATGTTAGAGAATGCCATATCATTAAAAATTCTACTCATTGCTATGGTATTTTCTGCATAATTATTTACTAATTTTGTGTACATTTCTGGCATTCTTCTAAAGTAATCTTGGTTATTCAAAAATTGGTTATTTACATTGTGTATATATGGGGTGGATAATGATTGAAAAGAATCGATTGTTTGTTTTTGATATTCAAGGTAGTTTTCTGCAATATCTTTAGTAGCTTGAAGTGTTTGTTCTTGAACTTGATTGACAGTTTCAGTATAACGTGGAATTTGATTTCTTGCTTCTTTGATACTTTCATCTATACTTTTTTTTGACTCATCGAAAGCTTGTTCAAGTGATTCGGTGTTTTGTTCTATAATGCTGTTATATAGTCTTTGATTATTATGGTAAATATCTTGTTGATTACGGACATTATTGTTATCTAGAGATGAAGTATGGTCATTAATTTCTTTTTTATCGTTCTTAGACATTGTAATATTATTTAGTTTCTATACTATATAAACACTGGTATTTATTGGTTTTTAATACCATGCAGGAACTTTATTCTTCACTAATCGGTTCATATTGATCAAATTTTTATGTTAACTAGAGCCGCACTACCTCGGAACTTTATCCTCACCGATAGCATAGATAATTAAATTTAATGGAAGAGGATGATTCATAAAAGATATTATGCAAGCGTAGGAAATGTTTTACATAATGAAATTGTGGTCATTATTAGATATATTAGTAGCAGGAGAATGACTGATCATCAATAATATATCACTTATTTTCTTTTAATTAGATTGTATTAGATTATTTATTCAGAGAATATTTATTATGCGCAAATTTTCTTGTTTTTTCTATGATATTATGATAAGTTACTATTTGTTGAATACCCATACAAACTATAAAAAACACTGAAAATCACAGCCATGAGAAAAGATAGATATCCCAGGAAATTCATAAAATCTCATCTGCACTATTTCATTTATATTTTTAGATCTTTCCCATTTATATTCAGATTCCTTAGGTATAGCCTATAAAGCCACAATTATCGTCTTACATATAGATAAAAGAGAAATCCATGTGGTTTGGACAAAACTATGAGCTATGGTGGATTAATAAATTAATAATCCATGATAAAAAAAAATTGGAATATTTAAGTTGAAATTTTTAACCATTTTGAATCAGTGGTTAACTAGCGATTGATAATACACAGTTTTATGAAATACTTACAAGGTATAAATCAAACTTAATTGGAATGTCTTTAGGCTGAAGTTACCTTTTAAGATATTTTCTGCATCTTTTAATATGTTATCAAATAACCGAATTTCCTTCTGGTCTATTCCAAGGTCAATTTATTACCAAGGAAGAATACCCCGGATATCGACTTTAACAAGATTTATTTGAATAACTAGATCACGTGTTTAATGGTAAACTAAATGAGAAGGTTGCCCCTTTTTCATCCTTGTTATTTTGAGCCCAGATCTGACCACCGTGAGCTTCAATGATATTCTTGGCTATATACAAACCTAGACCAGTACCTTGATCCGATTTGGTCACAAACTTGTTGAACAGTCGTGGGAAAATTTCTTTGTCAATGCCTTTTCATTTATCTTTGATTGATATTACTACTAATTCATCTTTTTTCTTCCAAGTGTCTCTTTCTACATGTTCATGGTAGTCATCATTGACATTATTCGTTTCATTCCCATTATTTTGAGATTTTATTGCTGAAATAGTGATGGATCCACCATCTGAAAATTCGATGGCATTATTTATCAAGTTTGAAAGTACTTCAAATATTCGAATTTTATCGGCCAATACACTAATTGGATCTTGCTGAGATTCAAATACTATTTGAACATGATTATGAAAATTGTTTGAATGCGATTTATTATTAGTCTTATCTTGTATATCTTTAATCACATTCCGAATTTTTTCATCCAGGTTAAATGATTCTTTATTTAGTTGTAACCTGTTACTATCAATTCTTGTTAGGTCTAGGATATCATTTACCAGTTTCTCGAGTCTCTGTGAATTTCTATATGTCGATATGATTCGGTTTGTAAATTGTCCTAGCCTCTGCTTGTCCTTAATTAAACTTTCAAATTCGTTATTGATAACATTTTAACCAGTAGAGGAATTTTGCAAAAGAGGGGGAAGGTCCATTTCAATCAATTCGAAAATTCCGGATATGGCTTGGATTGGTGTCCTTAATTCATGAGCTGTGATATCTATGAACTCTTTTTGCTCTAATGCGAGTTGCTTTATCTGTTCATTTGCCATAAAGAGTTCTTTATTGACTAATGAAAGTTCTTTGCTGGTTAATGCGAATTTTTCATTGTTGTCTATTAGTTCGTCATTTGCTACCATCAGGTTTCTTTCTGTTTCTGTTAAATCCTTTTTTGTATTTCTTATTTCTTCTGCTTTCTTTCTAATTTCATTATTTAAACGATGAAGGGATTCGTTTACTTCTCTCAATTCATCAGTCTTTGCGAGTAATTCACCCGTTTTTATTGTGAGAAGGTCTTTCACGTTCAAACCATTACTGCTTTTACTTTCAGGTAGCGTTATGTTTATTCTATATATGTTGCAAAAGATACTTTAAATAAATAACTAATTGACAGTTTCTGTAAACATATCCTTACTCGTACATTGTATCAGGGCTGTAAAACCATCCAATAAATTTCACTTATTTAAATATGCCTCCATATTAACATGTTAACAATAACCATTTTTCTACTAACCTTTTTGTTATTAGATTACTCTGATTATGCTTATGATGTATATCTAGAATTATCTCTTATTAAGTTTAAGTTTTTATTCTATTGGTCATAATTAACAATATCAAAGAATATGACTACAATAAAGATAGACAAGGATATTATCACTTTGATTAATGTATTCGCAGTTGATCCGTCAAAACAACAACAACTAGTAGATGCTCTTGTTAAAACCACTAAGCAAGTATGGCGTCTGCAGGATGGATACGTATCTGCAAGTATTCATAAGAGCCAGGATATGAAGAAGGTAGTAAATTACGTCCAGTATAAGGGTAAAAAAGCATTTGATAAGAGACTTGATAATCCTAAGGCAATAATCCACATGAATAAAATATTGTCTATGGCCAAAGCAGATGGTCATTTGTATGATGTAGTTTTTACAGATAGAAAAGAATAATCTAATAAACTTCCATTAGTGTTTATTTAGCCATATTATTAAAAAATTTATTGTGGTTGATTTTGTTGTATCAATTTTATACAGAAAACTAACCGTGTCGTCTATTATAAATAAAAGGGATGGGAGGTTCGTTTTAGTAACAACGGGATTTGACCATTATAAAACGGTGAGCAGGTTCAAATCCCGCACTTCGCACCTCTTTAGATAGATGAATTAAAAAATTTTGGTTATTATTAAGTTCTTTCGATATCTTTATTGATTAAAAACCGCACCGCTATTGATTTTACTCAAATCAATACCTCCATTTGAGTCACCCGATGTGCTTGAATCGTCATTACTTTGCACCACGCCGCCTTTATTTGGATTAGTGTTATCTCCGCCCTTGAGGTAGTCATGATGCTAAAAACTATCATTGAAATCAGTGCTAATACTATCAGAGAGATCGCCATATTTTGACAATTTTGTGAATAAAACTGCATCACAAACTGATATAGGGGCCAAAATCTTTATCTCACAGTTTGAACCGCCTCGAAAATATCGAAGAGGTTTAACTATCTTATTTGGTTTAACAAGTTCCTAGTTGTCCAAAGAGAACTGAAATTTTTTAAATATTCCAGATTCGTAATATCTTGTAGATCATGAATACTGTCGATTGTATAGCCACAAAATTGGATATAAGGGAATTTAGTCAAGAAAATGTCTCCCCAAGCATAATATCTATAATTCTCAATTCTGCTAGATATAGTGGTAGCGGTCTAAATACTCAACATTGGAGATTCATTGTAATAAAGGAAAAAAATAACATAAAAAAATTGTCTGAGGATAGTACTAGCGGGCAATGGATAGTTGGAGCAAATTTTGCTATCATATTATTAACAGATCCAAATTATGGTTTTCATTTACTTGATGCAGGAAGAGTTATACAGAATATGCAATTATCTGCATGGGAAAATGGTGTGGGCTCCGGAATATATACTGGTGTAAGAGATGAGAAAATGAGAACCGATTTTAAAATCCCATCGAATCTAAGCATTTCTGCTGTTCTGGGTTTTGGATTTCCTAAAAAGTCCATAACAGGGAAGAGGAAAAATCGCAAGCCATTAAGCGAATTGGCATACAATGAAGTTTATGGAAATTCTAAAAATATAACATAATCGATCTCTAAGAAGAATCAAAAAGATCTATTCTAATATCTTCTTGTTGGGACGCGATGGGTAACTACCGATAATAATTTTTTAAACTGATTCTAATAACAATTACAATTAATAAACAAAAAAAATGTTATCACGTTTACGTAACAAGGGAGTGGAATTGATGGAAAAATAGTAAACGTAACAGATGACGATACTCCAACAATAGTTCCACAAATCATTGAAATATTTGATCCTGGATTAATTTTATCAGCAGACTGTTCTGGAATCATAATTCCAGGCGATACAAAGACTTGTACCATAACCAATCCTGTCTTAGTATCCCAAAATACCTAAAAGTCATTATTCCTATTTCTGTTGATATTCTTATTTTGTCAAAAATCATATAGTTTTGACATTTCATCAAGAAACTACAATCCAGTGGTAGCTTGCTTTAATTATTTCTAATTAATGAGTAGTTTGAATTAAGTTAATGGTCTATGACGAGCAAAATAAAACTGATCGACTAACTTCTAGAATTCATTAGTCAAAGAGTTCAAATAAAGCGGTTAACCCTCATCGAGTAATGATTATTTAATCAAGATCATAAATTTTGCAGGGCTTTGAGTATCTTGTACCGTCACTAATTGCTTGCGAGATTTCTAAATTCACCAATGATAAATTCAGTGCCAGGAGTTAATAACTTCATAAACTCTTCGTAAATATCTAGACAATCTTTATCTTTTGATATTTTTTCCACAACTTCAGCACGATGTTGTTGGTGTTTGTATGTTACCATATTTATCCATATCTCTTCTTCATCCGGATTGATGGGGATAATTCTAGTTATATTAATGAATCCATGTATTTTTTCGGAACTATTAAGACCAAAGCATTCATAGGATACATTTTCTTTCTTTAGCAACTCAATTAATCGAGTTGTAACTTTTAGCAATAATTCATGATTTTTACTGGGGACTCGATAAAATACAAACTCCACATAATTTTTAGTATCTTTATTATTTTCCGATGAATCCATGATTATCATGTTATATCTTCAATCATAAAAATAAAAGGTTCCTTTTTTTATTACAACAGCATCATTGAATTTGATTTCTTGATATGCAAAATAGTTGATATCTAGGTTCAAATCCCGCACTCCTCACATAGGCACAATTAAATCAATCATCCATAATTTGTAAACCATTCTCCTTATAACTGCATTAAGGGATTAATCATGTAGAATGTTTGATTCAAATCGAAACCAGAAAATCTTGATAACCGGTGCGTCAGGGACTGTGGGTAATGAGCTAGTAAAACAGCTTCTCTCTTCTACAATGCCACATTCTAAATCATCTAATCTTGCCATAAGAGCAGGAGTCCGCTCGAAAAAGGGAGTAGATAAATTGAGTAATTATTCCGGGTTAGAAACGGTGGAATTCGATTATAATAAACATGACACTGTTGCTAGTTCATTTAAAGATGTTACTAGGCTCTTCTTACTAACAATCCCAAATCCCCGATTAAAAGATAGTTTTTCAAATGTAATTAAATTGGCAAAAGATAGCGGAGTATCGTACATTGTAAAACTTTCTGTTCAAGAAACTATCGATCCTGAACCCAAAACAATGCTGGGGCGTTTACACAAACATGAAGAGAAAATCATTGAAGAATCTGGAATTCCACACACCTTTTTATGCCCTACTGGATTCATGCAAAATTTTGTAACCTTTTATAGATATACCATCAAAATGCAAAATGCATTTTATAATCTGGCTGGCGATGGAAAAGCTGGGTTCATCGATGTCAGGGATATCGCCTCAGTCGCTACTAATATACAGTTGTCCGAAGGTCCGAGTCTTAGACAGTATGAAAATCAATCATTTAATCTTACGGGACCAGAAGCGCTTTCTTTTGGTCAGATTGCAGACATTATTTCAAATGTGGTTGGTAGGAAAATATCATTACATAAATATAACAGAAACAGAGAGCCGAGAGAATATGGAAAAACTGGGTATGGAAAGATGGTTAGTTGATGCCATTATAGAGATAAATGGTATCATCAAAGCAGGAAAGGCTTCTGAAATTACCCCTGTCGTCGAAAACATTACAGGAAGAAAGCCCTATACATTTGAACAGTTTGTCAAAGACAATATTGCTCTTTTTAATTAGCCGAAAATGTCCAATAGCCTCCTTAGATTCTTGTTCTCCTGGTAGGTTAATACTGGTGTCTGCCATCCCCAATACCGTCAGAATTCTTTTTTCCAATAGTTCGTCGTAGGACATATTAGATTTTAAGGCTGAAATATTGACAAGGTCCACACCCAAAAGAAGAGTATTCAAATTAATCTCTTCATCCTTGATGCCGCGGAAATATCAATTTATTTATATTATTTGATAGTTAAACGGGCTCTGTAAAGTTAACGAAAAAGCTATAGCAATCCTTTGCTTCTATGAAGCATGATTTGTCAAACAAGAAATAGAACTAGGCTGGAGGATATGATCTATGCGATACATCTGTATTTTGACGGTCTTTCTTTAAGAAAAACTTCTAAAGCATTATCCAGAATTGTCAAGAGAAGTCATACTGCAATAAGGGACTGGATACAAAAGTATCAACCTCAAAAGATATCCTCAAAGAAAAGAATGATATCAGAGTATATTATTGATGAG
>WHSX01000070.1:0-310 GCA_009379865.1 Candidatus Nitrosocosmicus sp.
GAAGACTTGGTGAAGATCTTAAACCATCACGAAATATTATTGAATTTATTTTGTGACTGGTTATCGCTTTTTAATTCCTCAACACTTCAGTATCCATTTGAAATTACCAAAAACAATAGTGATGGAAAGTCATCTTCAAAATTGGTATTACAAAATTTGGCTTTAACTGGAACAGTACTAGTATCATTTTTATTGTTTACAAAACCATCTCTGGAATCGAATGGTAGCAAAAAAGGCATTTCACCAATAATGGATCGTTGTTATTCTGAATCCTTAAAATTGCAAAAGAAGAAAAACAATCTAAGTAACA
>WHSX01000070.1:320-12396 GCA_009379865.1 Candidatus Nitrosocosmicus sp.
CGAAAAGGATATCATTGGTTTTAATAAATATAGGAAAAGTTTTAGGTATAAATGATCACCAATCAAGTATATCTCTATATATCCATTATGCAAACCCAGCAAACTTTGCCAACAAATGATATTATATGGAGTACCCCACTCAAGCCTGAAAATTGTTAAAAGCAGATTATAAATCCACCCCCCTATTAGAAAAATATCATATCAATGATTACACAATACATCAGGGACAGAACCGAGGGAATTGATGACTTTTTTCCTTGTAATAAAAGGAAGTATAGATTAAAGATTGTCATAAATCGTTTGAATCTATTTATAAACTAGAACACAGGAAATTGTAAGATGACAGGTGAACATATCGATATTAAATCGGCCATCACTCTATTTGCACTCTATTTACAGAGACATCCTTATGGAATAGCCATTTGATGTCTATATTAAACTAAATAGATAGGGATGATCTTAAAAAATAACAAGAATCTTTGTTAGAAGGTTGATTAATGGTACACAATTGTTTATTATGAAGTACTGTTAAGTGATAGCGGTATAATTTCGTTATAAAGGAAAACTATAAATTCTTTATTTTGAGCCAACTATGACCCCATAATCCCAAATGAATGATTTTTCCTTTGTCGTAATCCAGTTCATAAGTTGCCACAATATGTCCTAAATACTGACCAGAGGATCTAGGAACATTATCAAGTTTATAATCTACTAATATCTTGGCATTAAGATTGGCAACATAATTTTCTTCCGAACGGGTGTAGTTAATTGGATTATTGTTAAACCGCAACGGATAGTTTGCCGTGATATCTAAGAAATTACTGCCCATTCGCTCTCTGGTTTCATCTAACCATTTTTCCGCAGGACCTTTCCAAGCAGTACTGTTCTGATCAAAATTCCAATTATGTCCGCTGACAAGTGATATAGTATTATAGTTTTTATGATAAGACACTTCTGCATATAATACATTTCCGTCACCGAACACTATCGTTACTCCTTTCATAACAAACTTTTTGAAATTGTCATATTCCGCTCGGGTCACATATTCATCATGAAATAAAAACAAAACATCGTATGCATTCGTACCATCAGCATTAAAAATTTTGCCTTGATCGGCATCCGCATCGGTAATGTTAGTAGGAATAATACCATGGTTTCTGTAAAGGTCTTTTGCAAGACTTATGAAATAAATATATTGGATATATGGTTCCAATTCGAGATCAGTGTAATAAATAAATGGACCGTCAGGAATGGGTCTATCCTTTACTAGATATGTGTTATTGGTGATTGTAATATTAACATCCCTATTGGCAAAACTGTATATAACTTTACAATATTTGGACTAACATAGAAATATTTCAAATCATGGACTGGCAATAACATGCTTAGGTAATTATATTAAAAGGTATAGACAGTTAGTTGATTTGGAGATGGTGACGAATGGTAAAATGAACTATGACCTTCCTCACTCTGCTAGGTGGTGTTTGATTTCGTGGTAAACCCGTGAGTTGTTTTCGTGGAACCCCATGATTTTACTGTCCATGCCCTTACAAAAACTACGAAAACATACAAAACAAAGGAATTGTAAACAGGTATTAATGCTGCATACTTTAGCCCGATCCTTCCATATTCTTTTGCCAATACAATTATTTGCACAACCCAAATAAAACCGGTAAGCAATAGCCATTGATTAATTGTTATTGCGGCATAGTTAAAAGGAAAGTAACCGAATAATAAATTAAAAATCATTCCAAATCCTATTGTTAAGAATAACCCAAGAGCGCTAAATATGACTAACGGGCTGAGCCAAAAAATAATACCCAATATGTCCGTCGGTTCACAAACACGGCTTCTCAAAAGATCGATGAATCCTCTTGCCCACCTGGCTCTTTGTTTTAACAAAATTTCTACAGTGGGGGGCTTTTCATCATAATTAATACAATGCGGACCAAAAACTATTCTATACCCTTTTCTCAACAATCTAGTCGTAAGTTCGTAATCATCCACCAAATGATTTGTAAATCCTCCAACATCTTGAAGAATTTCTTTTCTTAGAATATAACCTGTTCCACCAAGCCCTCCCCTTTGATCCAGTGCCGTTCTTGCTGTCATATATGGCGTTGACCATAAATCGCCTTCTATTGACAATAATCTAGTAATGAAACTGTAATTTCTATTGCTTGGAACATATCTTCCTTGTACAGCTGCATATTTTTCTAACAATGGGAGTCCTTTTTCTATAAAATCACAACTCAAAATTCCATCAGCATCAAGAACTAGTATGTATTCTCCTTGAGATTTTAGAACACCAAAATTTAATGCTATTCCTTTTCCTGATTCTTTTGTTTTATAGTTATAGGGCTTTGCTCTGGGATCTTTGACAGAAGCCTCGTCAAAAGTATTGTCAGTACAGTTGTGACACACTATAATAATTTCAATGTTATGATATGTCTGTTTTAGTAACTCTGTTACTGTTTTTCTTATTACGGTATCTTCATTGTGTGCTGCTATTATAATAGAACATAAACTATTTTTTTTTATAATGCTTTCAATAAAATTTTTATATGCTTCTTCTTGTATCGATTTCACCTTTTTATCCATCGCAAGATATGTTATGAGTATGAAACATGTTAGCCCCGTATATAATAAAATAATAATTAAAGGTGGCAAAGTTACATAATAGAGATTTACATCCGTATCAATCAGGATTTCGTCTCCGGTATACAAATAATATATAGTACTACAAATTACCATAAGCCATACTAACAACAATACAGAATACATGACTTTCCATTTTTTGTCTTTCAATTTTTTACACCAATAAGAGATGCCGCATTTTTCCAAAATGGATTGTTCGTAATGGAGGACATAATCAGGTCAAACCAGTTTTCTACCTTTATTTGATGAACCAATCTAGCAGAATTATCGTTTACGTCCACTGCTCTTACTTGTACTTCTGTAAAGGGGGGAACAACTTTAAGAAGTGCTCTATATTCTTGGTCCTGTTCTTTTGCCAAATAAGTTTCTATATTCTTGTTACCTTGAGTGAAATTTATTCCTCTAAGCTTCAATGGAGACTCATCCTCTATTTTTAACTTCAATACATTATTACCTTCATGTAGTAGATTAGTAGTTATGATTATTTTCGGAGGGGTAGTATCATTTCTTAAATTACTACTACTACTACAGCAATCTGGGCCGGGAGGGCCAGGAAGAGGTAAGGGCTGCATAACCCATTGAGCATATGATAAATGATCGCTATAAAAAATAAGCAAAAGGATAAAAATGTAAAAAGATATAAACATAAATGTAATGTACATGCTACGATTCATTTAAGTATGGAAAAGGGAATGTCTATATATTTATATACCTTTATTTGAATATAGGTCTGACCTTTCTGCCCTTATGTGAATTTTGATTCTTGTATAATCTTTTTCTGCTTTAAATAGTAGTGTTATGCTGAAATTTAAAGAACATGAGCCCGTGGTTACATCTCCCACAATCAACTGACACTGTATATTTCTGTTAATTTTGTCTCAGGTACATAAGAATTAGCACTTGCGATGTCCATTTCTCACTATCTAAACATTTTTCTTGATAGAATTGATCGTTTTTGCTAACTAACATAATCTCAACATGCAAGTTAAAACAAAGAAAATAAACCAAGAAGCAAATAATTTTACCAAAACTTGTCATGGAGTGATAGAGAAATGATGAACTCACTCTGTGGGTATTGGTATAGTCTCTAGTTTCTGTAAAAAGAGATATTACTTATATATTAGATTAGCTCCGATTTCATTATTTCAGGAATGTTTTGGGCTACATTGTCATCATAAGGATTTGTGTCTTTTTGTGGTGAGCATTTTTTTTTAACTTTGTCCAAGTTGTCTTCCCTATCGGGGGAAACAAAATGTTTGCCTTTAGTAAGATAGTTTCCCATCTTGCTGACGTATGTCTCAAGGTAATGCAAGGCTTTTTTATTGTAATAGATTCTTCTTGAATATTTCCAGAATCCGTCAAGATCAACTTTGATTTTGACATTAAAGAATGAAAATCCATGTATCCAAGGGGATCTACCATTGTTCTATTTGAAGGAAAACTAATGTTAAAGTGTTGTAAATTCTTTTTTGTCCTGGGATGAACGGGGATACAACAGGATGATTAGTAGAAGCAATATAGTTCACAAGTAATCTAAGATTTTGAGGGTTATCGACATTTTCTGGTCTGTGTAAAGTTAGTAAAAGAAAATCTTGCGGGATAGACTCAGGAAGTTTAGTCGATATCGCAATTTTTGACAAATCTTTACAAACATCCACTATTAGATTCCCTCTAGTGAAAGTTTTTCTACTTATATTTTCATACGATAGAACAATTGTACAAAAACTTGAAGGCGCAAAAAGATAGTCAGACATTTCGTCTGTTTGGATCCTAAGTGGTTCCTCGGGTACATGTAGGGGGAGAAACATCTTTTGGCAGAAAGTTATATTTCAGGTAAGTTAGGGTTCGTAGTAACCATCCTGTTTCTACAGATTTAGATATGGAATCCTCAAGAATCCCGATTCCTAAAACTAAATCACCACATCCATTCCTTCCTTTGCAAAAAAAAGAAAAGCCTAATTGACAGAACTATGCAATACATAAAGACAGGACAGAATGTTTTTTGGGTGTCTGCTTTTTATGTAAGTTAAAGAATTGCAAACTAAAGCAGGTACGCAAATGATTAAACATTTTTGTAATTACCACAACAATGAGGTGGTCAATACTTAAGTTAACAACGTCTTATGACAAATATAAAAACTTATATTAGTCATATTTGAAATTTCTCAATATAAATAACTTTATCAATTTCATACATACAGAGCGAAGCTTGCTCTATGTCTTTATTTTGATTATTATATTTGTTCCTTTTATAGTCTTCTCACCTTTGATCGTTAATGGTAGCAGTAACGATCTAGGTCAAGAACATATGTTTAACAAAAGTAGTTTTTATAGTTGTCAAGATTATAGTACATCTGTACAATGCGCTTTAGCCAAAAACGAATTTGAGGGATTTTCTGTAGATGCAACAAGTAATCAGATTGCTCCAATAACACGAGAGCCGAATTATGTGGAAGGAAAAAGTGGTAACGCAGTAGAATTTCGAGATAAGTTTAGGGATTTTATAGAAATATCTAATATTACCGAATATAAATCCGATGTGTTTTCTATCTCTTTTTGGGTAGAAAAAATTAGCAGACCGGTTCAATCAACACCAGATGCCCATGTCATTTCTCATACTAGTGTTAATAAGGATGAGGGTTGGTTTTTTGAAACAAATAATGCACAGGATCAAGACATTGTTTTTGGCTTGACAACTAACTCAGGTAACGAGCCTTTAATGTCCAAACCTCTTCCCATCTCCAATTCATCACTTACCAATATAGTGGCCACTTTTGATGGTTCAGATATTAGGGTTTATGGTAATGGAAGTCTATATGATAGCATTGAATATAATGGAACATATATCCCCAGTCAAAATCTGCCAATTCATATTGGTGTCGCATCCTATTGTTCAGAATGCACTAAATTTCAGGGTATAGTTGATGATGTTCGTTTTTACGATAGAATACTATCCCCTATGGAAATTAGTCAGATTTATAACGATAATGAATCGATGTCCAATTCTAATGGACTAGTCGGACACTGGAAATTCGATAATACGTTGAATGATTCATCAGTCTATAAGAACAATGGACGGATGTTAACAATGGTTTCTAGCCTGGTAACTTCTCCAGATGGAAGAATATTCGCAGCCGAAAAAAATACTGGAAAGATAAGAATCCTGCAGAATGATATTTTATTAGATAGGCCATTTGCTACGATTGACAACTTAGACGTTAATTGGGAAACTGGATTGTTGGGCTTAGCAATAGACCCAGAATTTGAGAATAACCATTTTGTATATGCATACTATTCCACTTTTGATGTTAATGATAAACCAATTAACAGAGTTGTAAGATTCACTGAAAAAGACAATTTAGCTTTTAACAAGACCGTTATTTTTGATAATATTCCTTCCAATGCGGCATTTCATGCTGGAGGTTCGCTCGCAATAGGTCCGGATGATAAATTATATATTTCAATTGGAGACGCTAGAGCGTCTATTTATGCTCAATCCAAGGATATATTGGTGGGAAAAATACTTAGAATTAATAAAGATGGAACCATTCCATCAGATAATCCGTTTCCAAATTCTCCCGTATATACAATGGGACATCGAAACATATTTGGCATTGCATTTAACGAGAAGGATGGTATTGGGATATTTACAGAAAATAATGATAGACTGTTTGATGAAATCAATGTCCTAAAGAAAGGAGGCAACTACGGATTTCCAATTATGCAGCCTGAAAATCGTCATTGGAAGGTATCAAATAGTACAATCGACATAAAACCTCTACGGTCATATTATTATTCAATTGCTCCTACACAAACAATTTATTATGCAAGTGATGATTTTCCCTACCTAAAAGACACATTCCTTGTTGGTACCTATACAGGAGATATATATAGTCTTGAAATTAGCAACAGCTCTAAAAAAATAAGTTCTGAAGTAACTCCCCATAATGACCCCGAAACTGTAGATAATGAAAATCATATTCAAATAAATCTTTACCCCTTTGAATCGGTCATCGGATTAACTCAAACTCCGGGTGGAGATATTTACTTTGGTGGTTATCATATTTACAAGCTAGATTCAATCATTACAGATGACCCTGAGCAAATAATATTTTCGCTACAATTTGATTATCCTGATAATATTACTATAGACGACGTATTTGCAGGCTATCAGAAGTATGTAGTTGTAGATATACAAAACAATGACATTAAAAAACTAGACAATTCTAGTAATAATTTAAGTAATTCTTATTCGCTCATCAAATTAAAAATTCCAAAATCCCTCCTTAGTGACATTGAAAACATAAACGCTACGGTAGTATCGCCAATTAAAGGAGAAAACACACATGACATTACAGATTACTTGTTGAATGACACTTCGTCCAAATATCACGAATTATCTATTCCTATACCAAACGACAGTATAACCACTACTTTGAGGATAAATGGTGATGAAGAAGCAGCAGCAAGCGATAGTGATGAAGAAGCAGCAGCAAGCGATGGTGATGAAGAAGCAGCAGCAAGCGATGGTGATGATGAAGAAGCAGCAGCAAGCGATGGTGATGAAGAAGCAGCAGCAAGCGATGGTGATGAAGATTAATGCCCAAACCTAGTAATAATAGATCTCTAGTGTAAATAGAACAGTTTAGTATCTAGATCTAACTATTATTAATACCGTTTTAACTATGCGATATTCATTGTTCTGTTGTAGTTTACCAGTCATGATACTATTATTGATATCCTATTGTATCTTCTGAGCCTGTTTCTAAACACTTTATTCATTATTCTATACTTTTTGGGCCCACAAATGGCATGTTCTCTATTACTATCCTTTTTGCAGAATGGTTCTTAACGAACTTGATCTGTATCCCATACCAGCTAGACAGCATTCGACAATTTTTAAGAGATACTTTTGAGGGTACATTACAGGCATATAGAAATTGGACTGTAGAAGAGAAGGTCAATATAGTAGTGTAACTATTGGCCAAAAGTACTTTGACTGCCGAAGGCGAGTTTTTAAAAAAGGAGCGGAAAAGACTATGGGAAAAGCTGCCTTTCAGGAATTGATGATTATGACGAAAAAGAAGAGAATATCCTCCGGAAAGCATCTATTATTTCAGGTTATCCTATAAGTTCGTATTATTATATTCCAAAACAACAACAACACGTTATCAGTAGTAGTAGTATTAGCAAAATACCCTCAGCGAATCAATAGGGGCGGCAGCAGCAGCACTAATAGAAGCCACAGAAAAAGTGGCGTTGGAGTATCTATATTTTGGGATTAGAAGGATAACAGCCATACTTGATAGAAGTGAGATAATAACGAGCAGAAAGAAGGTGTACCAACTCATAGATCTTCCTAACCTTCTAAGGAAGAGAAGTGTCAGAAAGCACGTTATGTTGAAGTGGATCCTAACAATACCAGAAAGACCCGACCATCTTTGGCAATATGATACAACCTATATCTGACCTGGTGGCCATGACAGATGGGACTATCTGTTCCGCACCTTGGACTGATATACCATAGAGAATGGTTGGCTTACGCACCCAGTACCTAGTGTGATGCAGATGAATCCATGCAGATATTGGAAATGGCCGGATTGGAAGGTTTCCAGTGGAGTTGTTCCTGTTTATCCAATAATTCGGATCTGGCCACAAGCAGTGATGATGGCGCTCACAGTACGCGCCTGTTAGGTTCATAAATACATTGAAGGTATGGATTAGGATAGGAAGATGCTGGAAAGAATAGACCCGATCAGAATGCGACCATAGAAGCATTTCACAAATCAATTAACAAGGAAGATTACATCTGGCAGCATGACTTTTAGACATTCCATGAAACCAAACCTGTTATTCACAAGTTCTTCTATGATTATAATTGGAATAGGTCACATACCTCCATTAAAGTATATGACACCAAAGGAGTCTTATGCTATAATAGGTGGAGGTAATAATTCGCGGGGTAATAGTATATTGTGCCTCGACAAGATGCCCAGTTTGGAATGATATACTCCCACAATTCTCTTGCTGTGCAATCATCTATAGAATGATATTTTTGGGATAGGCTATTAATCACAATCGACTTCTGATCCAAACACGTAATTTATCTTGTCACTATATGGTGGTGTAGTTGATCCGACTTTTTCATTATTAGAATCTAAAAACCATATTCTTGTATTTTCTCCGCATCCACCTGTCAAAGTAATAGTATTTCCTGTGTTGTTGCATACATTGTCAAAAGTTTTTTCCCCTACAAGCGTGTACGTGTTATGATCCAAATTTGATTCAATTATTTGTCCCCCTATCCTCACTGGACTTTGCGAATTCTCTGCTATAAAGTCAATAACCCAGGACCCTAAGGATGTACCGAAATTCTTACCTACCCCCGAATTGTCAGTTAAAGACGTTTTAAAATTAATAGTCGAACCTTTAAAATAATGGACTACATCAGGCTCAGAACAAGTCATAAAAGAGCCAAAACGCTCCCCATTGTTTCCGTAACCAGTTCCAGAAATAATCCCCTGGTTTGTAGAATAGACAGTATTACCATTGTTAAATAAAATAGCCGAAATAACAAAAAAAGCTGTAAAACCATATCCTAATTTTCGTATTTTTGAATTTAAGGCCAAATCAGATTTTTCATCCATTCTAACTAGAATATTGTAGCTTATAAGATATAAAAATATATTGCAACCTTCAAAACTAATTTTTAAATATAAAATGATATTAGAATATCAAAAAAAAACTTGAATAATTGTACTTTAATATTAATGATGATTCAAACTTATTATTGGAGTCTAGGATAGGAATGAGCGTAAGATTATCATTCGTTGCTACATGTTTTATGTTTTCTTGTTTAATCTCGATGTTGTTTATTATATCTATGTTAAATTATAATGTTGAAGCTACTACTGAGGATTCTTGTGATGTGCACCTGTATGATAATTTTGATATTCCATACTTTTTGGGTGAAGGCCAGACATCACCAAACGGAGAGTGGGAGAATGTTTATTCCGGTTATGGGTCAACAGGGGTTGCAGAAGTAGGTGGGAAATCCGTTTTTTACCTTAAACCTAATGCATCGTCAACACCATATGATACGCACACTCATGCTGCATTAGTAAAGTCTACAGACAAATTTTGTGATTTTGAAATGGAGTTTGATATAAATACAGTAAAACAATTGCGAAAAAACTCTCCACCCAATGTATGGGAAGTAGGTTGGATAGACTTTAGGTATGTGGACAAATTTCACCATTATTCACTATTGTTTAAGCCAAACGGAATTGAGCTTGGAAAGAAAGATTGCGACAGTTGCACAAATCATGTAGATGGTCAACAATTCCTAGAAACAAACTCCACCCCAACGTTGAAGCTGAATACTTGGAATAACGTCAAGATCAATATGGATGGAAATCGCATCCAGGTATTTATCAATGGAAATTTGGAGATTGACTATATCGATACGGATATGTCTCCTGAGATGGCATCTGGCTCAGTAGCAATGTATTCGGAGGATGCCTATGTGCTTTACAATAATATGGATGTTTCTCCCAGATAAACGTGAGAAACTCTTAAATATTTAATTTTGAATAATCAAATATTGGAATAACAATTCAAATTAGTTTGAATTATTAGAATCAAATGTAAAATACGGAATGTTGCTCTTAAAGTCAAACCAGCAACGTACAGAAGTAATATATTTTACTAACTTAGTGAACAAGATTATGCAATGCGGCTAGAGATGTATGTTATTGTGAATAGACTGGTTCCCTCTAAATTCGATCAATTTTATAACTATAACAATTGTTCAATCAAAAGAAACGGACTTATAATCACTTCACAATAATTCATTCGGGCGGAATCTTGGCAGTTATTCTATTCTTGGTTCCAATTTTGGGAATACATACATATAATACTGCGTATTCTAGCATATCATCTTCAATTTATGACAATAATCAGAAACAATTTGACAATCCATTGCTATTACCATTGCCATTGCCATATGAAGTAAATCAACTAGATAAGGAAGAGAAGACCGATACTCAAAGCAATGATGATTCTGAATCTCAATCCGCTCAGCTGGCTGCCACCGCTGCCACCTCTTGCCAGGCAAGTGTGTATGATAATTTTGATAGTACTTACTTTTTGGGTCAAGGCAAGACATCACCAAACGGAGAGTGGAAGAATGTTTATTCCGGTTATGGGTCAACAGGAGTAAAAAATGTCGACTGGAGGTCTGTATTTTATTTGAGTCCAAAAGCTTCTACTAGCGCATCTGAAACACATGCGGCGTTGGTAAAATCTACGGACAACTTTTGTAATTTTAATATGAAGGTCGATATGAATACCGTAAAACAATTGCGAACGAACTCGCCTCATACGTGGGAAGTGGGTTGGTTATTCTTTAGGTATTCAGATACTTTTCACTATTACTCGCTGTTAGTAAAACCAAACGGAATTGAGCTTGGAAAGAAAGATTGCAACACTTGCACAAATCCTGTAGATGGTCAAAAATTCCTAGTAACAAAGTCCACTCCAACGTTGAAGCTGAATACATGGAATAAGATAACTGTCGATATGGTTGGCAATCACATAAAGGTATACATCAATGGAAATCTACAGATAGATTATATTGACAGAGCGATGTCTTCAAAGTTGGCTTCGGGCTCAGTAGCAATGTATTCGGAGGATGCCTATGTGCTATACAATAACATGGATGTTTCCCCAAAGTAACAATACCTTTTTTTTAGGTGACACATTTTTGGTAGGGATAATCTTATGGCTTCAACATACGATTAAAGCAATTAGTAGAAAGTTTGGCCATGTTAGCTTAACCGCAGATCTCTTGCGGAATTAGCAGTGTTTAATCATATTCTCTAACCTTACATTATTGTTGTAACTAACAAGTATTCATTGTTCTGTTGTAGTTTACCAGTCATGATACTATTATTGATATCCTATTGTATCTTCTGAGCCTGTTTCTAAACACTTTATTCATTATTCTATACTTTTTGGGCCCACAAATGGCATGTTCTCTATTACTATCCTTTTTGCAGGATGGTTTTTATGATACTCTTTCTGTTCTGCTGTTAACTCGCAGCCTTTCTCCTTTTTGATAGGTAATGATGATTTTTGTTCCGGATAGCCTTCTTGTACTCCAAAGAAGCCAAGGTCGAACATCCTTTGCACCTCTAATGGGATATACGGGAGATTATTTTTATAGACCCTGTAATCATACTTTCTAGCTCTTTGTTTGTTTTTTGTTTTGTAGATTAACAATCCTTTTTGGTTTACTAATGCATATAGATTTTTGATAGTTGTGTCTCCTTTTCTTCGAGTCTAAGGAGTATATTCTTCTTTTCTTCCTGTTCTTTATTGGTCTTGGTATAGTCCGTTTAGTACTCTATTTAAAGGC
>WHSX01000071.1 GCA_009379865.1 Candidatus Nitrosocosmicus sp.
CCTAATAAAAGAAGCTATATAGCTTGTTTGAAAAGTAGTTATTCAACACACCATTCAAATACACAAACAGAATATCTCAGAGATTACGTAAAAGGTGGATTAAGAAAAGCAATCCATAGCATAAATAGTGGGAACAATAAAGAAGTGGAAAGACGCTACACATACTATACAGATTATTGCTAATCGCCAAAATAAAAGGTAACAGAATATGTTAAGATTAGTAATACCATTAATTATCCTTTTTATAATTGCGGGAGCTGTAAGCTTTTCATTAGCGTTCACTTATTACCCAAAGAAGAATGTCAATGTCAATGTTGATGGTATCTGTTATGAAATATTAGGACCTGCTTACGCAGACTATAAAGACCTTGAAGCCGAAAGAGAATTACGAGTTTTAGCACATGAATATAATGCAATAGAAAAACCAAATTCAATTATACCTATAGTGTATGCGGGAACAAAAGATCAAGTGCAGGATTTTATCTCAAAGTACAATGTCAGAGTAACTGATAGTCAGGATATTGGTGGTGAAATGTATTATACTAATGACTATATCGGTAAAACAATCATTAAAGGAGAAATATCAAAAACTAATTTGCTAAAGGTAATAACGGACTTATCTTCACCGAAAAGAGTCCTGAATGAAAACGTTCTTTACAATTTGGGAATACTGGACAACACTTTCTTAAGTTCGGTAGAAAGAGAAAAAATTTCATCAGATTCAACTAGCTTTATGCTTGAAGAAATACAAAAGATATTAGAAAATAGAACAGATAGTATCAAGCAAGCAGAATGTCGGAGTCAAATTCAGGTATGACATGGATTTAGCAATTCTTGTCTTCTAATATCGTAAATAGCAAAATTTTGTGAGCTATTTGGAAAATAAAGGTGAAAAATTTAGCCGACCGTTTGAAAAAAAGATAATATTAAAGATCAAAAGGAGAGCTGTCACGCCATCCTCGTGTCTCATGTTTTCAAACTTTTTTTTGGTTTTATCATCTTGTTACATCTCTTAATCACAAAACCCATGTAAAAGATCCATCTTATTGCGGAACAATGAAGATTAAGTTATTTCTAGTTGTGTGATTGCATAATCTTGAAAGTCAATTCATGCAATTGTAAATATTTTATATATTAATAGTTTGTAGTTCTTACTTGTACAAATACTTCGATACTCTTTATTGATGTTGGCAATGATGTAGACGATCTCTTTTTCTCTTTTTTCTATCTGGGAAGTAGTTCAGTAACAACAACAACAACAACAACAAGGAAAGAGTATGTTGGATTCTGTGGATATTCAATACGTCGATTTAAAATTAGATGGGCCAATTTATACAGAAAGATTTGAAATTTATGAACAAGGTATCAACAATGACATAATATTCGATAATGATACTTATTCATTTACCGGTAATAGAATTTTAGATGGTATGGAAATAGTTGCCACCGGTAGTGGTACTACAAATCTAAGAGATGATGGTACTTGTTCTGTGATCGGTAGAGATCTATTTGTCTCTCAGAACGGCAGTGCCCATTACTCTTTTAAGGATATATCAAGCATAATAGATAACACAACACAAAGGTTGGATGTAGTATTCTTTGATACTAACGCTACTGGAAATTTAGGATTCCTCAAAAGTACAGTGGGGGTGTACCAATCATACGTCGACGAGGAAGACAGAAAAGGAATATACGCAATGTGGAAGCTAAAGGGTTTGCTAGATAATTAGGGATATTCTCCACTATTTTTATTTTGTCATCATTTTTAAGGCAATTTAAATAAGATATTAAGTCCTTTAGCATAGTAAATTCTTTCACTCAATCAGTATTATCAAGCCATTGCATTAGACAAAGTAGGTAAAAAAGATATCACGATATAGCTTCTGATAGGTTTTAGTCAACACATACTCCCGCTACTGCGACCTTTTTGAACAAGTGGGGTGACGCAACAGTAGTTAGTGGATATTTAGACATTCTGTCATTTGGATTCATAACTTTGTTAACCGCGTTCTTAAACTGAGCTGCAGATTCCCAAACTGCATAGTTAATGAATATTCTGCTCCCACTAATACCTCTATGTAATTGTGTGGAAATGAACCCCGCTTGTCCCTTAAAATTCTCTGCTTCTTCGGCCCATGCCTTTACAAACTCATCGGACTCGGAAGTATTTACATCAAATTTGTTTATCAGTATAACTGGACCGACATCTTCATTCATTTGAGAGAATATTGATACGCTTTCATCCATTTCAACTACTTTGGCCATTTCCACTAATAGCTACTATAAAATATTTCAATCTTATGTATACTAGGGCAATGTTTTTCTATCTCTTAGGATGATTGGAATCAAGCCGAAAGGGAAACAATTATTTTCTTTTTACCAGTTGGGTTTTTTCTAGCTTGTCAGTAAAGAATACGGAACCAGTACTATCAGTAGCATTTTCGCAAGTAATGCCCTAGAGGAACAAAGGGCTGCTGAGCCTAGCTCATCATATGCATTATGGGTCGAGACTTTGCATAAAGCTATGGATCGCTTTATTAATCCGGATACCACACCAAAAGGAATAGCAAAAGTGATATCGAAGGCGGTTACAATCAATAATCCTGGGCTAAGATATCTGGTAGGAAATAATGAAATCCAAATGATTGAAGCAAGAAAAAGAGCGTCAGATCAAGAATGTAGCACTCTTGTTAAGCAACATCATCCGGTTCGGTAGAGTTCAAAGTGTTGATTTTCGATTTATATCTTATGTTATTTACAAATCCTTCGTTGATTTATTGTATTTTATAAACAGCAAGATGAATTGTATTTTTTTGATAAAAAAAATATTAAATGCTGATTTCCATTAAATGATATTAAAAATTATGGAAGTAAAATAAAATTCCATACTGTTATTGTTTTCTATTAGAGGTCATTGTCTTTCCCAGTTCCTAATAGAATTCTTTGTTTGTAAATGACGATGATACAGAGACTTGCCATTGTTTTTCAATAGTTCTAACAGCTAATTCAGCGGTTCTATCAATGGTACTTCCCCATTCTCTTTCAATAATTTTATTAATCTTATCCGCATGGATCTCCTTTAGTGCTGTAAAAAATGAGCTTTCTAAAAGTTTCTTTGTTATTTAAATTGGATCTGTGTCACCGCAAGAACAGATATCGGGATCATTGGGTATCGTTTGGCATCCCCACATATTGCCCCTATTCTGATTATGCCTCCAGCTTCTCCAATTCTAGGGAAGGCGCACAATTTGAGTCACATCGAGTTTGCACCATTTCATAGATCACTTTGTGTTATTAACTATAATAAGGTAAGTATATAAACTGGTAAGTGGTTAATTTGTAAGTAGATATAGGGTTGTTAAGTTGGTAGAACTCAAAGCCTCAGAGCAATATCAGGAAAAGAAAGAAAATCCAAGTCACCAAAAGCTAATAGAGGATATGGAATGCAAATGTTGTCCTGTGTTTAATACCTTTAATATAATTGGCAAAAAATTTTCTCTTTTAATATTACGCAATATGCTTTATGTTAAACAAAAACGATTTAATGAATTTTTGAATTCTATAGAAGAGATCAACCCTAAAACCTTGTCAATACGGCTAAAAGAAATGGAAAAGGATGGTCTTATTAAACGTCATGTATACAATGAAACTCCAATTAGGATAGAGTACTATCTTACTCAAAAGGGCAAAGAACTACAACCAATAATGGAACAGATGGCGTTGTTTTCGGTCAAATATTGTTGCGATCAAATATTTGACAACCCCGATCCTATTAAGATCGAAAAGATAACCGCCAAATCTATTAGAAGGTATATGTAAATTAACAAACCT
This sequence comes from Candidatus Nitrosocosmicus sp., assembly GCA_009379865.1. GTDB lineage: Archaea > Thermoproteota > Nitrososphaeria > Nitrososphaerales > Nitrososphaeraceae > Nitrosocosmicus. Next base: position 3,832 of record WHSX01000071.1, read on the forward strand.
TTAGTACTTAATTTGAAACCGTTATTCCTAGATTCTGATTTAATTTAATTTTATAGAAAAAGAAAATAGAAATAATTGGCAGATTTATTATTTGAAACTCGGTCGACTCTCTTACAAGATGTTGCATATTACAGACTTCATTTTCTTCCCTAGGGTATCTTATCATGCTAAAATAAAAAGCAACAAATAAAATGACTACTCATACATTTCATTTCAATGTCTTGTTTTGGTATAAATTTAGATAAATTATTTGGGCGTCAAAATGAAAGATTTTTGTTGGATAAAGTTTATTCATTTGATATGACTGAGTCAAATAATAATACCACCATTTAATCATTACTTCGTATAAAATCTATAAGTCAACTTTTTATATCTCTTTTTAATAACTATTTATTCTTTCAATTTTTATCTACTTACCAAATCGTCACCTACTATTTTAAATACTTACCTTATTATAGTTAATGAGATAAGGTAAGTTGATATGATTAAAGATAGGAATGAAAAAAATAATATGATTAACGCAACGACGACTGTTAGTCGTCATGCGTGGCTAACTTTAGCAATTCTTAGTAGTACTCTATTGACAGTTTTTTTCTCAGAAACTATGCTTCTTCCTGCAATACCAGAAATAATAAATGATTTGGACATATCTTATGGAACTGCTGCATGGATATTCAGTGCATACTTAATTGTAGCTGCAGTGATGACTCCAGTTGCTGGTCGACTTTCTGATCTATTTGGGAAAAAGAAAGTATTACTATCATTACTTGTAATATATATAACAGGACTCACCGCTGGCGGATTTGCAGATAACATAACTTTTCTACTTATTAGTCGAATTATTCAGGGTGTTGGGTTAGCAGCTATTCCAGCAGCATTTAGTCTTCTTCGCGATACATTTCCGCCTGCTAAACTATCTATAGCTGTAGGGGTCTTTGGTTCTGCATATTCAGCTGGTTCAGTAGTGGGACTATTGGTTGGAGCTAGCATAATCCAAACCTTTGGTTGGCATGCCACTTTTCTGGCTATAATACCTTTCTCTATTTTGGTAACATTATTGATTGCAAAATTTGTAAGGGAATATGAAGTACCAAATCATTCAAATAGTTCAAAGAATCAAAAAGATGTATCAGCGAAGAAAGGAATACCGTTTTCTATAGACATTAAAGGTATAGTGGCTCTTTCAGTTACGATAGCTTCATTTCTCATTGCACTTACAGTCATTCAAATCGGTGTAAATAATGAAAATGTATTACAAATTGCGGGAGCATTCATAATATCTGCAGTCTCATTATCAATCTTTGTTATAATAGAAAGAAGGGCCATACCTCCTTTCGTTAACTTGAAATTGTTAAGAGATAAAATCCTTCTACCTTCATTTATCCTACTAATAGCTACAGGAATCTCTATGTTCATGATTTATCCAACGATAGTCCAGTTGGTGAGGAGTCCAGCTCCTTTAGGTTTCGGAGGTGATTCGATAGACGCTGCACACGTTCAACTACCTTTCATGATCAGTTTCTTGGTGTTTGCAAGTATCACTCCATTTATCATAAATAAGATAGGCACTATAAAACCAATCATAATTGGTGGAATTATTGGCCTATTTGGAACATTTGGATTACTAATGTTCCACGAAACGGAGTTCATAGTTTCTGTAGACTTGGCCATAATCGCCATAGGTCTATCGCTTACAATGACCACAACTTGGAATATGATAGTGTCCTCTTCCCCTAAAGAATTTACGGGAATATCCGTGGGAATTGGTGCACTATTATTGTTCATAGGTATGGCAATAGGCCCAGCTCTGGCGGGAGTATATATGGCTGATCATGAAAATGTTGGAACTACAGTATCATATCCATCAGCTAAGTCATATGATCTGGTTTTTTCTACTGTGGTATTGCTATCGGCAGTATCCCTTGGATTTGGGTTTATACTAAGAAGAAAGACGACGTATACTACGGTTTAAGCAACGATACCAGGATTGTATCCCAATTTTTTATAGAAACATCTTAAGAGATATCTTGTATGTACTAGTTCCAATATTCAGTAGATCAAAATATGTAGTAAATCATGGTTTGAAACACTAACTGATATAAACTTGGGTCGGAATTTCTATAACACAATGTCGAAGATGTATTGAATTATTTTATTTATGATTTGCTATTCTAATTCTATATGTCAAATACTTATTTTTATTCATTAATGCTTTACTCAATCCAAGAATCAAATTACAAATTATCTTTTCTATAGAACTTACAATCGTAAAGTACTATAATTGAGAGAATTTGTATAAGGTCAGTCGACTAAAAGTCTTTATCCATGGAGATCAAATTTCTTGCTGTAAAGGAGCTTTGATAGTAGTGGTTGAGCATATCAGTACCCGAGAATAAATGGAATTTTAGACTAATATTTTCGCTTAAATTCAGTTTTTAATTCGATAAATGTACAAGAAGGCTATTAATGCAATAACTAGACTATTATTTAACTAAGAAATGATACTAAGTAATCTTGAGATTTTAGGAATCGTCATCCTCATTACTACTTTTACATTTAGTAGGCATACAAATTCACACCTTTTCCTTTGCATCAAATCAAAATAATACCACAATATCAATATGACTAGTTCGATTATCACTGATGATGGATTAGATAAATAAATTAATGATACAAATATTAGTAACATGAGTCAAATTATCAATAGGAGTTTAAGTGATGCTACTTTGCCGATATCAATAAATGACGATTACGATCAATACCTAGTTGACAACATATTGATAATAGTTCTCATCCGTGGGGATGTGATTCAAGGTTGGATGTACTCACGACCTATCTGACATGAAATGGATAGAATATGTGATTGAATTTCGTGCTTTACTTTTTTGACATGAAGGAAATATTTTACTTTCAACGAGTAAATTAGTAAATAGATTTACAACCGATAAAATGGACATCAAAACGCACTAAGTCGTTAATTTTTTTTAGAAACAAGTCAGATTTACAGATTGTCCCTTAGTTGTATAAAATATTCTACTAGCCTCCTCTTGGTAAACTAAACACAAAGGTGGAGCCAACTCCGTCATTATTATTAAAGGCGCATATTCTACCACCCATAGCCTCAACTAATTTGCGAGTAATGTATAGCCCAAGACCTGTTCCTGTACTAGAACCTGTAATAAATTTTTCAAACAGTTTTGGCATGATTTGAGGAGAGATTCCTTTACCAGTATCCGATATACTCACAAATATTTCGTCCTTTGCTTTATTATCTTCTCTCTTTTCCTCAATGCAGCTTTTACTACTGTCAATATCGTTTTTCCTTTCTCCTGTGACTCTTTTATCTAAATTTGAAATATTCTCAATTATGATATGTATCTTACCGTTTTGATTTGTAAACTTTATTGCATTGCCCATCAAGTTATTAATGATTTGATTGAGTCTTAATCTATCTGCGTAAATCCAACATTGCTCATCAATGCAGTCATTGATAACGTCGATCTCAATATTCTTATTTTTGATTTTTTGTTCAAGTTCTGTCTTAATTGAATCATTAATTTCCTTAACCAAGTCCAATTTTTCTTTACGTATTTGTAAACTGTTGATGCTATTAGATTCAATTCTTGCTACATCCAATAGATTATTTATTAATTCGTTTAATCTAGTTGAATTTCTAGAAATGGCATCAAAGTGTATTTTGAGATGGTTAATGATCCTTATTAATTCGTCATCTGTAGTTATTCTTATATTTTTTAAGAGATCCTCAAAAACATTCTGATCTAATTCCGTATATCCCATTATTGCCTGGGTTGGAGTTCGCAATTCATGTGCTGCAGTATTGATGAATTCTCTCTCAATTTGTTCTGTCTTGATCAGTTTTTCATTGGCAGTTTTTAGATTATCAGCTATTATCGTTTGTGCCCAAAGACTTTCAAATATCGATACATAAGACAAAACAGTAGGTTTACTTGTTGAATATGTTGATACTCCTATAGCCTCTTCAAATAGTTCTTTGAAATCATCCTTTAATTCTATAGCTAAGACATATTTTCTATCTACAATTACAATGGTAGATATCAAATTGTCTTGCTTTTGAATCCCTCTACCAATAATGTTCTTAATAACTTTATACTTACCTACAACATCCTTCGGAAACAATAATTCTTTGATATGTTCATTCACCGGAGATAAAATTCTGATTCCAATATTTTCAGCACTCTTTTTTTTCAGTAAATCAATGATTCCCATAATAACTTCTCTTTTTACGGCATTCAATGAGGGAAAAAGTATCATGATTTCTTCTTTTGCATTTTGTACCAAGTCTATAAAATACTGTTTTGTTTTAACAGGGTCTTCAATAACTTTTGTTGTCTCTAAAGAAGTGCCTGTTTCTATCTGTCTTATTCTTTCTTGAGCATCTATACCTATGTTCCACAGTTCCTCAAATACTGCCTGATAATGCAAAATGTATGGTGGCTCAGTGGTATGAATAATTCTCTGAAGCATCTCTCCATTCGATATATCTTCGACAGTGGTAACACATTGCTTTTGTGACACTGAGAAATATAAGGGAGGAAGGTTTCTGACATGTTTTATTTCTATACCAATATCAAGAAATTTTTTTATTAATTCCGTATCCTCTTTTTTGTTTTCTATATAAGTAACCCATCGTACACCGCCTTTTATTTTTCCTTCTTTATACTTTGAGAGATGATTCAAATATGCTTGAAGAAGAGTTTTATTATGATTTAGTAACTTGAAATATCCTATAGATGTTGAGTTTGAAAAACCTGTATTAGCATTTTTAACAAAATTTTGTACATAGGTAAGCGATTCACCTTTATTGTTTATAAGATAGGTTTGAATCGGTAATATTCCATCTTCAATCTCTGATATCCTCTGTTCTGCGGATATTGCCTTTTTCCACAAAGTTTCAAATACTAATTGATTTTGATCTACAATCTCCTTTGCGTTACTGTGTATTATCTCAGTTAGTGGTTTACTTTCATGTAACACTGCAGACGCAATATACTCTCTATCATCGGATATTGCAAAATTGCCTTTGATACCTGATATGTGTCTTAATTCGACTCCATTTTTCTTAGCTATCTGTTTGCAATATCCCATATTATCTGAAGTTATATCTGTAACTATCCTTATCCTTATTTGCACGGAGGTACTTTTGAATATTACATATAATTTTGTAATCTCAGGAACATTGATTATTACAGATGGACCGTTTTTATCAATACATAGATTGAGATCCCTTCTACAGTTCATAGCAAATTTATCAATTATCGGTATAGTCTCTTCCCCGTATGCAATTGTGGATACTGTATTTTGTTTTCCTTGTTTACCATCCACTCTTTCGTTGTTGTTTAGTAAATCTGATGGTCTGGACGAAGACGAATCTTGATCAAGTAAATCGTTTGTTGTCTTGAGAAGGTCACCATCTTCATCCATTTACCTTCTTAATTGTGTAACACATGATATAAGATACATAGTGTTTTGCTCCGTGAGGATATGATTCAAGGTTGAATACTCTAAGTTTAGTTTGACACGGAAAGCCGGGGGTGGGACTCAAAGTCTTGTCATAAAAACAGGGAGTCATCATTACGGATGTCTCAAATTAAGAGGGAGGGGATGGGATTTGTATAATGGCTAAGTAGTCAGGGAATTATATTTACCTGGAAAATATAATTATAATGTCAGTTTTTCTAATCGTCATGTCCTTTATTTATTTAAGCCAGACTAAGTATGGGACAAGAATCCATATCCCATACCCCATACTCACGGATTCATCATTAAAATTTCTATACGATATATGATTTTGAATATTTGGGTCTGACACCATATTTAGATAATTTTGAAATTGAAATGAATGTGACATCATATTCCTTTTAGAATTATTCAATGGGTCATTTACAATCCCTGAATAAATAAAATCTCTCATCAATTCCATTGATTCATAATAGTCGTATTTGACTGTTATTATCCTGTGTACTGGTAATGCACAAAAAAAACTATTTGAAGTAAAGAATAATTGGATATAATATTCCTAGTGAAAAAACCATATGATCATTTCAGATTATGATGTATTTGACTCAGAAAGTTTCAACCTTGATCTTGATTTCATAGGACGAATTTGATGACTTAATAAATAATATATCGGAAAATTGAAGTATAGAATACTCCTGTAAATGTCCAGGCATGTCATCACGATCATATGGATTATTCTTTTATGAAGGTGTGTTCAAAGTGGGAAAAAATAGATCAGTATGAGTATTAGAATAACGATCAGATAAGGTTGATATTACTCTGTTATCCAATTACTTTAAGGTATAAACCTTGTAAGGATCCCCTGTTTTTATGTCAATATATTTCCAATCATTATTCTCAAAATTGACTTGCTTAAAATTAGTTTGAATCTGTGGATGTAGTAATTTGTAAACGTTTTCTCCAACGGATACTCTATTAGGTGATGTAATAGACGTAATTTTAGAAGTTACATTCATTGTATATCCTAAAATATCGACTTGAGAACCCTTATCATAGCCGTATTGAAACACAATATTTTCCCCTTCGTCGATACCAATTTTGACAGAGAGACTTGGATAATCATGTTTACTTAAGATGGGATTGATACCGTCCTTAATGATGTTAATCATGGATTCAGCGCATCTGAACGTATTATCACAAGTTAGATATTTGTTGAATCCGGAAGGAAAAAAAGCGATAACTGCATCACCTGCATATTTTAAAACATATCCATTCAGGCTTTCTATGGCTGAGGACATTTCATGGGAAAACGCCCTTACAACTGTCACTAATTTTTCTACCGGCAAGGTCATGCTCATCTTAGTGGAGCCGACCAAGTCAGCATACATTACTAATAATGATACTTTAGAATCTACATGTCTTAGCAAATAGTCTTGTCCTCTTTTAATAGATGTGTTGTATCGATATCTTTCCTTTATTGCCCCCCATAATCGATCTTGTCTCAAATTGACCAATGTCTTTAGATCAAAAATTTCAGTTTCCTTTTCAGTTTGGTTACTCTTTTTGTAAATAATGTCCTCTAGAACCCTTCTATCTTCATCATCTAATTTGTCACTATTTACATTCTTATCCGCGCCCTTATTCTCTTCCTTCAAAGAGTAAATTTCAAAATCATGCTTTAAAAAGATTTATGGAATATATTGTTTTCTGGACAAGTTTCTTTTAACTGAAATCGTTTGCTGCATGAAGTCGACGTCGACTCATATAATAAATATATATACATATATATCGAATCTTAGTGTAACTTTTAATATAATCTATCAAAGGTGATCTCAGAAAAAATATTTTCAATGTCTTTTAAAGTTCATGAAGAATTAGACCATTGTTGTGGTAACAACAAAAAATTATCTAATTTTGTCACATAAAGATTAATTGATAGACACAGTGAAATAAATTTATCAAAGGATATTCTAATTTACTTCTGTATTTCCTAAACGTCTGACCCATAATCAGGCTCTTAATCCATACAAAAGTAAAGTGCAGTAAAGGCTAGAAATATTATTTTATTATATCGAGGAATAAATTGTGGTTCGATTGGCAGGATGTTGCGATTGTAGTGACCTTAGTGCCTTTGTATCGACCTTGAGTCGAATTTATTTTGCCAATCTCAAAATGGATCTGTCTAGCATCAAAAAAGTAGATTGTTTCTTTTTTTGTTACTGGTTAACTAATTTGAGAGTATTGCTAATAATATTTCCGTGATCTGCATCAACTTCTGTAGTTACCACAAGGAGATGATCATCATCCAAAGGAATGGTTATTCGTTTCAATTTTTCATATTCTGTCATTGCATATATTCCCTTTCCCGTTTTACTAGTTAGTGTTTTTCTCAGTCCCCATCTACCCACCGCTTGCAAATTAGATTTTTGCGATTCTTGAGGCGAAAGTATACTAGGTTTGCCATCTCTCATACCACCATACTTTGTTTCACCGGTTTCGTCACAAATGCCTGCAAAACGAACTTTTGGATCGATATCTAAAACACTCTTGCAAATCTGATCATAATCCATGCCTATATAGATAAATGGCTCGTATTAAACATATCATAAATTTATAATAATATATGATTTTGAGCTGGTATTATCCGAATTTTATTTTATTTTTTTAAAAACCGATACAATATTCATAATTTTGGGCCTCGATTTCCTTGATTTGATACCAGTTAAATTTCAGATGATAACTTCCAGTTCATAACATAACATGAATATTTTTGAACATATTTTGTAGCGTCAAATTTTTGTTCTATATAGGTTTATTGAAATCTTTCAGTCTTATACCTCAATTTCATTTGTAGGAACAACGTTACATGTTATATATTCAAAAATTGGCTATGGCAAAACTCAATAAGCTGAAATTTGATTTCAATAACAGATCCACGGCCATAAAAACTAGCCTTACCTTTTGAAATATTTTCAATCATGTACAATGA
>WHSX01000072.1 GCA_009379865.1 Candidatus Nitrosocosmicus sp.
CGTTTGAAGAAACAGAAAAAGCACCCACACTTTCAAAACCAACTGATGCAGTCAAGCTTTTAACTTCCATAGGATTTGACAAATTGATAGATCTCGATTTGTCTATACCGAATAAAGTTTCAAATCATAAACTATTCCAGAAAAAGGTAAATTCAAGACCCCACAGATTTATTACACAATCAATAAATTCAATTCAAGATATAAGAGATTTAAAAGATCTAATGAAACCCAACCGTATCAAGCTTATCCCTTGTATCATGGTACCCTCGGCAAAGAATGAGAGGGCCGCGGCTATGATCGGTTTGGATTGGAGTGAATATCAAGATAATTTCCTTGGATTCTTAAAAGAAGTCTATAAAGAAACGGACCATATTCTGATTACTTCGCCCAATAGTTTTGATGAAGGGATCGAAGTTTTAAAGAGCTTAGTTTAGTATTGCAAAAGTCTATTAGATTGTTCTTTTGTGTTGGGTTATTTCACTCTTTAATTCATCAAGGACTAGTCTATTATACTCAAATAAATTAGAATCTTCAGTTAACCTTGGTCTCCGATAATCAATTTGAATCTCTTTTTTAACGCGAGCTGGTCTCTTTGTGAAGACCACAACCCTATCACCGAGGCATATTGATTCAGAAATGTTATGAGTTACAAATATTATTGTCTTTCTGGTCTTTGCCCATATTAATTGAAGTTCAACTAATAGAAGATCACGTGTCTGCGAGTCAAGTGCAGCAAAGGGTTCATCCATGAGCAGTACGTCAGGATCCATTACTAAAGCGCGTGCAATTGCCACCCTCTGTTTCATCCCGCCCGAGAGCTGATAAGTATAGGATTTAGAGAATTTGCTCAAATCCATCATTTCAAGGTAATGTAATGCAATCTTGTTTCGTTTTTCTTTTTCAACTCCAACCATTTTTAATCCAAATTCAACATTGTCTATAACGGTTAACCAGGGGAACAAAGCATTCTCTTGAAAGACCATTATGCGATCTGGGCCAGTTCCAACCACCGATTGTCCGTTAAGAACCAATTCTCCTTCAGATGGTTTATCTAAACCTGCAATAATGTTAAGTAGTGTAGACTTACCACATCCTGATGGACCCACAAAACACACAAATTGTCCTTCTTCAATTGATAAATTTACATTATCTACAGCTAAAACCCTTCTCCTTTCACCTGAAGATGAGTTCACTGAAAAGGACTTAGTTATATTTTTCAATTCCAATTTACTCAATTAAATTAAAGTACTTTGGACTTTCAATAATATAATTTAAAGCTTAGATTACACCCAGCTAAATTATTGAGCACGAGTATAATATAACCACAGGAAAAATACATAATAACCTCCGACTAAGCAATATGTATGAAAATAAACGAGGATGTCCTCTATATGGCCATAATGAAAATCCAAAGTTAGAATTTATATCAATAAATAGACATAATAGCAACTTTTATTTCAAGAAATTTGGTTTAGGAACAAATATCATGAAAACACAGAAGAGATAAATGTACATATCACTAGCGAATAAACTTAAGAAAGATTAGTTTCGTGTAAATTCAATATCATTGCCTTTTTGATGTAATTTTAGTTTTATAGAATATTTTATGCCTCAGGAGTCATTAAGTTAATTTTAGCAACCGTGATTAAAGGTATTTAATTATAGAATGCTAATTCCCCGTTGTAGGCAATTATAGATAATCCAAGTTATTTATGATATCTTCTGCCTAGTAACCTTTTTTAAGAATCTAGTGATTGATCTGATCATAGTCAATTTGAAGAAAAAAATTGTTTTAGATACAAGTATCATAATAGATGGCCATATAAGCCATAAAATTGATACCAAAGATATCGATGATAATTTTGAAATAATAATTCCTCGAGCTGCTATCGATGAGCTGCAGTCGCAGGCATGTAAACAGAGAGAACACGGATTCATTGGACTTACAGAGCTTAGAAAGATTAGAGAAAAATCTAGTGAAAATAATATCTTACTCCGAATTTACGGGGATAAGCCGAATTTAGAAGACATAAAACTGGCCAAGAATGGTAGAATAGATGCAATCATCGCCGAAATAGCTGAAAAAGAGAATGCGACATTATTTACTGCTGATTACATACAACATTTGGCTGCTAACGCAACTGGAATATCAAGCGTTCATATACGCTCTCCAGTCTCTGCATCTTTTGATATCGAAAATTACTTTGACGATAAATCAATGAGCGTTCATTTGATAGAAGGCGTAGAACCATTAGCAAAGAAAGGTACTCCAGGAGAATTTACACTAGAGAAAATATCTGACACTAAATTGGATAAACAAACTTTAAATGAAATCATGAATTTCCTATTTTCTACTGAAAACAATAAAAAAATATCAAATATAGAAATTTCGTTTGATGGATGTTATGTGGTAATGTACAAGAATATGAGAATTGTCATAACTCAACCACCCGTGTCAAACAAAATAGAAATTACTGCAGTCAGGCCGATAAAGAAATTGTCCCTACAAGAATACCAATTGGATATAAGTTTAATAAATAGACTATCAAAAGAGGCAGAGGGAATTTTAATAGCTGGCAGACCTGGTTCTGGCAAGAGTACATTTGCAAGTAGTATTGCAGAACATTACGTCCAAAATAATAAACTAGTCAAGACTCTTGAATCACCAAGAGATCTGCAGGTACCAGAGAATGTGGTACAATATGGTTCTTTTAAAAACGGGTATGAAAGGGTCGCTGACCTTCTGCTACTTGTAAGACCAGACTTTACCATCTTTGATGAAGTAAGGCGGATAAAGGATTTTGAACTATTTGCAGACCTGAGACTTACAGGTATCGGTATGATAGGAGTAATACATGCTAATGAAGCATTGGATGCGATCCAACGCTTTATTGGCAAGATAGAATTAGGTATGATACCCCATGTGATAGATACAGTAATATTTATTCACGGAGGCAAGATTGAAAAAATATATGAATTAAATTTGACAGTTAAAGTCCCTGCAGGAATGGTCGAACAAGATCTTGCTAGGCCCGTGGTGGAGATCAGAGACTTTTTTTCAAAAGAAACAGAATATGAAATTTACTCGTATGGAGAAGAAAACATAATTATCCCCTTAAAAAATATTGATAAAAAAACCGATAGAGAAAGACATAACAAGATAAATAAGCTAGCAGAATCCAAGATAAGAGAAGTAATAGGCAAATTTGATCCTAAGGCTGAAATCAAGATTATTTCCAATGATAAGATAAGAATAATAGTTAGTAAAGAAGTAATTCCCAGAATAATCGGTAGAGGAGGTTCAACTATATCAGAAATCGAAAAAATCTTAGGAGTTAAGATTGATGTCGAGGCGAAAGTTCCGCTCATTGGTAATGAAGTAGCATTTAGTATCACCGAATCGGGATCAATGATTTACTTACTAGTTGATGAAACGCACATAGGAAAAAAGGTTAATCTATTCTTAGGAGATGATCTACTAATAAGCAATCAAATTGGAAAGAAAGCCAAATTAAAATTAGATAAAAAGTCTGAAGTCGGTAGAAAAGTATTTAACACCATTATGAGTAACAATCAAGATTCCCTGAAATTATATGAGAGTAAGGATGAATAACAGATGAACAATCAAAAGGAAATTTTTGGCACATAGGTCCCAAATATCTCTTTAAATGTGTCGTTAATTTCACCAAGGGTCACCTTGTTTTTAACACAAGATATTAAATATGGCATCAAATTTACATCTTGTTTTTCGGCAGCCGATAATAAGGAAGAGATCTGGTTTTGGACCTTAACATTATCGCGAGACATTTTAAACTCCATTAGTCTATTTATTTGCTTTACTTCTAATTGAGGGTCAACGATAGCCAATTTTGGCTCGATATCTTTTTTGTCTGTAAACTTGTTTACCCCTACAATTGTTCTTTCATTGCTGTCGATTTCTCTTTTTAGGGAATAAGCATTTTTTCTAATTTCTTCCTGGAAAAAGTTTCGTTCAATTGCTGCCAATGCTCCACCCATCTTGTCTATTCGGTCAAGGTAAGAATTGACCCCATCAATAATTTGTTCAGTTAAATACTCGACGTAATATGAACCTGCTAACGGGTCAACTGTTTTTGTAACTCCAGTTTCGTAGGCCAGAACCTGCTGCGTTCGCAGGGCAATCTTAACAGACTCTTCGGTAGGTAATGCCAACGCCTCGTCTCTGGAATTTGTATGCAAAGACTGGCAACCGCCCAAAACTGCAGCAAGCGCTTCAGTTGTAACTCGGATGATGTTATTATCAACCTGTGATGCAGTTAGGCTTTCCCCACTAGTTTGCACATGAAATCTTAAGTGTGAAGATTTGGGATCTTTAGCATGATATCTTTCTTTGATAATCTTAGAATAGATAACCCTTGCTGCTCTGAATTTAGCAACCTCCTCTAAAAATTCCATAGTACAACAAAAGAAAAAGGAAAGCCTAGGTGCAAAATTGTCTATATCCAGTCCTCTACCCACGCAGGTATTAATGTACTCTATAGCATCTGCAAAAGTGAAGGCTAGTTCTTGGATTGCATTGGAACCTGCTTCACGGATATGATAGCCAGAGATACTTATCGGATAAAATTGAGATACATCAGTTGAACAATATTGTATCATATCTCCAATAAGTCTTAATGATGGCCGCGGGGGGTAGATGTATGTATTTCTAGAATGATATTCTTTTAATATATCGTTTTGAGTAGTTCCTCTAATTTGGGAAGGCGATACACCTTGTGATTCTGCAACTGTAATGTACAATGAAAGTAGGGTTGCGGCAGTGGAATTAATGGTCATTGAGGTACTTACTTTATCAAGTGGAATATCTTTAAAACAAGTTAGCATGTCATCTATAGAACTTATCGCCACTCCTGTTCTACCTACCTCACCCTCCGATTGAGGATTATCCGAATCTCTCCCAGTTTGAGTAGGTAAATCGAAAGCCAGAGACAAACCCGTCTGACCATGACCTAACAAGAATTTGAACCTATTATTTGTCTCCTCTGCACTTCCGAATCCACTATACTGTCGCATTGTCCAATGGCGTTCCCTATACATGGTAGGGTAAATACCCCTCAGGTATGGATATGTACCTGGGTCAGATTCATTTTCTTTCCTGATATCGCCAGGTGCATAATACTTTTTTACCGGAATATTAGAATCGGTCTTGATTGAATCTTTATCTTCGCTCATACCAGATCATTTACTAGAAAATACTAATAAAGATAATTCTTCTGCTGCTGTATATGGATCCTTTGATTTGTCGAGCATCGAGTCGACTAACTTGTTTATCTCCGTGCTTTTTGAGTTCAACACTTGCAAAGACTTTTCTCTCACTTCATCTAATACCATCAATTTGAGCTCTGTTTTCAAATCTTCTCTTTCTTTTTTCTTCTTTTTTGAAATCCAATCATCAGTACTAATTAAATCTCTTAATTTTTTTGATAATTCACCTAGTCCTTCCCCAGAATGAGCAGATACTTTAAAAATTAATGGTTTTCTAGGTAATTCACCTATGAGATCTAGAAGGGTCATATACAGGGTATTAGACCCTTCTATATCAGATTTATTTACGATGTATATGTCTCCAATCTCAGTTAATCCTGCTTTAACAGCTTGTATATTATCGCCGGTATTGGGATTGAAAACTACAACCGTTAAATTTACAACATTTGAAATTTCGATTTCTAGCTGGCCAGCACCAACACTCTCTACTATTATTAAGTCATACCCAGCTGCATCTAAAATTCGAATTATATTTCTCAGTGATTTAGAGATGCCACCAGATGCTCCCCTTGAACCCAAACTCCTCATGAAAATATCGTCATCGTCCATGGTTGCAGGCATGCGGACTCTATCACCAAGAATAGCACCCCCAGAGATAGCACTAGTAGGATCTACTGCCAATATAGATATCTTGAAACCAAAATTCTTAAAATAAGAAATCATTTTTCCAATAAGAGTACTCTTCCCTGCACCAGCAGGACCTGTAAATCCGATTGTGATTGCTTTTCCGGTTTTTGGATATATTTTTCTTAATATTTCATGGGATAATGGGTCCTCGTCATCTATCTTTGAAATGGATTGTGCGATAATTCTTTTATTTTTATTTAATATACCTTCAACGATATCATCCATTGGGATGAGATAAAAGTATTGGAAATAAATTATTTTGCAATTTTTGATCGATTCAATCAGTGTAATGTATCATACTATCAGGGTTTCTAAACAAATCTTCATGTTCACCGCGCAATAGTGTCTTTATGCTAAATTCGTCATCATCCTCTATTGAAAGTGTTTCGTATTCATACCCACGTATAATAGCCACAGGATTCTTTAAAGTTTTACCCATCACGAGTTCAGCGGCCGCCGCAAATTCGTCCGCTATGGCAATTTCTGTTACCAATAATTTTTTCCCATATTCATCATTCATTCCAATGTAACTCTTTAAAGGGGTAATGCCAGATATTCCGATTGCAACATTGGTTTGACCCTTTCTGAAAGGTCTGCCAAAAGTATCGGCTATAATTACAGCTACTTTTTTTCCAGAAATATTGTGAATTGATTTCCTCAGGTTTCTTGCAGAAATATCAGGATTTTCCGGTAGTAAAAGGGTCTTCTGAGAATCTTCAGAAACATTACTTTGATCTATTCCTGCATTAGCACAAATAAATCCATGTTTGGTCTCAACTATCAAATGTCTTTTTGTGATGCGTATAATTCTAGTGGTTTCACTTAAAATCAATTCAATCAATCGCGGATCTTTATTGTGAAAATTAGCCAATCGAATTGATTTTGGAGAAGGAATTATGTTCCTTAAATCCCGCAATCTATTCTCTGATTTTGATACGATTTTTTGAGCCACCACGATTATGTCATTATCACAGATCTGCATCTTGTTCTTTTGTAATGATTCAAGAATTACCTTTGACAAGTCGTCGTTTGGTTCAATATTCTTATTAATCCGTATTGGAATGATTGAAATCAAAAAAAGAATCACGTAATCTTTTCTTTTTATGAATTAATCTTTATTTTGAATTTCTCTTTTATTATAGGGATTAATAGAGACAAATCCTTCCTGTCAATAACTATATCTGCTTTGTCCCGAACTACGTCCACTGGACAAAATCCTACCGTAAAAGAAGATAAATTAAACAACTTCAAATCGTTTGCGCCATCTACAACTACTACGATCTCGTCCCTCGAAAAGCCATTCTCTTCTATATACGATCTTACTGATGCAGATTTATCCGAGGTAACTCTTATGGTAACGTCCACAAGTTTGTTGTCTTTAAAGATAAGTTCGTTAGAAAATATTTTATCGATATTTAGTTCTGAATATAGCCTATCGGTTATTATGTTAAACCCCCCCGAAATGGCCACTAGCTTCCAACCAAGACCCTTTAAGAAAGAACACAATTCTTTTGCCCCAGGCATAATCTCCAAATTCTGCGCTATCTTGGATGCTTGATCATGACCGATGCCTCTTAATGCATGGACCCTTTCTTTTAATCCCTCCTCCCAATTAATTTCGCCGCGGATACCTTTGTTAGTTATATCCCAAATTTCCTTTTCCTTTTCTGGACCAAACAAATTTGCCAAAACTGGTAGATATTCTGCGTTTAGCAGTACGCCTTCTACGTCAAATATAACAAGCATGACACAAATCATTCTCCTTGTCCATACATAATATTAAGATATTGAAGGGGTGTCTATTTATTTCGATCCTTCTTATTATGACTTTATATGTGCAATCTTATTTCAGGAGGTTAGGCTGTTAACGGGACTGAAATTTTCACTACAAATGTCATCATAAATTCACTTGCAAGTTTAGCAGTATTGAGATATTTGGGCCGATTAAAGATTGAAATCAATAAATAATCCCTAGTATATTTTGCAAAAACATTTAATTAAGTATAAATGCTTTTATTTAACTATGTCTTCTAGTCCTGACGATAACATAAAGTCCAGTATGAAAACAATCGATGTAAGGGGCCTTTATTGTCCTGAACCTGTTTTTAGAACTAAAATTGAAATTGAACGTATGACCAAAGGTGATTTATTAAAAGTAGTTTCTGACGATCCAGATTCAGAGGAAGACATTTCTAGGTGGGTTAACAGGAACGGTCATGAATTGTTATCGTTAAACAAATCAAATAATGATTTAGAATTTACAATTAAAAAGGCAAAGTAGGATGACGACTTCGACCACCTATTCAGATTCTAATAAGGTAACTGAAAGAATCGGAAATACTCCATTGGTGCAATTGAAAAGCTTTTCAACCGATAATGTAAAAATGTACGCAAAACTTGAATGGTATAATCCCTTTGGATCAGTAAAAGATAGAGCAGCTTATTGGATGATAAAAAATGCTGAAGAAAAAAAAATTCTTAGAAAAGATAAAAGTATAATTATTGAACCTACATCAGGAAACACCGGCATTGCTTTAGCAGGAATCGCATCATATTTGGGTTATAAAGTTGAGATTGTAATTCCTGAAAAAGTAAGTAAAGAAACTAAAGATATTCTTAGAAAATTGGGAGCTCTTTTACACGAGACCTCTGATGATTTGTGCCCCCGAGTAGGTGCTGGTACGGATCAGAGCATCGCCTTGGCTTACGCTATTTCTAAACCTAGACCAGATGTTTATTATATGCCAAATCAGTACGAAAATGATTCTAATTATCTATCACATTATCAAAGTACTGGACCCGAAATATGGGAACAAACTAGTGGAAAAATAACTCATTTTTTCACCGGAGCTGGAACTGGAGGTACTATTACTGGAACTGGAAAATTCCTAAAAGAAAAGAACAATCAAATCCATGTAGTTGCCGTTCAAGCACAGAGAAATCATCTACTCCAAGGGTTAAGAAACTTTGAAGAATCTGCTAAACCTGAACTTTTCTTGAGGCGAGAAGAAGTGGTGGATGACTGGTATACAGCAACAAACGAAAAATCATTTAGAATGGTAAAGGAGATTGCGCTGAATGAAAATATGTTAGTAGGGCCCTCTTCTGGATCTGTTCTGGCCAGTATGATGGAACGAGCTCAAGAAATTACGGAGAGGGACCAAGTTTTTGTGGGCATATTTGCTGATGATGGTCGCAAGTTCAAAAGTTTGTACAACGAACAGTCGGTGTTTACAGACGATGAATTTGAAAATTACTTGAAAAACAATAGCTTTTTGCCAAAACTAGCATATCAGTAGCAACAATCGGACAACATTAATCCATTTTTGTCTAAAATATAATAAAAACAAAATAGGATGATTTTTTTATTTACTCCTTTTTTCAGACAGCCATTTTTCAATGTCAAGAGCAGCCATACAGCCAAATCCAGCAGCAGTTATCGCTTGTCTGTATTTAAAATCATGAACATCGCCAGCAGCAAAAACACCATCGATGTTTGTCTTAGTACCGTTCTGAACTATTACGTATCCTTTTTCGTCCAGGTCCACTTGCCCTTTAAAGATAGCTGTATTTGGTTCATGACCTATTGCAACAAAAACACCACCCGCCTCTAAATTTTTTTCCTCAGCGGTATTCATGTTCTTAACTGCTACGGAGGAGACTTTCTTATAGTCTCCTGTGACTTTAATAATGGATGAATTCCAAATAAATTCGATTTTTGGGTTTTCAAAGGCACGTTCTTGCAAAATTTTACTTGCACGTAGATTGTCACGTCTATGAACAACCTTAACTGTTTTACCAAATTTTGCCAAAAATGTTGCTTCTTCTAGAGCAGTGTCCCCGCCACCCACAACTACAATGTCTTGATTCTTAAAAAACGGTCCATCACACGTCGCACAATAAGATAAGCCCTTTCCAGAATACTCTTGTTCGCTCTTAATTCCCAATTTCCTAGGGGTAGCACCAGTACTAATTAAAACTGAATCAGATGTATAGGAGGATGACCCGGTAAAAATTTTGAATGGTCTTGAATTAAAATCCACCCTTGTGACTTCGTCGATAATCATTGTAGTTCCAAACCTTTCTGATTGTTGTTGCATATACGTCATCAAATCGGGTCCATTTATCCCATTTGGAAATCCCGGATAATTTTCAACTTCTGTAGTGGTCATCAATTGCCCACCAGGTAAACTCCCTGAGACTACAATGGTCTTTAATTTTGCTCTGGATGTATAGATAGATGCCGTGTATCCGGCTGGTCCAGAACCGATTATAACAACATCGAAGTGATTGTCTTCTGCGTTACTTGGGTTATGATTTTCTTTACTTTTGTCTTTTTCATTATCAAATCCGTCCACAGATATGGTCATAATAAATAGACCTAGAATTTCATTTATTAATGTATTAGGCCTTAATTTATTACCATGCCGATTTTGGACCAGTTAATTTGATATATTTCTAATACAAATTTTATTATATTCTCCAATAATAATAATAAAAGGATAGTTCTAATGAGAATAATAGTATGCGGAATGGGGGTTGTAGGCCAAAGTTTTTTGAGATTACTGATTTCTAGTACGAACTTATTATATAAGAATTACGGGATAAAACCAAGAGTTGTGGCGTGCATAGACAGTAGGGGAATTGCATATTCACAAACCGGTTTAGATTTGGAGAGAGTTTTAATGGTTAAGGAAAAATATGGTGAAGTCAGTAAGTATTCAGAATCGATATATAAAGCTGATAATTATATTGAAAATATTGACGCCGAAGTCTTGCTAGAACTCACTCCTACCAACTTAACCACAGCTGAACCAGGGTTGTCACATGTAATTTCAGGACTAAGAACCAAAAAGAATGTTATTACTGTAAATAAGGGACCATTAGCTTTATCCTTTTCCTCTTTAGTAGAACTATCTGAATATAATAACGTTATGTTAAGATTTAGTGGAACAGTAGGGGGGGGCACACCCGTATTGGATTTTGCAAAACATTGTCTAAGAGGAGATAGAATTACGTCCTTTACAGGGATATTGAATGGGACAACAAATTATATCTTAACTAAGATGGGTGATGGTTTGCATTTTAATGAAGCACTCGAAGATGCTAAGGAGAAAGGATATGCTGAAGCTAACCCTTCTTTGGATATTGATGGAGACGACGCGGCAGCTAAACTAGTCATAATGGCTAATTGGATAATGGGATACAAAGTAACGTTAAAAGATGTGGACAAAACAGGAATTACTAAGGTAGATAAAGAAGAAATAATTAAGGCAACGAAGGAGAGGAAATCATTAAAATTAATTGCCAATTGTGACAAGGACAATCTTTTCGTTAGGCCCATTCCAATATCAAAAGATGATCCAATTTGTGTTAATGGGACTTTGAACGCTGTTACTTTTAGATCAGAACATTCTGGAGCGCAAACGATAATAGGAAAAGGAGCTGGAGGAATGGAAACTGCTAGTTCTGTTTTGAGGGATCTTATAGAAATTAAAGAAAATTTCACCAACTATCAGCTAAATTAAAGTTTTGACCTAGCATATCAATTTTCAGATTGTTTATAATAAAGAATTATATGAACAGGCAAGCTTTTGTAACCAATAAATGTATAGCGGTGAGCTAGAGGCCCAAGCAAAGAGGAAAACATTAGCAATACTACAAGAAGAGACAAATAAGATTCTGAATTTATCCAGAGATATAACAATCATGACTGATGCTATTATCCAGTATAACAAGGAAGGAATTAGAGAATTCTCTGATAAGATGAGTATCATTGAAACTGAGATAATAATGCTGAGAAAACAAATAACTAGAGAAGTAATAGCCACTGGAAGTTTAATGACTTATAGAGAGGACCTTTTAAGAACTGCATATTTTATTGATGAAATTTCGGGTTATATCAGTTGGGTCGCCTTCAGGTTGTCAAGTTTCAAACCAAGAGTCATTAAACTAAATTTTGAAATTGAGTTGAAAGGGATGGTCGACATGATAATAGACGTCCTGTTCAAAATTAAAGAGAAGTCAAGAACGCTAACAATTAAGCCCGAAAATACAATCGAATTGGCAAGCGAGGTCCAAAGGATAGAGATGGATATAGATAGGAAGTACAGAGAATTGACAATTAAAGCTCTAGATAAAATAACCTCCCAAAAAGATTTAATTCTGTTTAAGGATACTATAGAGGGTATCGAATGGATGGTCGACAAGTGTCAACAGGCTTCTAACTCTTTTACAATACTAGCTTTAAGCATTTGATAACTACCTTTACTGGTCAACTAGTCGAAAACAGAATATTCATTCACGATATACTGGAATCACGAGCATTGTTTGCTGATGGGTATTTTGGCAAGCCATTGGGCAT
>WHSX01000073.1 GCA_009379865.1 Candidatus Nitrosocosmicus sp.
CGTTTGCTGCTGTTGTACCCATAGTCTCGTTTGCTGCTGTTGTACCCATAGTCTCGTTTGCTGCTGTTGTACCCATAGTCTCATCACTTGGAATGTTTTGAGACATATTACTGTCATTCATAGACATGGTTACATTACTGGGAGGAACTGTATCTCCAAACTCACTTTCATTAGATGAACTGCTACCGGCAGTGGTTGTAATATTATCATCTTGAATTGTCATTGAAATGTTCTCACTGGTGGTTTCAAGTGGGATTTGAGCGTCCGGTGTAATTACTGTCGCATTTTCAGGGACTACCAATTGACTATCCTCGGTCGCATTAGATGCAATTAGTTGAGTCTCATTAGCTGCTAACAAATCTTGATTAACCGGGGCTTGAGCATCTTCTTCTGCCAAGTTACCTGGCAAATCCGGGGTCATTATCAAAGAAATATTTGATGTAACATCTGGCAAAAGTTCTGATGAATCAGTTGTTTTTTGAGCTTCACTCTCTGCTGTTGTTTGAGCTTCAGTCTCGCCTGTTGTTTGAGCTTCACTCTCTGCTGTTTTTTGAGCTTCAGTCTGAGGTGTAACCGGAGTGATATCTGCTGTGTCATTATCATTTGTACTCAACTCCACCGGATTGGAACAAAATTGCACAAACTCGCAAACTAGTATTGATTCTGTTGGACTTTGTGTTACTCCAGCAGCCGATCCTGGTTCTGTTTGAGCAAATGAAATTGCTGCGTTGTAACTTTGAGAAAGTAAGAATGTAGAAATTACAAGGAAAAATAAACTAAATGTATGTTTATCGATCTTAATTTTTTTAAGCATTACCTAAGCATATAAAAAGTTTTACTTAAAAATGTTTACTAATTTCCTGATAGTATTGTGTTATATTTATATGTCAACATGAAATTTGAATCAGTGGTGGAAATCTCCTTAATTGTTAACTTATTATTAGTCGTAATTATAATAGGCTCGTTTGGAATATGGATTTATCTTTTTTCTGTACTGAGAAGATCATTTGAATCATCCCCAAAAATCTACTCAGATGATACTTTAGATTTAGAGGGGGAATTAATCAGTGTGATTGTACCGGCTAGAAACGAAGAAAAATATATTAATAAATGTATTCAAAGTCTTCTCGATCAAAACATCAAAAACTATGAGCTATTACTTGTAGATGATAACTCAACCGATTCTACATTCGGCTTGATGGAGAATTTTAGTAAAGACTCTAGGGTTAGAATATTCAAAGCAGGTGACAAACCATCAGGTTGGGTTGGAAAAAACTGGCCGTGTAACGTTGGATATCAAAATTCAAAAGGCAAATATCTGATGTTTACCGACGCTGATACAATTCATTCAAACAGAAGTGTTCGGGATTCATTAAGTACGCTGATTAAGCAAAAGTTGGATGTTATTACAGCAGTCCCAAACTTGAAATACCCAAATTTGATTGTAAAAATGGTATTACCTATACTATCAGTTTTCATGTTTTCTAGATATTCTCCAATGAGAGTAAATGATCCTAATGTTAGTATTGGATACCTGTTTGGAAGCTTTTTCGTAATAACTCGAGAATGCTATGAAAGCGTTGGCACCCATGCTATTGTCAAATCAGAAATAGTTGAAGATGGAGCTTTAGGTAAAAAATTGAAAGAAGAAGGATATAATTTAAAAATGTTCCGTGGTGAAGATTTATTAGAAGCCTACTGGGCACGTGATTTTAACACCCTGTGGAATTCATTGAAAAGATTGATTATTCCTTTATACTTTACTGACCGGTTAAACTCGATCCTAATGACCATCGGGATATTTTTCTTAATGCCTTTTCCATTCATTGTTCTCACATATTGTTCAGCTGCTTACTATGTCCACCTTGCAGATCAAGATCTGTCCTATAATATTTTGATGTTGTTTACAATTTTGAGCATACTAAGTATATTTGTGACAAACTTTTATCAATTGAAAAAAGCCAGTACACATAAAGTGGTTTACTTTTTCGGCGCCCCAATTGGTTGTTTTGTTGTATCTCTTTCATTTATTTGGTCTATATTGACCTCAGAAAAACATGCAAAGATAAAGTGGAGAGATAGGGAATATGATTATAGTAAGGGGATTAGTTGCTAAAAAATTATTTACAAAAATTTATAAATGATTTTAATTTTTGATTTGTGAGGGACAAAAAATTCCGACTCTTTTAAACAGAATTACAGATTATAAAGCAAAACTTATTCTTGATGATGGTTCTATTTTTGAAGGCAAAGGATTTGGCTTTCCAACAAGTGTGTCTGGAGAAATAGTGTTCAATACTGGTATGGTCGGTTATACCGAAACACTTACCGACCCATCATATAGAGGGCAAATATTATGCTTTACATATCCTTCCATTGGTAATTATGGCGTTCCATCTCAGAAGGAACTAGACGATTTTGGCTTACCAAAATATTTTGAATCTGAGAGAATTCAAATAAGAGGCCTGATAGTTAATAATTTGTCAAATGTCTCAAGTCACTGGTCCTGTGAGAGGACTCTAGATCAATGGCTGTTTGATGAGAAAATTCCAGGGGTTTGCGATGTGGATACCAGAGAGTTAACAAAGAAGATTAGATCGAACGGTGTCATGAGTGCTAAAATTGTAATGGATAAGTCTGAAAGCCAGAATGATGAAAGTTTTGATTACGATTCATATAATTTTATGCCTGAGGTTTCAATTAGTAGGCCCACTTACTATGGAAAAGAGTCATCTCCAAAAATCGTATTAATTGATACCGGTACTAAATATAGCATTATTAGAAATCTTTTAAGAATTGGATTCCAAGTAATAAGGATGCCTTGGGACTCTTCAATCGATCAAGTAATGCTGTATAACCCAACCGGTGTGGTTTTGAGCAACGGCCCTGGGGATCCGATTGTTTGTAAGGCTACTATAGAGACTGCTTCTAAGCTAATTGAAAGATCCATCCCTACTCTAGGAATATGTTTAGGCAACCAAATTCTCGCTTTGGCTGGAGGCGCTAAAACACACAAGTTAAAATTTGGACACAGGGGTCAAAACAAAAGCTGTCTGGACTTGGTTTCTGATCATACCATAATAACTAGTCAAAACCATGGATATGGAATCGAGTCAGAGAGTCTTGACAAAACTGATTTTGAGGTATGGTTCACGAATACAGATGATAAGACAATCGAAGGTATAAAACACAGGGAGAAGCCAATTATAGCGGTACAATTTCATCCTGAGGCCTCACCTGGTCCTGACGACTGCTTATATGTCTTTGATAAGTTCAAAGATCTAGTAAAGACATATGGAATCGTGGCACCATAGAAAAGATATAAATTTAATTCCGAATGTTCATAATTTTAGTCAAAATGTCATTTGTGATGAAAATTAATGCCTCGAAACAGGAATATACGTAAGGTACTGGTATTAGGTAGCGGAGCAATAAAAATCGGAGAAGCGGGCGAAAGCTAGATCAAATATCTGGCCGCCATTTCGACTACTCTGGTTCGCAATGCTTAAAGGCCTTGAAAGAGGAAGGTATATCAAGTGTCTTAATTAATCCAAACATTGCAACTATTCAAACAGACAGTAAGTTTGCGGACAAAGTTTATTTGTTACCAATAAATAGAAATTTTGTTGAACAGGTTATCGAAATAGAAAGACCTGATTCCATAATGCTAAGCTTTGGTGGTCAGACTGCATTAAACTGCGGAGTCGACCTGTATGAAAGTGAAGTTCTTAGAAAATATGATGTACACGTTCTTAATACTTCAGTTGAAGGTATAAAGTTAACAGAGGATAGACAGGAATTCAAGGATGCGATGGTGAAAAGCACCGTTCCTGTTCTTGACAGTGCTACTGCTTATTCATATGAAGAAGCCCTGAGAGTATCAAAGGAAATTAGCTTCCCTGTAATAATAAGGGTTGCATATACTCTAGGTGGAAGAGGAGGTGGTGTGGCATATAATGAATACGATTTGCAAGAAATAGTTCAACGAGGACTGTCGCTGAGTATGGTTCACCAGGTTCTGATTGAAAAGTACGTTGGAGAGTGGAAGCAGATCGAATATGAGGTAATGAGGGACTCTGTAGGAAACAACGTGATTATTTGCAATATGGAAAATGTCTTGGGGATGAAAGTCCACACAGGGGACAATATTGTTGTCGCCCCATCACAAACACTGAATAATCGCGAATATCATATGCTGCGAGACGCGGCTTTAAGAGCTACAACATATTGTAAAATTAATGGAGAATGTAACATCCAATTCGGATTGAATCCTACGTCCGATGAATATTGTGCTATAGAAATTAATGCGCGCCTATCCCGATCATCGGCCCTCGCTAGCAAGGCCACTGGTTATCCATTAGCATATATGGCAGCAAAAATAGGGTTGGGATATACGTTACCTGAGCTTGTAAACACAATAACAAAAGTGACTTCAGCATGTTTCGAGCCAGCATTGGACTATATGGTGGTAAAAATGCCCCGCTGGGATTTCAGGAAATTTGAGCTAGTAAAAAGAAAATTGGGAAGTGCGATGAAATCTGTTGGTGAAGTGATGGCTATTGGGAAAAATTTTGAAGAAGTTATACAGAAAGCAATCAGGATGTGTGAAATCGGAAAGGACGGGTTGGTGGCAAATAACGGGGATGAGGATGAATATGCATCCATAACAAAACAAATTGAAAACTCAAAGGCTAATCATGATACCTCTGTTATAGAAAAAATAGAATACTCGTTAATTCACCCAGACGATGAAATAATTTTCAACGTTGTAAGAGCAATAAAGGTTGGATTTAGTATCAATAGGATAAACAAACTCTCATCTATCGATCCTTGGTTTCTCATTAAAATCAAGAATGTAATTGATAAAGAGAATGAATTGAAAAATTCGAAATTTGATTTGCATTTAATTGAAGAATCCAAAAAGATAGGATTTTCGGATAAACAAGTTGGTAGGTGCTTGAATCTTCAAGAAGATCAAGTTAGGGAGTTTAGGAAAAAATTCGGGATAACTCCTGTAGTAAAGCAAATTGATACCTTGGCTGCTGAATGGCCCGCAAAAACAAATTATTTATACCTTACATACAACGGCAAGTCCGATGACTTGTCATATAGTAATTCTACAGAAGACCGGTCTATAATAGTCCTTGGAGCGGGCCCATACAGGATTGGGAGTAGCGTTGAATTTGACTGGGCTACAGTCAACATGGTATTTGGTCTAAGAAAGAATGGGGTAAATAATATATCTATCATAAACTGTAACCCCGAAACAGTTTCCACAGATTACGATGTCCCGGATAGATTATACTTTGAAGAGTTGACTTTGGAAAGGGTTCTAGATATTTATGAAAAGGAGAATCCGAAAGGTTTAGTAGCTTGCGTGGGTGGACAAAGTGCAAACAATCTAGTTTCTAAATTGAGCAAATATGATGTCCAAATCCTAGGAACGTCCAGTAAAGACGTGGATAATGCAGAGGATCGTTCTAAATTTAGCCATTTATTGGATGTGCTAGGAATAAAACAGCCTCCTTGGAAAATGTTTACCAATTTGGATGAATCTAAAAGATTTGCGAATACCGAAGGATATCCTGTCTTAGTAAGACCGTCGTATGTTTTAAGTGGTGCCGCCATGAAAGTAGTTTGGAGCGAAATTCAGCTCGAGCAGTTCATTTTGGAAGCTTCGAGTGTAAGTCCTGACTATCCAATAGTAATAAGCAAGTTTTTGGAAGAGGCGTCAGAGGTTGAAGTTGATGCCATTGGTGGCACCAATGAAATTGTAATCGGTTCTATTATTGAACACATCGATAACGCTGGAATCCACTCTGGTGATGCTATGATGTGCGTTCCCCCATGGCGACTAAATAGGGAAATCATGGAAACTATAATTGAATATACTGTTAAGATTGGTAAAGCATTGAATGTAAAAGGTCCACTAAACATTCAGTACTTGGTAAAGGATAATGAAGTTTATGTGATTGAGGCTAATGTTAGGGCATCTCGTTCAATGCCTTTTGTATCAAAGTTCTATGACTTGAATCTAATCGAATTGGCGGCAGGGTCCATACTGGGTCATGGTTTTCCAACAATAGATAATGAACATTGGCTCAAGAAATCTGGATTTGGAATCAAGGTTCCACAATTTTCTTTTATGCAGTTAGAAGGAGCTGATATTGTATTGGGGGTTGAAATGCAGTCAACAGGTGAGGTTGCCTGTTTTGGGAACTCATTCTATGATGCCCTTTCAAAATCATATTTGGCTGCAGGATACTCTTTACCTACTGCAGGAGCAGCATTAATTACAATAGGAGGAACCAAAAATAAAGAAAAATTACTTCCAATCGTTTCGCTTATATCTGCGTTAGGTTTCAAAATATTAGCAACTGAACATACTGCAGAATACTTTAAGAAATCTGGAATTGAGAATGTGGAATTAGTATACAAAATTAGCGAGCCCGAAAGACATCCAAATATATTGCCCCTCCTTACCGAGAGGAAAATTAATTTTATTATAAATATACCCTCAACATCTACCATTGAAAAATATGTTGGAATGCTTTATGATGAATATCAAATACGACGCAAAGCAGTAGAAATGGGAGTACCGGTCCTTACGACTGTGGAAAGTACAATTTCATTCGTGAAAACCCTGGAGTGGACTAAGCATAATAAGCCGACAGTAAGACCAATGGATAGCTACTAAAAAGATGTTCTCTAGTAAAGCAACTCTGTCAATTCTTCTTCCGAGCCAATAATAGATCCATCCATGGTAGACAAAAAAGCCTTATCTACCGACCAGTTTAGCTTATTTATCATATTATCTAACAAAGGTAATTTAGATTTTCGACTTGTTCCTGATGTGTTCCTGTTTATCTTACTATAGTAGTCAAGAACGTTGTTGAAATGAGGCATTATAATCAGTTCTATGTTTCTCGTTTTTTGTTTGTCGCTACTCCCCAAAAAATGTCTTTTGGTCAAATTGATTTTTACCCAGATTTTATTACCATTTAATATGCTTCCTTCTTTTTGAATTATCGGATGCAAATGTCCTACGATAATCTTTTCCACATTCATTCCAATTAGAGGGAGGGTGTGACCATGTGTAAAAAGTATGTTATTGATTTCCATTCCCTGTGTACGCATTAGATTAACATTTTCTGGTAGTAATTGCTTAATATTACCATCATGATTGCCTGGAATTACGTAGATATCGAATAATTTACTTAATGATTCCAAAAAATAAGGAACGTTATCCCATTCGGTTCTAGTTATGATTCTTATCGATGATTTCAAATCACCAAGGATGATCAATTCCTTGACCCCAGTTTCAGAATGAATGTTGGTCAATAGCTTTATTGATTCATTTATATTTTTTCTAGTGTCAATCAATATCCCATTTCTTCTTATTCTGTCTTCCCATCCAACATGCACATCTGAAATGGCTAGAAATTTCTTGAAACCTGAGGTCTCTATCAATAATATGGGATGGGGATAAAGTGGAAAACACTTGCCTCTATTAGTAATTTTATCCTCTTTCATAGTGGTCCTAATCGGTTAATATCCAAAACCTGAAAAATGGAAAAATGCAAGTTTCACTTATATGTATGTATGATGTATTATATAATGATATTTTTTTGACCCAAAATAGTTTTCCCATGAAGCAATGGCATTTGGAGCATGTTGAAAAAACTATTAAAAAATTTATTACAGGACTATCAGAAACTGCTAGTATATGGGAAAAACGCCAGCATAAAAGATATGGAACTATAGCAAATTGTTGTAAACAGGTGGATTATGATCTTAAACATGGAGTCACAATAGATGAGGTTATTCAAGTATTGCATAAAATCAAAAATGATGAGACATTTGCTCCAGTAATGCAGAGTGAGAACGCGATACTAAGATTTAATGAGATAGAGAAATATGTACTCTCATTAAAGAATCCTAGAACAGAATAATCTTTTGTTTTACTATTACCATATTACATAGTTGTATCTAGTTACCCTTCAGTAAACAATTTCAGGAATTATTTGAAAATAAGGTATAGTTGTAGATATCAGATCCTTGCGAGCGATCTGTTACTGGAATTGTAAACGAAGCTGTCGATAAGGGGGGAATATTGTATGGTTCTGACTGGGCTTTCCATATGCCAATTAGATCATTATTTTTGTCATTTAAAGCTGCAATTATGGTCGTGCTATTCGAAGTAGTATGCATATTATTGGTAATTCTACCACTTATATAGTAAAATCCAGTTGCATCTAGTCTGGAATTTGTAGAATGTATTTCAAGATCCCTTTCGCTGGCTTGTGTCCCTTCGTAAGTAAAGTCGACTGTATAATTCTTGATTAGGTTGTTATGATTCTTATCATATATGAGAACATCAAACGGAGTTTCCTTAGATGGGTTTAAAGGATGCACCGCAACTTGGTTGCTATAATTACCCAAAATGGTATTATTTTCGCCTGAAATAATTGCCTTCACAAAAATGTTATCCAAGGTCATATTCAAATCATTTTGAGCTATACCAATTATGTGATGGAATTTGTTTTGATCTTGAGTCAAGTGCGTTTGTACTAATTTTAAGCCAAACACTGATTCATCATTTAACAGAGCGACCGATATATTGCAAATGACTAAAACAGAGAGGATTAGACAGGATAAGGTTCCTAACAAATAATTCGAGCTGTAAAAGGCGAACACACTTTTCATTAGTTTTATTTGCAGGAAATGATTAGATTAACCTTTTGTGTAGCCTTAAAATAATATATATTTAGCCCTACATAAATAAAAGAAATCCTTGATAATATCAGAAGGCTCTTTTGTCTTATTTTTTTTTAACAGTGATAAGAAATGGCTAATACGGATTGAAAATGAAAAGAAATTACATACTCATCTTGGGATAATTGATGCAGGTTCAACGATTGGTTTAGAATATGGTTCACACATCATGACGAATAAAGATAAAAAAATCTTCCTTTTGCCCCCAAATACATATGATTTCGTAATGAAATCTCAGAGAACAACGCAAATAGTATACCCAAAAGACTATGGATATATTGCTGCAAGGACGGGGCTGAGAAATGGTTCTAAAGTATTAGAAATTGGCACCGGAAGTGCTGCACTTTCTACCTTTCTTGCAAGTATTGTCAAGCCGGAAGGTCACGTTTATACATTCGATGTTAATGAGGATTTTATGTCTATAGCAAAGAAGAATCTGGAAAAATCCAGTATGGATGCCTACGTAACTCAGGAAATATATGACCCCGTGAAAATAGGTCAAATCCAAGATGTAGATCTCGTCGTGATCGATCTTGGTGATCCTTGGAATTATTTGAATGTTGTTTATCCGTCCATGAAGAGCGGTGCATCAGTAGTTTGTATATGTCCAACAATGAATCAATTGGAAAACTTGGCAACCCATTTCTTTCACGGTGGTTTTGTTGATTCGGACTGTGTAGAGACATTTATACGAAAAATAGAGGCCAGAGAAGGGAAAACCCGTCCATCAATGAGAATGATAGGACATACTACGTACCTAGGATTTGCAAGAAAAGTTTTGAAATAAGTGCCGTCTTCTAAAGTGATGAATTTTTGTTTACCTGTCACGACCAGAATCTATTCTATACTATTAAATACTAAAGACACTTTACCTATGAGCAATTACTGAGAATTTTTGAATATTTGCTGATATACAGCGAGAATATCTTCTGGAGTTCAAGAGAATTCGATCGGATTTGATTACTAACGTAACTATTAATTAGTATAGATTTGTAAGTTTAATTTTTTTCGTTATATCCTTAAATTATATCTCTTGTTAATTACTTTGGATAGCTTTTAATAACGGGTTAATTATGTTACTAAGTCTAAAGAGCCAAGTGGCTTATTAAGAAAATGAGCCCAGATTGGTCAAATCCTGAAGAATTTTTTTGGAATGATGATTACTATCTATGCCGTCTAGTTCTTTTTTGGCAAGGTGTGAATAATTAAGATATGTGTTCTCCATTATTTCGATAAATATATTATCCTCGTCATTTTGTTTCACGAGTATATTAAATAATCTTTCTTCATTGTTATAATCAATTAAATCATCATGGATCTGATAAGCGATACCCAGAAGTCGTCCATAATTTGCAAGAGCATTAATTTGATCTTCGTTTCCATTTGCCAAAATTGCACCGATTTTGGCTGAAGCCTCAAACAATGATGCCGTTTTATTTTCAATGACAGTGATATATTCCTCTTGAGATATCTTATGATTCTTAACTAGTCGTAGCTCAAGCATTTCACCTTCGCTCATTTTAATTGATGCTGTAGATAGCTCTTGGGTAACGCGATTGTTATTAGTTTTGGCACTTATGCTTAATATGATGCCTAAAATGAAATCCGCTGTGAGAATACTTGCATTATAACCATATTTTACATGGAAAGAAGGTAAGCCTCTTCTGATGTTGTCTGAGTCTATAATATCATCATGTATAACTGATTCTGTATGTAGTAATTCGATTGCTGAAGAAACAGCAAATATGTTTTCCCTAGACTTTGAGTTTAGGGAGCTAATATTATCATTGATAATAGTTTCGGATGCTAGATTTAAAATCAAAGGTCTAATTCGTTTACCGCCCTGGCAAGCATACTTAAGTGGAAGATAAAATTCTGACCAAGAATAAGACTCTATCTCTCTCGATAAGGACTCATTAATCTTATTAATGTATTCATTAAACCTTTCAACAAACGGATTTAACTGAAAGTCTCTTTCATTCAATAATAATTCCTAGCCTACATAAGTAATTTACTCTGAACTTATTAATGCTTGTTTTTATCGTAATGTGTTATCCTTAGGATCTTAAAAGAACCTATTGCACTTTTATTATTGAATCAAGAATAGTCGCTTCAAACAGAAGTTGCAAAAAGCAATTCTCTACTTTTATTTAGATTCCACATCTTGCCTTTAAATGATATCAGTTAAGTTTTTCAATCTAATATATATCACATTTAGGCGAAAAGCTAATTTCTTTGGTGGATAATAATTAATATGCTGAATTGGTTTTCTTTTGAAATAGCCTTATTTTTTCAAACAATCTTGTATTCCGATAGTTGATATCGTCTCACAATTGATCCTCTGAGGAAAATGTCTTTTCATCATAAATAATTTCGATGAGAGCACATTTGCATTCTATCCGTGAAAACTTGATTATTGAAATAGGTGATTTCTTTAAGAAAGTCCTGAATTCGTTTCAACATATTTGCGGTCATTCAATAAAAAATTGGAATACCCCAGTTATATGACATGGCTTTTTTAGGCTATTTGCTAGGTAACTGCTATGATTAATGTCGCAGCGAAATAACCCATACTCATTAATGTATAGTAGAAAATTTCTAATTTCATCGAGTCTCTAGCTGTTGCGTGAATTTGAATTTCCTTATATAGTAATACCAGAACTTGATTCTGGAGTACTTTATCTCTGTTATTAATCATATACCAAAAGCTCTGGGGCGCTAACCATCTAATAATTCAATTCTCGTTGCTTGGCGCAGAATTAATATGTAGTGCGTCACCAATCCAATATCCACATACACACGAAAAAAATTTAAATCTTTAGAGTAATTCTATAGAGCATAAATGAGTTCATTTTATGTACTTGATTCGGATTCAGTCTTAATTAGACCCACCACATTAGATGATATTCCAGAAATCGTAAAGTTGCAAGAAGAATCTTTTGCTGATTTAGCAAAGATGGGTAATATTTGGCATCCTGATGAATTAAGGAGCCATCTAGATATATTCCCAGAAGGCCAGCTTGTTGCTGAGCTTGAGAAAAAGATTGTAGGATCGGCTACAAGCCTAATTGTTCAATTAAATCCTATCTATGAAGACCATACTTGGAAGCGTATTACGGGGGATGGAATGCTTACAACCCATTTTCCAGCTGGTGATACCCTATATGGGGCAGATATATCAACACATCCTCGAGTTAGACATAGAGGAATAGGTCACAAGTTGTATCAAGGGAGAAAGGATATTGCAATGAGAATGAATTTGAAAAGAATGATTGGCGGTGGCAGACTATACAACTACTGTGAATATTCTGAAAAATTATCACCACTAGAATATGCTCATAAGGTTGCAGACTGTAAATTGCATGACCTTGTGTTGAGTTTCGATCTTATTAATGGATTTAACTTTATTAAGATTCTATCCAATTATCTTGAGGATGCTCGCTCCTTAAACTATGCCAGCTTCATTGAATGGATAAATCCTCACTATCGACAGAGATAATAGAG
>WHSX01000074.1:0-6472 GCA_009379865.1 Candidatus Nitrosocosmicus sp.
GTTAATAATGGTTTTAGCCATCCTTCTCTCCATAAGACGTTGACCAATAAATAAATGGTAATCTGATCCCTTAAATATCTGTTATACCTTAAAAGGCATCAGATAATTTTTTAGTTTAACTTTCTTGATTTTAGAATCATAAATTGCATAGGTATCTCCGTTGTAATTACATTTTATTATCGGAAATTTTTTAGGCTTTTTCTTAAACCTTACTATTTTGTAATATTCTTTTGTTTTTCTTGGTAGGTATTTTATTTCACCCTTAACTATTAGTCTTTGTTTTCTCATAAATTTAAATGCCAATATTATATATCTGTCTTTATAGGCCTCAAACATTTGTGTAATGAGATAACATCTGTCAATTTGATCTTGGGGGACATAAATGCTATTGCTGGTAGCCGTCTTGGCCTCTATCGATAATAATGTAGAATCTGTGTTGTTTACTGCTACAATGTCAGGTAAGCCTGTACTCGATCCTCCCAATCTTCGCGCAATCCATTCTCCAGTATTTAGTTGCTTAACCAAACGATACTCAAAATTATAACCTCTGCTCCTGCGAATATTGGTCATCCATTTCAACGTTTGATTTAGATGACATAAATTTTTTTTTATGCATTAGTAGCAACTATTTATAACGAGCCATGAAACTCTAATTATGAATTTTGATATTGATTCTACCAAATTACAGGATTCGTTGAATGAATTTTCGTCTTATCTAAAACAAGTGGAATCAAGTAGGGAGAAACTAATAAAAGAAAATAGGGAAATTATTGCTTTGAGTAGTAAGGCTATCATATTGTTACACAGCGGAAAGACTGCTGAAGCAACTGAATTAATTAATAATGCGTTTTCTTTGCTTTCAGAACTCAAGAAATATGTTATTTCTGATTTGGAACGTTATTTGTGGCCTGCGGAACAAGAATACGTTGAAGCTGCTATTTTAAAAGAGATAGTTGAAAGGAAGGATCATTTTAGCGGACATATCGAGCTGCAGGTTTCATTAAACGCATATGTTACCGGGTTGCTAGATTGCATAGGTGAAATCAAGCGGATGATCTATGATAATCTTAGGAGGGACGATTTTGAATCATCATTGTCTCTATTTATCATTATGCAATCCCTATATGATTTAATTTACCCGTTTTCATTCTACGACAATATTATTTCTGGGGTCCGAAAGAAACTAGATGTTGGCAAACGGATAATTGATGACGTTCGCATCTCCATTACAGAGGAATACCGACGAAAGAGTTTTCTAGATAAGATCGACCGTGTGTCCCTAGTTAAATAATGTGGTTACCATTGATGCCTCAAGCATTGGAACCTTCTATTTGGTCTTTAAACCACAATACAGATCTTAAGCGAATTTGGCAAAAGCTTCAGATAGATAACTGTTTAGCTTTTTGGACCAATCGGGGAATCCTTCTGATGTATCGGGATAATTTCTATAATGTTTGACTAGCTCTTCATTCATTTGAGAAGTAAATTTCAAGTCCTCTGCAAGTTTCTTGTTAAGTGCTCCTCTTATCATCATCCCGAGTTTGCTAACGGTGCTAAATTCTGGATGCTCCCCATTAGTTATTTTATCAACGTCCATTTTTGACAAAAAGTGCTTCATGCCATAGTTAATCTGTTCGTTAGTTAGTTGTTGGAGCATTCTTCTGAATACTTCTAGACCAGCCGTCTTGTAGCCATATTCGTTAATGAAATTCTTATTGTATTTCCAAAGTCCATTCTCTGAAACGTCTCCTGATTCTATTGCTTCAACCAGATCTTTTCCAGCTATTGTGGCTGCAATGATTGCAGGACCTATGCCACCAGCATCCAGCGGCTTCGGCATCCATGCCGAATCTCCAACCATCATATAGCCATTGGCAACCATACAGTCGTTCTGCCTCCTTACGGAAACCTGCCATGTGCCCCATTCATTGCCTAGGTCCTCCTCTCCTACTGATAACCTTGGATTTGATATAACTGGATTGACACCGACATAATCATCTATTAACTTCTTCAAATCCCTCTTTCTTCCACTTTGCTTGTTTGCTTTGTCAAACATCTTTTGTTGAACACCCAAGCCAATATTCACTTTATTTTCTCCTTTTGGAAACACCCATCCATAACCACCTGGAGCCAAATTTTGATCTAAGTGAATAATACAATATTCAGGGTCAAAAAACGTCTTGTCTTCATTACCTTTTTTATCAAAATCGTAAATATATCTGCCAGTAGATTCTAGATCATTCCTATCTATCCTTCTTTGTATGTGAGAATTAATTGGTAGATTTGTTCGTAGTAGTGAAGTAACACCAGTGCAATCAACTATTACTTTAGCAGTTTTCTTAAATATTTCTTTAGTCTTTGTATTTTCTCCTTCAACACCTACAATAAAATTATTCTCAGTTGTTAGTTGTCTAATCATGATATTGCTAGCTATTTCAACCCCCATTTTGGTCGCCTCTGTAATTTGCTTTTGAGGTAACCGTTTTCTATTTAAAATATATCCTTCTCCATCAAATGACACTCGAGTTTCGTGATCCGGTGAATAGGCTACCACTCCCTTTACTGGATGTTCGATTTCTGGGTAACCCCACGATATTTTAATTCTATCAGTCATGTAATCAACAGTGTTTTTGCCAACCGCATCACCACAAATCCAACCCGAAAGGGTCTTCCTTCCTTGAATGTCGATAGAGTTCCTATCTAGTACTAAAACCTTCATTCTTTGTTTAGAATAATAAGCTGCAGATGAGGCTACTATTAGTCCAGCTAACCCTCCACCTGCTACTATGACGTCATAATCTGTTTTTGACAGGCTCATCTTTTCCTGATAATAGGTATAGGAAAGGATAATTAAAGCTATGTTGTCAATTTACACCAGAAAAAATATCCTTTATTGTTTAAAATAAAGGAAAGGTCAAAATAAAGACTATAAGCTGGAGTTGATGTCAAAAACCAGGAATTCAGGGCATGAATGTATAGAGCAGCATCTAATATTCATTGATAATCAATTCTAATACTTTAGATGGGAATCACAAGACAATTGATCTCTTGCCCTCCATGGAGGGGTGGATATTGGATATTGGTGACGAAGAAATGTTCGTAGTTTCTTACTGGTTATGAGGCCAAGACATCTGTGACTGAATTTGACTTACTGTAGCACTTTGGTTTGATAATGATCCCTTTAATGTATTTAGAATATCTCTGGTATCGTCGTCAAGTAAAATAGATTGATTTAGGGAAACTCATATCAATTGCTGGCCTGAATTTAACATGGAAACGGCGCTGTCTTCTAATGTATTTTCAGCAGATTGGAGAATAGCATTTGCCGAGGTCAAATCCACGGAGAATGAGAGCTGGTATGTCCGCGTTAAGTTTGATTGTTCATTTTCAAATTCGAACTGTTCCTTGATTTCATCCGCTATTATTTCTCCTTGTTTCTTTACTTCATTTTCTATGTCGTCTCTAGCCTGAGTAATTTGGTTACTTAATGTCTCTATCTCCTGACCGGATACTTCTTGCCTTATAGGGATTTGGTCATTAGATGATTTCCAGTTAAAGATGTTACTAGAATTATTTTAACAAGTATACTAAAAATCTTGTAATAATGCCTTAATGTCATATTAACCAATAAACGAGTATAAAGTGGCAAAATTTATATATAGAGGATTTTACCTCATTCTAGATCGTTTACCTTATTCTTATTTCTGGCCGAATTTGAAGAATATGTCAAATTCATTCCTTTATTCCATGAGATATCGATAACTTGGACCAGTATTTGACAATGATTGCTACAAAAGAGGTATATCGTAATGAATAAGTCCTTGATAGGCTTTGCCTGAAAGGATTTTGGACATCTAAAAGCTCAAGTATTATGGCTAGATTATTAATATTGTGACGACAGAAATCGACCAATTTTTTCGTAATATCAAATGTGATCACTGTAATAAGATAATAGAAAAAAAGATAAAGTATTACTTTGATCAGCCTAACGTTGTCTTGTTATCAGTTGACGTTTGTACGGATTGCAGCTACCGCATAAGTTTAAAATAATCCTGAATCAACCAATCTCCATATAAAGCAAATAAAATAAGATTTGCAATATACATTCTTTAGTTTGTCTGGGATTTTAGGACGTTCTGTATACTTTCCGACCATCCATCTATTTCCATCCATTTTATATAATTGCTGGTCAAAAATGGACTATGGATGGAATTGGATGCTGACTCTTATTTTAATTACAACTCACTTTACATGAAAAAAAGTTCCAAAAAAATTGTTAGATTCATTGCCGCCCTCAATTGGAATAAATAATGACCATGGATCATCTATGAACAAGAAACGTATTTTCTAATTCCGTACAGTTATTGGATAACTAAACCTAAAACGTCTAAAAAAGTATGACTACTCTTGTGGAAGAACCCAAAGTTGACACAAAAATATAAAACAAGTCAGTCCCTTTACTATAGCATAACGAATTGGCGCGAGAAATAGACACCATAAAATCTAACCAGAAAAGATCAAAAATAGAGTGTATTCGGTGTGGTTCGATAATGGGGGAAATTACAGTGTGTCATCTAAAATGCCTAAACTGTGGAGCGGAATTGACTTGTTCTGATAAAGGAAATTTTTGGTAAACACCATTTAGGCTGATAGGGATTCCTAATGAAACAAAAATACTGATATTAACACAACTAAATCTTTTCAATTTATCCTTAATACTCCAATATTTTTCTCCCGGGTTGCGATTTAACATTTTCTCAATGCCATTTTCATTCATGTGATCTCGCCTTTCATCTTGTAATTGTTTTCTGCATACGTATTACTGACCAAACTCCCATCAAACAACCACCTAATCACCTATCTTGACCACAAACGCTGATCCAGAATATCTATACCAGTTAGAATAAATTCTAGATTTTTTTAACAATGAATGTGAATAAAAAAAATCTTTACTATTCCGATGAAAAAAAAGTTAATCCTTATTATTTTGACGGCGAGGTAATAATTAGAGAAATTTTTAATGAATCTAGTAGTAATGATCAGGAAGTGTATTTTGTAGAATTTGATAGGGGTGCATTGACTACTATTCATTTTCATGAAACTGAGCAATTCTTAGTTCCTTTGTACGGAAATGGTGTGATAGGTGAAATCGATATTAATACATCTAATTCTTTAGTGGACTCTACTTTTGAGAATCTGATCATAAAATCACTTAATGTTGGAGAAATTGTTTCAATTAAACCAAATATTCTACATTTTCATGGCGCCTTTCCAGGCCAAAATTTTTCACATGTGGCATTTAGAAAGATGTTTGAAACTAAACCAGGTTCTGAAAAGACTGAACTAGTTCATACACAAACGATATGGGGTTATGAAATGATCGCTAAAGCACTCGGCCCTGAAGGTCAATCTCAAATATTAAATGAATTGAATAGGATTTCTGGAAAAATTCGAAGTGCTGTTTCTATATGGGCAAAGGACAAAAAATTCTGAGCCTATAAATTATAGGAAAGAATGATGTTCAAATCAAAAAATATGGTGCTTAGTTACTCTCGTTTTCGTTAATCGAAAGGCTGTCCTCTAAGTCATTTACTGGATTGCTGATGTTCGTATCATTTTCAAAAATTCCAGTGTTATTACCAGATATTCCTTCAAAATCTTGGACTGTTTCGGTGTCGTTGGGATACATGTCGGTTGTATTTTGTGCAAATGCACTACCAAAGCTGAAACTCATTAGAATTGCTGCAAAAGTAAAAACTGCTACAATGATCGCTTTATTTTCCATTGGATAAAAAAGTATCAATGTATTATAAAAGTATATTGAAAATTATTATTTTTAATTTCGAACTGGTTCTGTCACTAAAAGAATAAAGACAGACGCATCTTTATTCTTTTATTACTTTGTAAGATTATTAAGCCATCCTAGCTTTCTGAAATAGTATAGCATTATGATTACCGATCCAACTGAAAATCCTGCGGTAACGATTAAGGGCATAAAATCTATTAAATTGAAACCGTAATTTGTGCTTCCAGGGATATTGATATTCATTCCATAAAAGGTTCCCACTACTGTTACTGGAATTGATAATGTAAACAGCATTGTCAAGAAACTCAATATCTTGTTTGTTTTCTCACTGCTTAACATATGATCTGTATCTTTGTATATCTCGATTGTTTCCTTTGACTCATCTAGTGCTTCAAGTACTTTGGAAACATGATCATTGATATCATTAAAATACGAAATAAGGTCTTCTTCTTCTAGATCGGTAGAGAATTTTCTTACGTCCCTTGATATGATTTCCAACATGATTCTTTTTAGAGGTACTACTATTCGCCGAAGAGTAGTTATTTCTCGCCTTAACATGGAGATTTCTTTTGCAACAGCCACTTTGTCATCAAAAACTGCATCCTCAATATCATCCAAGTTGCCTATTACTTTCATCAGTATATGAAGCAAATCATCCACCAGAGC
>WHSX01000074.1:6482-12262 GCA_009379865.1 Candidatus Nitrosocosmicus sp.
GTATCCTGGAGAATTTCCCATTATGTTTTGCTTGTTCTTTCCATTATCCATTTTACAAGCCTGAAATAGTTCAGATAGTGGTTTCAAGTCACCGTGCTGAATGGAAATTAAAAAGTCCTTTCCAATGAATAACGAGAGTTGGCTAAATCTAGGAGAGGTCTTTTGTTTCTGGGTCGTCGGAAATTGTAAAATTATAAAAACATGATCCTCGTACCTATCTATTTTGGGTAATTGATTTTTGGATAAACAATCTTCGATGTTTAATTCATGAAGTGAATACTCCTTGGAAACTAAATCCATTTTTTCCCTGGTCGGCTGTTCGATATATACCCATTCCAATCCTTTGCTTCCCAGTGAATCCAACCCTTGAAATCGATTAGATACCGTCATCCTACTTAACCCTTGTTAGTCTCATTTAATTTCTATAACTCCTTACTAATTAATCTACTATGGACCGGATCTTTACGATTTCTATATACACTTATTTTTTAGATGGAAAATCCTTCAAGTTATCTGACTTACATCTGTGACAATTTGGTGATTCCGATGAGGCGGAGAGGTAATTAATGTAATAGCATTTTAAGCATTGCTTTCGCACAAACCTTGATTTTAGGATGACAGCGTCAGTATCTTTCTGGAAGATTAAAACATTCCTATCATGGAGATCAGATATGACGATGTTAAATAATTTGGTTATCTCTTCTATGTTCCAGTTTTTATACTTGAGGTAATTTTCTTTCATGAAACGGCAAATATCGTTATTATCAAACATGCTCTTAAAGTCTTCATCATTCCTATTGTTAATTCGAAAGAAATAATCTCGCAGATACCATTCAAATTCGAATGATAGAATTTCAGTATTCGAGTTCTTTTTTTAATAAATGCCATTATTTTTTAATTCTTTCGCTTTAATGATAAAGTAATCAATGGACTTTTTACTTATTCAACTGCTCTAATGGAGGATTTATGGTATTTAAGGCGAATCTAAAAACTGCATGGAAATTAGCTTCTTTAATTTTGGAAGATTGTAACCCAGTTGGGCAGAAATAGGGATAATTTGATATATGTTTTCAGTTATATTCAGATCTTTTATCTTGTCCTTGATTTCATTGTTTCTTACCATGTCTATTTTGTTTAACACTAGTATACATTTTTGAAAAGGAATTTGCAATTTTGATAAGATTTCCAGGGAACTCATCAATTTTTTTCTTATAATGGGAACATCATCGGTAAAATCAATTATCAATAAAATCACATTAGCATAATTCAGTTCAGAAAGAGTAGACTTGAATGCTTCGATCATGTATGGCGGTAACTTACTAATGAACCCAATTGTATCTGATACAAGAACTTTCCTACCTTCAATCTGTGAAGAACGAGTAAAGGTCGTCAATGTTGTAAACAGTTTCGTACTAGTCTCCTTATTCTCGTTTGTTAGTATGTTAAACAACGATGTTTTGCCAGCCGAAGTATAACCTGTTAACGATATCAATGGAATGCTACTTGAGAGTCTTTGGACCCTGTGTAGAGCTCTTTTTCTCTCTTCTGCTTGTAGTTTTTTCTTCAATAACGCGGCTCTCTTCTTAATGTCCAAAGTATGTACATCTGCATCATATTTTCCTAGACCATAAAATCCGGGTTGCTCGCCTAGTTTTGCAAGTCTAGCCTTTTCTTTTACTCTGACGATATCATATTTTAGTTGTGCTAACTTTACTTGAATTTTAGATTCATTTGTTACCGCTCTATTTAGAAAAATTTCCAGAATCAATTTTTCTCTGTCCACTATTTCTATTTTACACAATCTTGCAAGATTGTATTGTTGACTTGGTTTTAGAATTTCATCAAATATGATTACGTCAGGTTTTAATGCTGCAACTCTTTCTTTGATCTCTTCTGCCTTGCCCTTTCCAACACCAAATCTAGAACGGGTAATGTTTTTCTGGCTAACCACTTCTAGGATGGAATATCCAATTGATTCAGCTAGACTTTTCGCCTCGGATAGAGCAAATTGATTTGGATACGTGATTAATATCGCTTTCCTATCCTCTGAATACATTAATTTTAAATTTTCTATTCTAAATATCCAATTTAAACCATCAGCTCATACGACCATCATCACTTTGAAGTTTTGACCAAAATTATTTGGTAAAGTTAAATAATTTGTTTTAAATATCATATATTGTTTGCAATTAGCATTAAGGAGAGTTAACGGCTATCTAATCCGAAGATGTGATTACGAGGATTTGAATTCGGTAATCAGCATTAATTTAAAGACTCTTCCGGAACATTATACCGAATATTTTTTTGAGTCTCTTTTACGCGAAATTCCAGAAGCATTCATCATAGCTGAAATTAATAATATGGTGGTAGGCTATATAATGTGCAAATTAGAGTTTGGCTTTTCGAATTTTAGGAAACTCGGGTTCGTGAAAAAGGGACATGTTGTATCCGTAGCATTGTTGCAAGAGCACAGAGGAAAAAATATCGGCGAGGCTTTGATGATGGAGGGAATTAACGGGATATCAACAAGAAAGGGTGACGAGATATACTTAGAAGTTCGTACAAGTAATGGTCCTGCTATCTCGTTATACCAAAAACTCGGATTTCAAATTAAATCCGTATTAAAATCATATTATAGAGATGGGGAAGATGCCAACTTGATGGCTCTAGAAATATCGTGAAGTAAACAAAGTATTATTTTTGTGCTAAAATATGAATTAAATATATGATATTTTAGTATACCAATATGAATATCTTTGAGCCCTCTACATTTTTGGCTGTTTTCCCATATGTTTTCATCTCCTGTTTTCCAATATTTGGAATAATATTGGTTACATATTGGCTGTTAAAGGATAGGAGATCAAAAATCAAAAAAAATTGATTTAGTAGCAACTATTCGTTTCAATTTATTATCTCATAATATACCGTTATTCGATATAATTATTGATTTTTTGTCATTTTCTGTGGTGCCTAAAATCGATGGATTTATGATCCTACTGTATTATAATGGTAATCTAACCATCATTAGTCCAGGATGCGATAGAAACCATTATTATTCTTCACTGCAGAAAAGTCGTGTTCATCTCAGGCTAATAGAACCTTGAGGTAAAAGATGTGAGGACAAAGAAGCAGAAAAAGCATATCAAAACCTCTCAAAGTTTGTTTTTTGGGACAATAAATCCAATCAAAAAATTCCGAATAGAATCTACCATCAGAGATAAGAAACGATTATTATTTGACTAATGAGTACATTTTTTTTTATCCTGTATTTAATCTAACTAGACATTTAATTTCATTGAAATCGGTTTGTTGATAAAGGGAAGAGAAAAAGGTAAAACAAAGTATAGGGACAAGTGTCAAATCCTCTACTTGATTGTAAAGAGTTGTATAGGCAAATATCAAACCAAAAATAAGCTTAGTTATTACAGTTCATACAAAAGATTAAATGAATATCTGGCAGACCTGATACGTTTGGATTTATTATTGTTTGATGAAAAAAAACAAAGATTCATAGCAACTCCCAAAGGAAATGACTTTGTAAGAAAATATGATAACATCATAGAGTTTATCCCAACTTTCAAAAGAGATTATGAAATTTAACAAATAGTATGAAAGACACGGTAGGCAACCTCTTTATTGCATTATTCTGATTCCTTAATTTTTCTTACCCTAGTTATTCGACGGTTCTAAATTTCTTTTCTTAAATGGTAATCTAAAGGCTTATTCATTCCCTATTTATAAAAAGTCTAACTTTCTATATTTTGACTTCAATTATTTTATAGTGTAGATACATTGATTTCGCCATGGTTTTGTTGACTGACCAGTCAGTAATATTTATATGATCTCGTCTTCTAAGCCTACTTATGGAACCAATACTTTCTCCACCTGCCAATGCTCTTAAATTTTCCATGATTGTATTGATGTTTGCATCTGTTGGTTCCATAATGCAAATAAGTGCTGGTAATTGGGATGTTACTTCACATTTATTGTCAAGCCCTGAATCGTTTTTTACCCCTTCTCATACCGTACTTTACACCGGAATAGGTATTTTGTCACTTTCTTCTATCGTTGGGATCGCCCTCATGCTAAAATATAGGGAATTAAAGAAAAGCGGTTTGACTCTACCATTCAAATTACTCATTATAGGATCAGTAATATTAATTATATCTGGTCCAAGTGACTACATTTGGCACGAAACCTTCGGACTAGATGGGTTTCTGAGTCCAACACATCTTATGTTAATTACAGGAATGTTAATCAATACTTTAGCTGTAGCTATAGGACTCGTTCGATTAAATTCATTTGTCAAAACAGGGACATATTATCAACTTGGAAGGATCTTCCTTATACCTGCCATGGTAGCAGTATGGCTAAATTTAATGTCTTATGTTTACATGTTTGCCTTGCCAATTTCTAATGGCGAATTGTTTAACTTTAATCTGAACCCAATAGCAGAATCGTTAATCGCTTTGGTATTCTTGCCCTTGATTAATT
The DNA here is from genome assembly GCA_009379865.1 of Candidatus Nitrosocosmicus sp. Classification (GTDB taxonomy): domain Archaea; phylum Thermoproteota; class Nitrososphaeria; order Nitrososphaerales; family Nitrososphaeraceae; genus Nitrosocosmicus. Next base: position 10,977 of record WHSX01000074.1, read on the forward strand.
CAGGTTTGTTCCTGTTCGTTTTAAAGAAAACACATACATTCGGGATGGCTAGCGCTATAGCAGCAGGAGTCATCTTATTAACAGCGTTTACTAATACATTACCATCCCAGTCGCTCACGAATCTACTCCCTTTTTACCTTTTAGCTATTATTCCATTTGTACTAGTTGACATGCTGACTTACGGTAAGTTACCATTGAACAATATAAAAGTTAGCAACAAATTCAAATTATTAATAGCAGGTGCTACTTCTGGTTCGCTTTTTTATATTATAGGATATCCTCTTCTTCCTCTGACGCTTTCAAACTACCTGATGCCAGTAGATTTGGAACAGACAGGATTTGTTACAATTGTTGACATAATTCCCAGCTTTATCAATTCTTTACCTGTGGTATTGCCAATAACCATTTTTATGGGAGCTATTATCGGGATTTTGTATGCCATGATTTATGAAAGAATCGATAGGCCCAAGGAAAAAAATTCAAAATATGATAAAGTGATTGTTGAATAGTGTGCAAAGGTTACTTGACAACACAAGTTAGAAATTCGAGATCGGATCATTACCTCTACGTTAATTTCTTTTTCTAAAAAAGGGTTTGATAAAACAAGAATGGATGATATAGCTCTTGAGTCAAATTTGAGCAAAGGAACACTTTATATTTATTTTGAAGTAAAGAGGATCTATTTTATCCACTATGTGAATATTACTTGATTGAACTAAGAAAACTGTTATTTACATTATTCGTTACTAATCATAGACTTGATAACCCCGAGAATCAAAAATTAATTTCCGATACTGAAGGATATTACGATAGTGGTAGCCATTTTTAAAATATTTACATAATTTTATTAGAAATCTTATCAAAATCCACATGAAATGCAAAATTAAGATCAGTATTATATTATCAACATATGAAGGTTTTTGAGGCAAAAAGAATACCTATCTTAAACCACATCAAGCATGACTAGACAATAACTAATCTGAAAGGGGGTGAGATTTATTGCATTGTTATGAGCCTAATTGCAGTTTACAACAGACTAGTAATAAACAGGCTACTTGGAGTGGAAGAAGAAGTAAATAAAAAGACGCGGGTTGACAGTGTATGCAAGATACTTGGGCCCGCCACGAAGGTGGAATGAACTTTCTAATGAAATATCTCTTTTTTGTACTTTGCATATTATGTTGATGTCTTTTCGTTAGCCTGAAGCTTTGCTTTTAGGAATTTGGTTGGTATCTTAATCATATATGACTAGAATGAGTGATGCTAAATACATTTGAATTAATGAG
>WHSX01000075.1 GCA_009379865.1 Candidatus Nitrosocosmicus sp.
TCTTACAACAGATTGGGCCATTACCTGTATCTTGATTGAATTGTTGAATTTGTGCAAAAGGTTGTAATCCACCTGATGTCTGACTCATATTACCACTATTTGTTGAATTCAAAGACTCTAACATCATGGTATAGCTAGATAACTGTGCTTGTGTAAAGTTAGTAGCTGTAATATTTACAGAGTAATATGCTTGTAAGGTTTGAGGACCATCTAAACAAAGAATTTTAGATGTTATTTTGTTGCTTCCTTCATTGATGTTTGTATAATTACTAGGTACTGTGTATTGCCAGTTAGAATAATCATTGTCTCCTTGAATGCCTGTAGGTTTAACATTCTGATAGGGTTTTACATTATTTATTATTACAGAAACATCACAATCTGATGTTACATTATCCTTTGAAACTCCATGAATTACCAGTGAATTGTTTGAATTTAACGGGACTAGATCTCCTTTGTCTGGAGAAATTATCTTTACTCCTCCTGTAAGCTTTGTAATATTTGATACGGTGTCAGAAGCAATGGGAACAGAAGTGTTTGTTGTACTTGCCGAAGTATTTTGCTGTGCTAATACTTGGACGTTTGCATTATAATTGATGTTTGATAATAATAATACTATCAATAGTCCTGAAAAAATAATACCAAGTTTTTTTACCATAATTGATTTTGCAATTTATATATATATTAAAGTTTGATTAGATTTTTCTATATGATAAAACCAGTTATATGTTCCTGCCAGATTTGATTGATATCCAATACACATACCAACTGTAAATGATTCTTGGATTATTACAGGCATTCCGAAATACCAAATAAGTAAAAACCCGATGATTCTCTCAAAATAATTTTGATAAGTTCCCCCATATTGATTTATTCCTTTGAATCATGTTTGAGGCTACATGTTAGAACCAATGTACGCTTTGCGAATATATGAAGAAATAGCTTTTTTAACCATTGGGATTCCTCTGGGAATTTTTGATTTCAATCTGACAAAGTTTGGATGTGATTTCACCCGAAATAAAAGATTCTCACATGACCAAATTTATTTTTGAATATATTGGCTAATCTAATCTAATCCAAAATTTAGCTTTTTAAAGAATATTGCTGCTCAGCGATTTATCCAGACAGGAAGAATTAGAGTACCCATCAAGGGATTTGGATAAAAAGTATAGTGGTAGGCCTAGATATAGTACTTCTGTATTCATTTGTATTTCTAAGCTAATACTCTGTCCTCTGATTTCACCATTAGGACATTGCTCTGTAGGGATATTCGCATGGGAGTTCTCTTCATTAATTGCATCAATAAGACCTGAGATTTGCATGTCTTCAAGTAGATCTGAAAGATTGGTAGCTGAAATTGTCCTACTCTCAGATACTTGGTCTTGAGAAGTGTTGTACTTTTACATAGTGACAAATACTGGTCTGTTTTCGCCTTCGATGTCTTAATGAATATGACCTGCTAGAGCTAATTCTATTCCGTTAGTATCAATACTATGCCATACAGTATTTCCAGATGGTGCGAAATCAAGAATTCCTACTACTTGGGTATTCCATGGACGGAGCCGATTAGTCGCCCGATAAAACCGGACGATATTGGGTATCACTTCGTTGTTCATAAGCGATAGCAATCAAATTTAGTGATAAATAGCTAAATGAACTTTTTATCAAAATCATACACATACCAATCACTAATCTAGCAAGAATCATTTTTTCATAGAATCAAATTACAAATTCGCGAAATTTGAGCAATATATTAGGGATTAAGGATACTATTTCTTTTGCCAATTCAAGTCATCTCAACCATAATCAACACAACATTATTCTACCAAAACAATTAGGTTAAATAATTCCATAAATATATTTATGAAAATGACTGACGATAATAAGGAGTTTATCTTTAACAATATTACTCGATGGTTAAGAGACTCAAATTTTGTGATCAGCGAGGAAAAGATTACAGTTGTTACGTCAGAATTTTATGCCAAAGCATATCTCCAGTCAGATCATGAACACATTCTTGAAATAATTTCCTCTGCTGGCATTGAAACACGTTTTGTACTGCGGATCAGATTGCATGTATCTGAGCAACAATTTGAGATTTTTGAAAATCTCGAACCGCAGGAAAAACTAACATTCAATGAGAAAATGAATAGAGAGATCTTTCCCCAACACCAATCTCTCGGATTTATAGATAAATCGGCCTTATTGGAGAAAACAATCTTAATTGATCCAAAATCAATTGATGCTAAACAAGAAGTCATTCAAAATGTTTCAAACTTGTTAGAATCAGCAAAAAGTTTGCAGATTAGTTTTGATGAATTTTTTTCAAACAAGCAGAGACAAAATGATAACTAACCAGAAGTTGGCATCATTCATGTATAAAATGCCCATATTTACCACCCAAATATTGCACAATTCTTGCTGTTTTTTAAGTGAATTCACGTTACTTTAATTACTAATTACTATTTCACTTTTATTAAACAGAACAGATGGAAAGATAGTCTTGTCACTGACCTTTTTTGTATTGCTACCTTCTTCAACCAATCTTGTGTTAAATTAATAATCCAATAGATCTAAGGGGTCATCCATTACATCAGTTTCTGGATCTAATGGATATTCTTCTCCTAAATTACATTTCAAGTCCGTGCAGAGCATAGGATCGGATTCATCTTCAGTTGTAGATGAAGAAGTAGAGGTTGCAGTATTGGAGTGACTATTATACTGTTCATGACACGATATATTTGGATCATCTAATTCGCTACAAATTGCGTATGCTGCTCCATTATTGTTGAGCGTTGTAAATAATGTAGACACACTCAAAATTGAAAATATAACGACTATTTTTAATAATGTTCTCATATTTAAGTATATTACTGCAAATAATATTAGAATTTTTCATCTATATACTGCAAGAATTTTTGGTATGTTTCTCCTGCTATACTTAAGAATCCCCCCCATTCGAAATACTATTGGCTTTAGAATGGTTTGCAGGAATCCTAATCAGTGATGATCATAGCTTAAACAATAGCTTATGGGTTAGTGCCGATTTAGTAGTATAGTTGTAACTGAGAAGCAGGAATTGTATTACTAACAATTCTTAACTTGAGGCCAAAATAGAATGATCATATTAGAAAACGTAATTTCAAGGATGAAAGTAAAGGTATTTGAAAAAATTGGACTTTATTGCCAAAAGATAATAGAGGGAGCCTTCTCTAATATGGGACACCCATTTTTCGTTGCTTCTCAAGTGCTTCGATATACCACTCAAATTCCTCAAAGAATCTGACCACTCGTTTATCGTATGATTCATCGAGTAATTTCCCATCATTACTAAATACTGTGTGCACACGAGGGATGGAGAAGGAAGATGGAATAGATGGCGCACCTAATTCAGCAAAAACAAGTCGAAGTTGTTGAGTTGCATTGATTCCGCCAAAAGATCCTTGAGAGTATGAAACAATTGCGGATGGTTTGAAATAATATTCCTCTAAAAAATAATCCAGGGTATTTTTCATAGCACTTGATGTGCTTCTATTGTATTCGGGAGTAATTGGAAGATATCCATCTGCTTCCTTAATTTGATTTCTTAAAGTTTGGAGCACTTCCGATGGATGAGACATTTCCTTATACATTCTATCCAGCAAAGGTAATTTCAATTCTAGAGGATCGATGAAAAATACGGTGTGATTCCTGTTTAGCAAGTTTTTCTCTATCCATCTAGCCACCTTTATTCCCTGTCTATCACTTCTTACAGATCCGACGATTACAGCAATCTTTGCCATAAAGACTGTCATATTTGATTACATAAATGCATAGATCTATTGTGAAAGTAGGAATTGTAGTCTTCAGTCGACAAAGGTAATTTAGTATAATATGGATTACCCAATCGACACTTTATGATATTCAAACTGATTTGAGGTATCGTAAGAAATTCAAAGATAAAAACAAAAAGGAAAATAAAGAAGGATAACATTTTAAAGTGAAAGTAAATATATACATAAATTGAGTAACAGTAATATATATTTGGCACTCCATATTTCCTAGAAGATTTGTCAGCGACCTTGTATTTTCCTATAGACAGTACATTTTTTAGTCCGCCAAATTTCAAAGTCTTATAATTATAAATATTTTTAATTAGATAATAAAATAATGAGATTAAGATCTCCCAATTGCGAATCGAAAATGAGATTAAGCAACAAATACTAAGTTGAAATTGATCACTGTCCACGATGTCGCGGAGTTTGGCTAGATAGAGGAGAGTTGGAAAAAGATTCCAATATGCAGAATCAATATGAAGACGACAATTATCAAAAATATCACCATGGGAAAGATGATGATGATGACTATTACCATAGAAGATAACATAAAAAAAGGCTTTTTTGGCGATATGTTTGATTTTGACTGGACAATTAGCGGTTATTTGGTCCTATAAATGAGTATCATGATTCTCTTTTTTTATTTGTTGTTTCTGATTGTTGCTCATACTAGTGTTTTATATTAGATAACCATTCTAGGGATCTCTCTATTCTTAACCACTATTTCCAAGGCTATTTACTGATTTTTTGGTACTTGTCAACTCTTACTTCGCTTCATTGGGATTATCCGAGTATAATTGTGGAGGTATGGTTTTCTTTGATTGGTCCAAACTTTCGATCAGCAAATCGTTCATTTTAGAAAGAACTAACAAAAAGTACTTAATCTTTGTCGTAGCCTAAGAATTTTGAACATGAACATAAGTAGCAATGGTGGTCAGTTAATTGTTTTGAAATATATTTGTGAGAAATCCTCAGGTGACTGCAGTCTCTGCAAATATGATATTTACGAGAATCCATCGTGCTGTAGTATTTATCATTTTGGGATATAAGAATTATATGTTAATATTCATGATTTCTTGAGATCTGATACGCGTAGAGCGATTTGAATACGTACTTTCATAACATACCTTAAGTCCTCTACTAGAGACCAGTAGTAGTTGTTGGAAGTTGGAGTTAACTAAGCCAATTTATTTGTCCCAATCAACATTGATTGTGGAAAGAACTACTTGATTTTCCATAAACCAAATAGATCATAGGCCAGTAATCAAATTAAATTAACTAGAGAATTGTCTAAAATTGTATAAACCCCTGGGTTTGGAGGGAGGAACTCAGGATGTTTTCTACCGGCATTTCCAAATCATGATTATGGTTACATTCTTGGGTCTTATCCCAGTCCGTGGGTACGTCTATTATCAATATTTTACCTCTAGATTTACCTGCACGCTACCATCTACATCAATGCAAATAGTAAGAATATCAAACATCATCATAAATCCTCGCATCTAAAAAGGAAAGGATCGAAAAATTAGATCGTAACATTTTTTAGTGTTATTATTATTAAATACTTTGTTATACACTCCATTCTGATGTCAGAAGAAAATAAAAAGAAATTCGACTGTAGGTGCGGCGCTGCTTTTGATACCGTTGAAGAACTAGACAAGCATAATCACTAGGCACATTAGAGCAGCCATAATTTAGAGAAATAGACACGGTCCATAATTGAACCGGCAATAATAAATTATTTTTCTTATCAATCTTTGATCCTCTCCAAATAATAATTATCTTGGTACTCAGTTAACTTGTCAAGGTTGTAATTCTTCACTACCTCCATCCAATGTCTGAGTAATTCCCACTGATCAACCCTTAAGGTACAATTATTTTTTAGTCCAAACCACAAATATACAATCCAAATTTCTCAGTATCCACCAAACATATTCCTTTGATACAATTGTATGGTACCAGTTTTGAGATTATTTCTTCCAGTTATAATTCGTTAAATGATTGATTGAAAAAAAGACAAATATAGCATCAGAAGTCGTCAAACCATTATCTATATTTTTGTTTTTGAATAAAGTTCAGATGTTAATTTCCACTACGCGATAAAGTGAATTCGGAACCATAAATGTGATATCCGAAAAAAATCGTTCTGAATCTTCATATTTGAAGGAAATAGAATTTCCTAGTAATTAAAATTAACAAAATAATTTGTTGTCTAGAACTTTACTATAATTTTCTTTTTGTTCATGTGTTTAAATATTATAGCATGTTACCATACATATAGTCACGAAGTGTATGAATGAGTTTTATTTTTATTATTATGGTAAATACTATGACATCCATGAAAGTACTAATTACTGCCTACCCAGTCCCAAACCCCGCCGATCTACAGTCTAGTGGCAACCTATAGAGTTTAAATCGGACTAAAAAAAATAGTGGGCCCTTTCGTGTATATATTTTCCTTCTTCACTATTGAAAAATGCCCCACAAAAATCGCAAAAATAAATACCTAATTGTCCTAAATCACCGGATTTTAACAAAGTGAGTGTATTTTCCTTTTGAGAGTCTTGTGTTACCTTGTATTCAGTAATAGAATTCCTTTCCAATGATAAGCGTAAGGCATTTTCAAATTCAATTATGGAACCAGAAAATTCAAACTCGAAATATAGCGGAGGTACTTCTGGGCTAATTTCCTGAGAATTGATGGGACTGTGTGATATCAGGTTGATAACATTAAGGATTTCATTGATATGCTGGCCAGAGACAAAAGACAAATCCAAGTAAAATCTCATGAATTACATTAGATAACACAAAGCCGGTCTATTAAGTAAAGCATCCCAAATGATAAAGACCTACCAAAAACGTTGTAATAAAGATGTGATTCATTATTGAGGTTTAAATCTTTTGTAGATTCCCATCACATTACAAATAACAATGTTGTCAAACCATCCAGATTCAATAACAAGACGGTTCCAGCTGGAGAATCCTTTGAATTATAAATTTCAAGATGAATTATTACTTAAGAGCAAGATCACAAGATGAATTTGAAAGGTGCTATCGGATTGAAATAATAAACTTCATCATCCTAAAGATGAATTTGCAAAATAAAAAAGTCGAAATTTCTTGTCGCATCCCTGGTCTTGAAAAAACATCGAATGTAAGAATACAAAAAGATATTGCAAACATCTATTGAATAAATCCATGTTGTGTGGTTGGGGATGTTCAATCTGCCTTGTGAATAAATACAAGTTAAGATATAGTCGAATTTTTGCATTCAATTAAATATTTCCACTTTGCTTCATAGTTAAGAAATTGGTGGGAACATTTTTGTCACATATTATCGCGGAACTGTCTCTAAAGAAAATTGGTGTCAGGCGATTGAAAATAGGATGGTTTTGGCTTATTGAAATCCTCCTATCCATAATAATAATAAAATACATCGAAAATATTATAGAGGCAATTATACATTTAGGAACTGGGACTTGGTCACCTGGTCAGGCATTTGAAGGGATCACTGGGATGTTTGCGATTGCTAGCGCAGTAATAGTAGGAGTAATTCTATTTCTTTTATACTCGGGCAAGATCAAAGTTGAGGATAGGCATTCCGATCTAATGTTTTTTGAGACAGTATCTATAAAGGACTTAGAAAAATAATCACTCCTTGACGGCTTTAGAAAAGAAATAGTAATAATTTGTGGCCCCTCAACTGAGTTCATTATCGAAATTATGGAAAGTATTTTGAGATCAAAAGAGATGATATCCATAGGGAAGCTAAGTATACTAAGCCAAGATTTTGAAACCCCATCTCATTTCGACGGTTCAGAGAAACCAAAGAACATAGTAACCAAGGGAATATTGACGCCACTTTCAAAGGATTCGGAAGAGAATTGATTGGAAGTGATCCTACTTCGAATCAGTACTCCAGGTTATTCGCCTATGTGAATGGAATTTTCAGACAAGAATTTTCGGATGTTATAGATTTCCGAATGACCAAGCAACCCATTTACAAGTCAGGAGTTTTTATTATTTCTTATGATTCCAATAAGCGGAACCGATATACAGAATTGTACCCCGAGCCTTCTATTTTGATTGGGATGGATCACCAACAAATAGCTTACAGATTTAAATCCAATCCAAAATCAAAAATAAGTAATGAAATGACACAATATGATCTTTTTGAAGTAGAGTATTCGAATTTTCTAAAATGCTGGGAATCAACTACTACAAGCGAAAAACACACGACTTAAAAGCGAAAAGACGGTAGATCATTCAACAAAAATTCTACCGGATGTAGCGGTCAAATAAGGCTTTTTTATTCAAGTCTAAATGCATTTCATTATGTAATTATTTGCAGTATTCAATATGGGATATATGGACATGATGAGTAAGTTAAATAACATAGAACTATTTGGAGTGATGATTAGACACTTGGTAACAAATCATGGTAAATTGGATACAGTATTTGATCTTGAAGACGGTAACAGGTATACGATCTGGATGAAGAACTGGATTGAGAGATTCCGAGATGATTCTGATTCTGCCAGAACGTTTGAAGAAAGATACACGGGGCCAGAATATTAACTAGATGAGATCCTGAAATTACCAGAGGGTTCATTGGGTTACACTTACGCATTTTTGATGAAGATATGGGATTTAACCACATTTTTATCAATCAATGGCAGATAGTCTTTGGATAATGATACTGATTATGTAACAATGAGAGTCAGAAAAACGCATGATAGTATCACACAATTAGCGGGTTTAATATGATCATCGGTGAAATTGGAGTAATAGCATTAAATGTGACTCAATATTCTTATCCTGCTTTCATGCTAATGGACTTAGTTGCAGTAGGCGTAGCATGTTTTCCCGGGTTAGCAAGCAATCCTAATTCCGAAAAAAATCATTCTTCAGCAATTTTTGGAAGATTGTCTAAGGAGATCAAGATAGCACAGCAATGAAGACCTCTTTTTCCCGTAAAATTTGAAGAGATGCTTGAAAGACCACTTGATGAGGCTAGATAGGAGTTGAATATCACTCCTATCAAAGAAGGTCCAAGTTGGTATCAATATCCAAAGATAAAAGAGGCTGGAATTTACTAGGCTTTTTTGGTACAACCACTTAATTTTTTAAATGATGGTTAATATTGATCTAACCTTTTATTTGTTTTTCTATCATAAGTTAGAATGTAATCCATATGAACAGAGAAGAGTTGGCTCTAAACATAATATCAAAAGCTATAACGCATGTACAAAGTAATCCTCAAGTTGTAAGAGAAAATGGATGTGCGGCCTGTCATGTATTGTTAGTATTAGCTGATAAAATGAATGTAAGTGAGCAAGACGCTTCAGACTTACTTTCAGAAGTTTTGGCCAAATTTCCAGATCTAGACAATGAATTTATTGCGATGGTAGAAAACATACACATGAAAAAGAGAATGATGGGAAATCTATTTGCGATTAAAACCAGAGAAGCCAAGGACAAATATATTTATTCTAATTTTAAGAATACTATCTCTGAATTACATTCTGATGTGATAAATTATGGTCCAGATGTTACCCTCCGAAAACTATTGATGTCATTGATATCATTGGAAATAGCAAAGAATATTGGAATAGACTATCATGCATCAACAGAAGAACTCTATCACTATATGAGAAAAAATCATCAAGAAACAAATAAGGAATTGTTGGTATTTATTAATCAACTCTATCAAAGGATAATTAACAAGAAAATCAACTACGATTAAAAACATTTTAGGTCCATATTAATTTACAAACAGTTAAACCACGACCTAAACAGTACAAAGTTTTTAAAATTATGTTTCTTATTATTTTATCCTTAGACATTCCCACCCCAAGACACTCACCTTTTGTAGAACACTAATACACTCCAAAAGGATCGTCATTACATAAGACTATCGAGGTCTAAATATAGAAAGAATTTGGCTTCAAACCCTTGAAAAGCAATTTGGGGCTTAATTTTGTTAAGGTGGCTACAAATATTTTAAATGATTATTTAATCTATAATTTGGAGGTCTTAGTGATTTAAATCGAAAGGTGTTGCATTATCTCAAGAACTTTATTGGCTCGCACCTTAGCCAGCAGACTCAAAATAATAATATAGCATTTAGCAAACGATTCTTTAGTACTACATTATTTTGAATAGCCAAAAAATTTTCAGATCTTACAGAATTTTCATTATGAATTCTACGCTCAATTACAATGCATGTGGAAATTCTCTCATATAATCCTAATTTATATAACACAATGGTGAAATAATATCGGAATATTGTATTTTATCACTCCGCAAACTGCTGCCTAATTCATCAACATTGAGCTAGAAGAGTGCTTCCGCATTTGTTCGTCTTGAATGCTCATCGATCCCGTTCATTGTAATTTGATATTCTTTATTTCCTATTCTGGAAACAAAACCTCCTACAATTAGATTTTCAAGGGCGATATCAAAATTTGAAAAATCCATTGTGTCTGTCAATATTTCCCGCAATTCAATATCACTTGTCAATGGAGTTTGTTGATTTGATAGCGTAAATAATTTTTCTAATATCTTATCTTCAATCTTAGGAATTGATGAGTCGTTATCCTCAGGATTTTTAACCTTAGTCATGAATGTAGATATCTAATCTATTTATATAATTGCTTATAACTATTAAAAAGATTTTTTTGAATCATTTGTATTGATATTCCCAAAAATTTAATTATTGCACTTTTTGATAGAATCAAGATTATGGTGTGATGTGGGATGCTGAGTGGATTACAGTTAGAGTACAAATGAATGTGGAATTAACCAAATGATGGATAATTATCAATATCCATAACAAAGAGCTTATCGTGCATTCGTACTACAGATGCAAAATATGTATTCTTGTGCTTGATAATATATGGTGAGGATAAATATACACAAATGAATAAAAAAAAGAAAGACTCATTAGGAGTAAACTTGGTTGATATTCAATCGTTTCCGACGTATAATTCTATTAATAATCAAAATAATAACAAAGAATCAAAAGATTTTCTTTAACCTTGAGTTCATTTTTTTGTTCATAATCATTTACATATACGTGTACGACTAATACCTCGAGAGGAAGACCTTTATACTAGAATCACGATCATGTTATCATGTGCATTAAATGTGAATTATTGGATATTATTAGCAAGTTAACGAAAGAACAAAATCAAGAGTCTCCCGTACCGATGGAAAACCCTATCGCAACACCTAAAATTAAATTGACTCAGAAGTATTGGATAACAGCCTCATAAATAGAAACTCATCATTAGATCGTCTTGACTTTGGAACGTTAGGATAGGAAGCAATATTCAGAAGATTAAGAATTGAGTTTCAATATGTGTTCATGTATTATCGAGTCTAAAGGTTTGTTTTCCGGATCGGTTTGTCAATGACCTACTGATTAAAATGTCAACATAATAAATGCTTCAAGTCATCTATGAGGATCGACAAAATAAGTAGAAAAAAATTTGGCATAATGAAAACCTTTAAGGATAACTCTGAAATAAAATATAACTTGTCATATGATTTACAATTTCTAATATGAGAGGATACAATCATCACATTTAACAAAGTATTACTTTGGTTTATTTCCAATTTTAATATAAGTAATAAATGAATTTATCTGTCAATTCCCATTTATAGCCTTAATTTTTTACACGTTTATCACTTTATCTGCCTTAAGAATTAATATTGAATTAAGGTTAAAGGTTTAACCTATTCAAAGGGCTAGACTGGCAAGGTTTGGCGTTCAAGATTTTACCATGAAAACATCCAGCTTTTCTTGTTAACCGTGCATTTTAATTTGTATGATGTAATGTAATCCGTGTGAGCGTAGGAAAACAACAACATAAGAATCCAACCCCTACTGTGGATACCATAATTCAGAAAGGTTCCAAGGTCCTGTTAGTCAAAAGAAAAAAAGATCCATTTAAGCAAAAGATGGTTTTGCCAGGTGGTTTTGTAAATGAAGGCGAAAGGGTCGAAGATGCAGCAATACGTGAAGTAAAAGAAGAGACGTCATTAGACATAGAACTCGAAAACATACTGGGGGTATATTCTGAACCTTCTAGAGACCCAAGAGGTCACATTATGTCTACAGTATTTATTGGAAAAATATCTGATAAGAGCGATAAAAAAGAGCCTATGGCTGGAGACGATGCAGCTGCAATAAAGTGGGTAGATCTTGCATCCAT
>WHSX01000076.1 GCA_009379865.1 Candidatus Nitrosocosmicus sp.
AATAAAAGAAGCTATATAGCTTGTTTGAAAAGTAGTTATTCAACACACCAAAACAATGTAGAAATAACCGTTATTCTAACCAATGGCTAGTCAAAACTATCAATACAAAGGCTTCAGTCGGCTATGTCTTCTGAAAATCGTGTTCTAGTATATGGCGACAAACTTCTGAATAGATAAAATATTCAAAATTCGGTCTTTTCAATACTACAAGAGTATTCAAAAATCCTTAATTGGTGTTTTATTTGTGGATAGCTTGGAAAATGGCCAAAATATTTTTTGCTGTTCGCAGACCCAATACAATATTATTGTTAGTAATTGCCAATAGATACCAATATTTATAAATATCTGAGGCGCATAAACACTCTATGAATAAAACAATTAAAGAAGTGGCAAAAATGATGGACAACAAGATAAATATGGATTCCAATTCGATGCAATCGGACAGGTTAACCAAAGACCAGGTACAAATAGTTGAAGAATTAGTAAAGGCTTTTAACAAGAGAATATCCATGTTCCTTGTCTCCTAACATATCGTGAAAATTAAGTATTTTGATATTGTTGATAGTATCTTTATATGAAAATGGACACATCGCTTTAATATAAGCATCCTTAATATCTCAGATGCAAAAAAACCATGTATCAACCAAGTTATTTATTGCAATTGCATGGATTATGACTTTAGGAATTTTTGTCAGTGCTTTTTCAAATTCGGACACAAATGGGCTAGATTCAGAACCTAATAACAAGGGTAAGTTATTATGGCAAGATTCAAATAATTCAAATACAACTACAGTGAATGCAAAACAGATCTATTTTAGTCATGGCAATATCACAAATCAAACAATAATTGAGAGCGGGATAAATGGGACGAAGGTTCACGTTTCTTACGAAGGTATTGGACAATTTGCTGGCGGGGGACCCAGGGTTACAGAATACTGGATTTATATGAACAATCATAGATCCGATGGTGTAATTCAAGGAGAAGGAAATGGCAAATTAGTTCACATTGAGAACAATGCTATCAATTCAAAGTACGATTCTGTCAAAATGAAGGGATACGGTCGCGGGTTTACAGATTCAAATGGCAATATAATGTTTTATCCTACTGCACAACTATACGATACACCGTTAAATGATAACGGTTCGCTTACATTTCTCAATAAAGTTATCGGCATAGCAGATTGGGATATAGATAATGAATTAAATATTTACAATTATACAATGTGGAACCTAGAAGTCAACTAATTTTTTTGTATATTTGGATCAATGAAATATTCAAGGTGGTCTGGCAATAGCACATCCAATAACAGAATAGAAATTCAGTGAGACGCATCATGTGAAGTTGGATAAGAAAATGAGGAATAACAGCATTTCGTACAGTTTTTGATAAAATCGAGGACTAGATCCTATTGGGAGTTTCTATTGTGTTACCTATGCTAGTCTCTCGCGCGCCTCTTTACTATATCTATCGTATACAATATTTGGTGATCCTTTTTTAGTCAAACATTTAACAATGTCCCGTGGAGAGACAGACGAATAGAGTTTCTTGTATTATTCTCTGCTTGATACCTGAATTATAAGAGGAATAACAGTATTTTCCCTAATAATGATTGTCACATTATCGCCATAAAGTTATTGTTAGAATAAAAAACAATTGATCTTTATTGTATCTTGGTTTAATATGGATAAAGTAAAGCATTTATGATATCAACAAATGATTTGCCAGTAAACTATAGATTGTTAATCGTAATCAAGCGAAGTATTATTATAACATTTAAACATAATTTTACTATTGTGAATCAGAAAAATACCCTATCTGTTCTATTAGTGTTAGGTATTTTATTTAGCATAATAATCCATAGTAATACAAGTATTAGTCCTGATTCTACTTTTTTCCAAAATGCGTATGGTCATAATTTTCCTCCAAATAATTATGCTTCATTTATCGCATCTTTAGATCAATTTCAGACAGAGTCAAATCTTGTCCAGTCAAATCTTCTAAATAATAATATAACTTTGGCTCAAAAACATGCAGATGAAGCTGTTAGTATTTTTTACTGGGACTTGTTGGTAGAAATAGTTAAACAGGATAAAAAAATTGGAGATGATCTTAAATTAGCAGTAGAAAATTTGCGCAACTTGACGTCTTCATTTTCAAATCCCCCTTCATCAGTTCAAGGTGAAAAACAAAAACTAGAACAATCAAATCAATTAGTTGCGAGTATCAATACGGATGTAGACAAAGTCATAACCCTAACGGAAACTAAAAAACAATCAGAAGATTCTAACTTTCTAAATCAAGTTACTACGTTCATATCAAGTATATTTAGTCCAAAAAAGGATAACAACAGTGGCTCAATCCATCCTATGAGATTTGCTGATGGGGTAGACGAGGTACTAAGGAATTATGGTGATGCTTATAGTGTTGACTTTGATATGACCGATATGGGAAATATAGGAAATATAGGAAATACAAACAGAGGGTCCATGGTTGAAAATAGTAATAGTTATGATTCTAATAACAATAGCAACATGGATATGAACAAGATGATGGATATGTCACCATCAGCGAAGGATTCAGATACCAAAATGAATACAAATAAACCCATAGTAAATATGGCAAATTATCAAAGTGCAAAAGGCATGGCTGAAAAACTATTGGATATCTTTAATAAAGAACTTAAACCCATCATATCCCAAAATGGGACTTCCATGTATAGTACTAATCTAGAAAGTGGTATTATGCAACTTGTAAATTCGATAGAATCCAAAGTTCCACCAATGGATATAATGATGATCGTTCATACACAGATTCATCCTAATTTGATAAAAGCTTTTGACTTGCAGATTCTTTCAAATACATAATAATCAGTGGAAAATTTCTATTTTTATGTGATTTAGAATAGACCACTAGATCATTCACAGTCGCCTTGTTTGATATATACTTAGCCATGTTAGTGTCTATCAAGGGTTAAAATGAGATGTATTAAATTTTGATGTTTGTTAGGTATATCAAGTTGGCGTGTATAATAGATGTCAATCTTGCTGTACACAGTAGTATTTTGCATATCGCATCATGAAAATGAGCATTTTATATCCTAACTTTTTAAGGTGTGTGCGTGGGACGCACCTAACTAACAACTAACAAAGAACATGGTACTTATACTGTATTAGAAAAGTCAGACAATGTTCAATATTGGTAAATAACTAAATGATCTGTTTGGTAATTTGATTTTTTTCATGAAAAACACTTTACTAGACATTAGTACGTAACTGGTCAGAAAATCATTCTATCAAAACAATAAAAGGAACGCTCACAAGTAAAAAAAAATAGACACAGTTTCAATTAACGAGTCTTTTGTAAAATAATTAGATTCATGGATGCTAAAAAATATCTTAGGTATTATGAGAAGATGAAAAAATAAAAGTTCTGTAGGCAGATAGGTGTAATCCTATGTATGAGCCTAAGAATCTTTGGGATCAACCCAATTACTGATTGGTTGCGGATAACCACTATCCATCGTTGCATCCTGGCCCACGTAAAATGTAAGGCGAACGTATTGGTCGCCTTTTAGAAGATATAACTTATTATCCTCTTCACTAAGAAAGGAAGCATCAATATCCGAGGTAAAATTTTGAGCTAATGATTCTTTTATCGGTACATTGAATGGCAATATTAATGACATGACAACAAGAAATGATAGGAATAAAAAGTATTTTTGATACCTCATATGAATACTCTATGAATAAAATAAATAAAGGTTATGGAATGATGTTATGAGCATTTAGAAAACTTAGAATTGTACCTTACATTCTGCTTGGATCATATGTTCTCATCGGAAGTAGCACGAATGTCTCTGTGAATAGGAACTCCATGCAAAATCAGCCATCAAGAATCAGACTTAATCCGTTTTGAAGTGCCTTATTAATTTTTCAAATGATGGCCGTTTTCAGTACTCAAAATGAAATTTTGCTAATCATATTTAATCTTCAATCACATTAGTAACAGATAGATAATCATACCGTTCCTCTTCAATAAATCGATTTCGATCGGCTCTGAGATATCAATAAACTTAAATGCTACCCAAAATCGATTGCATTATCCAAATAACACTCATGGATAATTCAATACATTTTTTGAATCAAAATTCAGATTCTAGTATTCAACGATCTCATTCCATATCTTGTTTCAACTTTGCAAGCAAGTCTATGGCATCCACAGAAAATTTGATTATCCAGCGATCATGTAATTCTCGAATGGGAAGAAGATTAATGTAATTCCATCGGTATTTTCCACTATGTTTAACGATAATCAAATCAGCCTTTTCTAAGACGTTCAAATGTTGCATTACCGTACATCTATCCATTCTTTTTAAGATTAGACACAATTCAGAGGTTGTATGTGGTTTATCCTTAATCAAATCAAGGATTTCACGTCTGCCAGCATGACCCAGTGCCTTAAGAATGTGGTCATACTCAATCTCTGAATACATGTTACATTTATATAACATATACTACTAATAAACCTTATAACGGTGTATATTTATGAATTTGAAATTTAGGGTGCAAGCCAAGATAAAAAAGCCTGTCGAGGAAGTATTTGACGCAGTCTACGATCCAAAGAAATTAAGCAAATATTTTACTACAGGTGGAGCAAGCGGACCACTCGATGAAGGAATGGAGGTCATGTGGGATTTTCACGATTACCCTGGTGCTTTTTCTGTGTATGTAAAACAGACAATTAAGAACCAGAAAATCGTTTTTGAATGGGCCAGCGCAGTAGAGTCTAATCGCTTGATAGTAGAGATGGACTTTGAACGACTTGGAGATGACATGACGCTAGTAACGATTTCAGAGGCAGGCTGGATAAATGAAGACCAGCCATCATTAGATGAATCATATAGTAACTGCCAAGGTTGGACTCAAATGGTTTGTTGTTTAAAGGTATATTTAGAATATAATAAAAATTTAAGGGAGTTCTTTTATTGATATTTACTATGTCTCCATGCAAAGTAGTATTTTATTTCCTATTTTTATGATTAATCTAAAGACAAAAAGCTGCAAGTAATATACAAGTATGACATTCTTAATTTGAAGAGCAGCAGGATGTGACCTTATCAATATTTATTCCGTACAAGGGTAACTATCCCCATAAAATAATTGGTTCATTCTATAAGAAAGAGAGCAGAATCCTGACTTCAGTGGTATGCACATTAAGAACGGGTAACACATCATAAACTGCATTAATAATAGTCAATATGAGGGATACTATTTAACACTAACTTGTTAGAGTTATATGCACAATTTCAAAAGTAAAAAAAGATCTTGTGAAATAAAAGGATTCAAGGAATGAATTTTAGTCGTTAGTAAAATTACCAGTTATAGAAGTTATTAAGATTATTGAAATATCAAATAAAAGAAGATATATTTATTACTCATCGAGAATTTGATGTACTCAATTCGCTATTCCTGAGATTGACTGATTCTCAAAATGATTATTTATATTCTCAGGATCAAAGTAAATGTCAATTTTTTCCTGTGATAAAGCAATTACTGTGGGTTCATTTGTAACCGGACCGTCTCTCATGGTTATAGTTGAGGTACCATTAAGGTGGATCGTTTGGTTTTCAATAACTGGTGATCCTACTAATTTGAAATCATTTATCTCATGTTCGTGTCCTGCGCTTCCATTTGGTTTGGCCATTTCTATGATGGCGGTCAAGCTGGGAAATGATGAATTTATTCCAGTCATTGACCAGTTACCAGAATTTATCCAGGTTGTGTTCCCTGAAGAATCGGTCTGAGTATGATTGAATACACCGGCTTTAGTATCCCCTACCTGTCCATAAGCAACAGAAGCAGCACTAGTCAAAATAACTAACCCGGCCACTAAAAAAATAGTCAAACTAAACGAAAAGCTAATTCTTCTTTTAAGTCTTGTTGCGGTAAAATTCTGATCAAGATCCATTTTTTATATTAGTACATACTAATATAAATTCCTTACCTATTTGTTTGTTCACCTAGTTACTACTTATTAGTATTTCTCATTACGAAATTTAGATCTTTTTAGTAATAATCATTGTAAGCACAAAAATTTTCTACCAGATAGATCAACAAATGGAGATATACAGTTACGAAAAGTTTATCCTCAGTAACAAGGTTTACCGCATGTAAATACATTGAAAAACATTAGGGCTTGATGAAGCTCATGAATAATTTTAGGTCAAGTGATTAAATTGAAATACCTGATTAATTCCCTTCATCTATTCGTCTAGATGGGTTCTGTAAATCTCGTTAGTAAATACTAAAGGGATCGATACCTTAATCATTTTTATGCCATATTTTCAGTACTATGAAAATGAGCCAAAAAACTTTAGATCATGACTAATAGATAAAATAGTCTTTGAAATAAGTATTTAAGCGGATTAATCAATATATAGCATATGGAATTGAGGAAAGAATTATCCATTAGTGAAATAAAATTTATGTCTGGGAAAATTTCTACATCAACTCTTGTGAAATTATTTCCGCATCAAGGCAACGGGTTGAATTAAAATTGCAAATAACAAAGTTAATGTTACCACAAAGTGAATCTAATGACTGTGGTAATATTCAAAACTATGCGGAACTTCTTCACTCTGGTCATAAAATTCAAAATCAGACAACTAATTTAAAAATATGTTATAATTACTTTTCATTAAATTCAAAACAGAAAACGGACCTTCATATAGATAATGAGAAGCTTACGATAGCTATCAATGATTTTCGTAATAACGATAAGAAAATTCTATCATTGCTACGAAAAGAAATGTGGTCAACATATTCATTTAAAGCTCTCGAGAGAAAACTTGATATTCACCAACAAAGTCTATCAAGGTCTTTAAAGAGACTTTTGGACTTGAACCTAATTGAGAAAACATCATCAGGGTACAAGTTGGTTGAAAGAACTGCGTATAACTTCAATTCAATATTAGAAGATAATCTTTTAAATGAAGAGCCAGAAAAAGATAAATCAAAAAAATATAGAAAATATAAACAGTTAATCCAGATCTATATGTCTGTAAAGGGTAACATCGAACCCATAGTGGATCATTTAACCGGGAAATGGTTTGGCAATTTAAGATGGTTCGGCCTGATAAAAAAAGAAACGGGTTTTAGACTTCAATGGATAGCAGTAGATAAACACAGCAACAATAAAATATTTCAGATTAATGTTAGTATTTTATCAGAATATATTATTGTAGAGTCCGATGCCGTTTCTGATAGTGAGAAGGTTGAAGCTATGTATTACTCAAATAGGATAATCGAAGAAATAATAAAAATTCTGCAAGAGAACTTACTTGAAGAAGTTATACCAGAAAAGGAATACACCCCTGTTTACACTAATGACATAAAATTTTCGCATAATAGAAATAATTGATGAAATATCAAACTCATTCTGTTAGGATTTTCACCTAAACTGGGAATTAAGAATATTTTGAGACACAAGATTTCAAATAATTAATCTATTTAATCGCGCATTATGGACCTACAGGATTTGGAATAAAATAGCAAAAAAATTGTGGTTAAGAATCATTGCTACATACAATGAATTGTTTGATATCAGAGTATCATCATCACATTGTGTCAAAGTTCCTGTCTTAATTTTGTAAATCCTTTTGACGTAACTATCCCCGACTCAACCACCGGTTTTTCTCCGATTGCTTTTTCTATAGCTTCATTTGACAATTTCAATGCCTGTTCAATATTCATATTTGTGTCATAGCCTTTTTGAATCACGTCTAGTGCCACTTCGGAAGAATGACCTATTGTAAACCCACCTCCTTTCAAATAAGTTCCACTGGGGTCAACTCGGTACAAATGTATACCATTTTCATCTACTCCAGCAATGATTATTGAAGCCGCTTGCGGTCTTACAGCATAAATTGTGTAATTGTGTAAATAAGTACTTAGATGTTTTGCGATAGATCTTATGTCGATAGAGCTATCATATGAAATGCGATGTTTCTGTCCTTGCAACCTTATTTCTTCTATTAAATGTTCTATGTCTGCAATATAGCCTGCTCCAGTCGCTCCTATGTGCTTATCAATTACAAATATTTTTTCATTAGGATCTACTAAAGGCAAAGTGGGTTTGATATGACTTGAAATGAGGGCGAATTCTGGAGTTTTTAACCCAATAGTTGTTGAACCCCTATTTACAGCCTCTAGAGCATTATCTACTAATACCAGGCGACCACCTTGTCCATAGTAGTATGGATATCTACTGTTATTCCCAAAACTATAGGGAGAACCAACAGAATTATTATTTTCAGACATTTTCTGTTATCTTCCTACCCCTATAATACAACCCGTTCGGCTGCTACCAATTTTGGTATGACTAAAACATCTATTCCATTGCCAGAGCCTGGGTCCCGTTCCATAGCCGCTGCAACAGCCTTTTTAGCAATTTCCTTTGCTTCGTCGTTTGTACTATCAAAATGGTAAAGGCTTTCAAGCACTCCATAAGCTATGGGGGCTCCTGAACCTGATGCAGCATAATCTTCATTTGTAATCGCACCACTCATATCTGCAACATTTACATGTGATCCGCTGGTATCTACACCTGCTACTAGTAACTCGACATAATATGGTTGATAATTCTTTAGCCCCGAGTAGGCAAGATTTGCGATTAGTCTTGAAGATTCTTTTACACTCAATGGAAATCCCCTCCGTAATTCTATCAATTTTCTCTCAGCTGCAGTAACTTTGATTAAATGTTCAGCATCGGATAGCTGTCCTGCAATAGCAATTGCAAGAGTATCATCTATTTTGGAAATCTTTTGTACTATCTTGGATCCTATAAAGAAACCCTTACTGGCTCGTTTATCGGATGCAAGTACTACTCCTTCGGTTGTTTTAATTCCTATTATAGTAGTCATTTTGTTATAGTATTATAGAGCATGGTCGAATTTATTGACCAAGTTCGGTTCAAATTAGTCACAGTTTGACTTTATTTGTTATCAAGACTTACTGACAAGAACTATAGGATTGAATTCATTGTATATCGCACACTAGATACCTAAAAAGGCATCATTAGAGCTTGTCAACAAATGTTTTTTCAAGCCTTTAACGATAATTCAGTAATTTATAGGTCATACTCACCTGTCAAACAAACTAATATCTCCTGATGATGGACTCAGCAACGCAATGAGGTTAAGGTTATTAAATAAAATATCAAACTACTGCAACGGCATCTAACGAAAACCATTAAATGATAAATATTTCACAACAGGAAAAAAATTAAGAGTGGATAGGATGGGAGAATATTTAACACATTCTACCTGGTTTACAATTACTAGGATCAAAGATATGATGTTTTTCGGTCCAGCTCTGATGATGACTGTGGTGATCCGTATGATGAGGATGAGTATGGGTCACGGTATGAGAATGACCGTTGTGAGTAAAGAAGTGAGTATGTTCATCTAAATATTGACCATCGTTATCTGTTGTAATTTTACCTAGAATATCAGAAAGTTCCCCTATTATCGCAGTTAGTTGAGGGGTTGCGACTGTTGAATTATTACTTGATACAGTATTTTGTGCTTGGGTTAAATTTGCGATCAATTCAGCAAGTACCTGGCTATTTTCTTGATTATTATTAGTTTGAGCAGAAACTTCATTGTTTGATGTCCACCCTCCAAAAGTTATGCCCAATGTTACAAAAAGCACAGATATGATGGCTGATTTCAGGAAGATAATGTTCTTCATTTCAATTTAAATACTATATAGGTTATATTTAAAGAAAATTACGATTATTGTATCAAATAAATACATATAGGTATACAAATAATTCAAATGATCTTACGACATTCTGGTTTATCGATACTGATTTATATCATGTTCTAAAAATAGTGGAATGTTATAAACCTTTTTGCCAAGGATATGATAATGAACAATATTCTTACAGTTGCAGTCATAGGCGCATTGGCTGCATCAATTTTATTATTAGGAGCAAGCACATCAGTATTCGCCCAAGAAAACATGACAATGAATACTTCTTCTTCTACGCCGGTTGAAAATACAACAGAACTGTCAGATACAGGGATGGGAATGGACGCTAATACCATGATGGGCAATGATACATCAGACAATAGCACAACTACGCAATAAATAGCAAATCAAATAACATCATCCTTATACAACCAAATTTCCTTTTTTTTATTTGAAAATATAAAATAAGATATCAAGAATTCTTCGCAACCTAAATTGTGATTTTAAGAACAAAATTAATCGCTCTTTTATTGTGCGGTCATGGTTATCAGATGGAAATTAACGATTAATCTATAACTAAACTGATTTATCAATTGACGAGAGGGAGAGAAAACTAGACGCATCTTACAAATCCAAAAACCTAAAAAATGAAATTCATTTTGTGTCTAACTATTCATACTATATAATACCAAACTCTATAGGGGTATAGAAAAATATGGGGCAAATCCATATTAGTAGAAAGATGAGTCCCCGTTTTTATATGATGTTAATCAGATAAATTTAATGAACATAACTAAGAAAATAACTGTTACCATGGTCATTGCAATAGCATCATTATTTGCTGCATCCGGCATAACAAGTAGTTCCGTATTTGCTCAATCTAACGGCGGAGATGACGAAACAGGAAAAAATAATTATGAAGAATTTGTTAATTGTCTGGCTCAATCAGAAGGCGAAAAGGGATTTGCATCTGAAAGCGAAATAAGGGATTGTTTTAGACCAATTTATGATCCAGAGGCAGGTACTAGCACAGCATCCAGTGATAATACTGACAGCAGCGACAGCAGCGACAGCAGCGACAGCAGCGACGACATTGCCCCAAACTCAAGTAGCGATACAGGTAATTAGTTCTACGTTGAGTGCTGGGCTACGAATAACCACCTTATAATGTATCGATAAACCATAGACAAAATAAAGAATACGTTACCATGTGATTCATTCACTACCTGAATGAATGACATGATGATTATTTTATTTAACACACTATAAAAACCAGAAAAAAACTAATTTGTATATACTCATTGATCATAATAGCAGTACGTTAACGTTAAAGAAATAAAAGCATCACGAGAATATGATCAATTTCATGATGGATCATACTGTTTTCTTTTGCTTTATTGTTATAAATTATAAATATAGAATTTTCTATGGTTGAGATACTAAAAATGAACAACTATTATTGCTTGCTTGAAGAACAGTTGTATCGGGTCATTTGTTAATAATATTTAGAATATTACCATCGGGATCTTTAAACCATGCTACTTTCATGTCACCATCAAAATGAATATCATCTTTTAATGTCGTATTAGGCATGTCATAATGTTCAAACTGTACGTCTTTAGATTTAAGTTCCTTTACCAAGGCATCCATATCCTCACCCACTATCCAAGTTGCACTAGTAGCTTTATTAGTTCCAGCGTATTGTGATTGATATACTATGATGGCAGAGTTACCACATCTATAAACTACTACTTCATCTCCAACAGAGTCTATTTCTTCCAGTCCCAAAATATTTTCATAAAACTTTCTGGAAATTTCCAGATTCTTAACAGCTATATTTGCTAGTGCATTCTTGTTACTCAACATAATAAATCCCCCATCGTGAATTAGACATGTCAACATTTCTATAAAAACATAGGTTCAAAAAAAAGTCACGCAGTAGTTGTAGTTTTTGATCATGGATCAATTGTTTCATAGGTGAATATGCTCTATATGTTATAAAAATGAGTAGGGGAGTGAAAGTATAGTTAGTTATTTTGGCAAGAGTTGGTTGAGAAATCTAAGGGGATCCATATTTTCAATTATCCTCATCTTCCTCATCTTCTTCATCTTCTTCATTCGACTCTTCATCTATGGAATCCTATGATGTAGGTGAAGATGTATTTGGTCCATTCACTATTACTTCGCCAACCATAGTGGGATGATATATACAATAATAATCGAAT
>WHSX01000077.1 GCA_009379865.1 Candidatus Nitrosocosmicus sp.
TGCTTGAAAAAGGTGCGGAGACTACAAGAAAGTAGACAAATGTCCTTTGAAGATTGCCTGATTGACAATTTCAAAGAGAAGTTGAGGGACATTTCTCAGGCCGTTGCTGAAACAGGCAAGCCCGTAATACTATACACCACACTACTTGATGAGGTAAGTGATTATGGAGAACAAGAACTTGCGATCGTAAATGAAGATTTCGTCGTGATTCAAGTTATAACATTTGGAGGCTATGTTCCGATTGCAATCCAGCATCAGAGAGTATTTACATTCGATGAATTCTCAACTTGGATCTATAAGCGGAGTAATAATCTATTTGTCCAATGCTTTGGGACACTCGATGATTCATTAATATCAATCCGCTAGTCATATTTTTGCTATTAGATGATTCTGATTTATTGACATCTAAAAGTTGCTAATGTAAATCAAATTTTAATAGGAATTAATTATGAATTTCGATGGTAGAAAAAAAGCTCTGTTTATTTTTAAATAACATGCTGACAATTATTATCTAGAAACATGATAGAGGTTTACGAGGAGAATCGACCCTGGGGGAAATTTGAAAAATTTGTTGAAAATGAAAAATGCACTGTCAAGTTATTACATTTGAATCCACATTCTCAAACCAGTTTGCAGTACCATCATAAAAGAGAAGAATGGTGGAAAGTTTTAAAGGGCTCTATTTCTGTGGAACTCGATGATAATAAAAGTATACTAAAGGAAAACGACATAATTTTCATTAGTAGGGGTTCAAAGCACAGGGTTAAAAATTTGCAATTCCCGTCTACGATTTTGGAAATCTCAATGGGCGAATTTGATGAATCTGATATAGTTCGATTAGAGGATGCTTATAACAGAAAATAAAGCAGACCCAATAAATAGTCACTAACTTTTCATCCCGTTAATTTTGACCAGCATTGGTTTCCTTCCTTCATAATAATTTGTTATCAAGATATTAGATCAAGTACCCTACTCAACCGTTGGATTGGTTATTAGTTGTCTGATTAATTCAGAATCGTAGATCCCAAGATAACACCCGTCGGTTTTTATTGATTTGACCTTCTCCGATCTGCTCTATAATCACATAAATGTGATTTCAAAACGTTATTAAAAATAAGATAGCGAAATACAAATAAACCCCTGAATGATTTTTATCTTTTATGAGCGCAAGTAAAAAACCACATTTGAATTTGGTGGTTACAGGACATGTCGATAATGGTAAATCAACCACTGTAGGTCATTTAATGGTCGATTTAGGTGTTATAGATCAAAGAACTATTGATTCTTTTGCAAAGGAGTCAGAAGCAACTGGGAAGGGTGATACCTTCAAATATGCTTGGGTTTTGGACAGCATAAAAGATGAGCGAGAAAGGGGTATCACCATTGATTTGGCATTTCAAAAATTTGAAACTCCAAAATTCTTTTATACGCTAATAGATGCACCAGGGCACAGAGATTTTATTAAAAATATGATTACTGGAGCTTCTGAAGCTGATGCATCTATTCTAGTAGTTTCAGTAAAGCCAGGAGAAACAGAAGCAGCCACTGAACCAGGTGGTCAAGCAAGAGAACATGCCTTCTTGTCTAGAACACTAGGTGTGGGGCAAATGGTAGTTGCCTTAAACAAAATGGACGACGTTAATTATGGAGAAGCCCGATTTAATGAGGTAAAAGAAATTGTTGAGAAAATGTTAAAAATGGTAGGCTATAATACAGCTAAAGTAAACTTCATTCCAGTTTCTGCCTGGAAAGGTGACAACCTTGTAAAAAAATCTGAAAATATGGCCTGGTACAAGGGATTAACACTAGCAGAGGCATTAGATACTTTTACTCCTCCTGAAAAACCTCTCAATAAACCATTGCGTATTCCGGTTCAAGATGTATACACCATAACTGGAGTAGGTACAGTACCTGTTGGACGAGTCGAGACAGGTAAAATGAAAACAAACGAGAAGGTTATTGTGATGCCCTCAGGAGTGCCCGGTGAGATAAAGTCGATCGAAACTCATCATACGCAGATGGATTATGCCGAAGCTGGAGATAACATTGGATTTAATCTGCGAGGTGTGGACAAAAAGGCCATACATAGAGGTGACGTAATAGGAAATATTGATAACCCACCCAGTGTTGCTAAAGAGTTTGAAGCACAAATTATTGTAATTCATCATCCTACAGCTATGGCACCAGGTTACACGCCAGTATTACATGCTCATACAGCCCAGGTTGCAGCTACAATCTCAGAATTTGTAGCCAAGATAGATCCTAAAACTGGTGGAATTGTAGAAGAAAAACCAAAGTTTTTGAAAACAGGTGATGCCGCAATAGTAAAAATCAGACCTGTAAGACCATTGGCAATAGAGACATTCAAGGAATTCCCGGAAATTGGGAGATTTGCGTTAAGAGATATGGGAACGACTATCGCAGCAGGAATCGTAAAAAACATTACTGAAAAACACGATCCAAACAAGAAATAAGTGAAGATAGATGCCTCAAGAAGCTAGAATCAAGCTCACAAGCACAAACTTATTGACATTGGAAAATGTATGTACCGAAATCAAGGATATTGGAGTAAAAAACGGAATACGTCTAAAGGGACCCCACCCACTCCCTACAAAAAAGATGCGGGTAGTTACACGCAAGTCTCCATGCGGACAAGGAACTAATACTTGGGATAAGTATGAGTTAAGAGTTCATCGACGTGTAATTGACATGGGGGGAGATGACCGATCGATCAGACAATTAATGCGTCTCAAGATCCCAGAAGATGTTTATATTGAGGTATCTTTAACTCAATAATTTTTTTGCTCTATTTTCTTTTTTTTAACCAAGCTTCAGTTGCATTTTCAAGCTCTTTTAAAACTTCATCAATTTGACCCGGATCAGATTTCATTTTGCCACCTGCCGCATATTCGTGGCCACCTCCTTCAATGAGTTCATTTGCTATATTGTTGCACTCGATTATGGGATTGTTTCTTCGAATGCTAACTTTTCCTTCTTTATTAAAGAAAAATGCCACGTCTACTGCAGTTTTTTGGAATATTTCTTCTGAAAACAAACTAGTTTGTATATAGGATGAAACTGGGACTACTGCTATATTGAGTCCACCGGATAACTTTTGAGTTCTAACCATTTTCAGGGAGTTTGATTTTGCTTCGTTCCTAAGGTTGACATAAGTATTATAGTCTGCCTGCATCTCAGTATCCCACAATACCCCGTCAGAAGTTCTCTTGGCCAGTAAAGTAAGCTTTGAATAGAAATTTGAAAGAGTCCTATAGTAAACTATCAACTCAGGCAAGGGAGGGATGTCTTGATCTTTTAAAAGATAATCTGTGGTGTGCGCAATGCTTGCTAATTGCTTCGCTCTGTTATTCCCATAGAGAAGATGTTCATATATCAATTCCGAAGCACACTTGTTTCCACCTTTGTCAATTACCAGTTGAAGGGCTTTATTATTATCGAATAAGTGCAACGCGCTCTCTGACCAAGGATGATGATCGATCCAAAGAACGGACCACGAATTTGACATGAGAAAACTAAATGTGTCCGAAATAGAGGAGATTGAGTCATCGTTAAGGCCTAAATCAGTGAAAATGACAAGCCCACTTCCCTGAGTTGAGACGACTTCCTTATAAATTAAATCTGAAATCCGCAAAAAATTATCTTTGCCGTATGAAGTAAAAACTAGTTTGGATTGAGGGTATCTCATAAGTGCTATTGATGCAGAAAACACCCCGTCAACATCAGATTCATGAGTTACTATTATCGAGTTCAATCTGTTGCCAATTTGTGTTTCATTCAATAATAACTATACAGAGTGCAAAAAAAGGATCTCCTATCTCAAATCCCATAAAGTCTCTTCCGTTCTATAGCTTTCAGGATCTATTCTAAACCCTTTTGATACTTCAAATGGGGTTTCAACAAGTTTAAGGTGATACTCCTTTTTCATTTTTTTAAATTGTTTCTCAAGCCACAACAAAAACTGCTGCTCTAAAATGTTTCCCTCTTCTTTAAGCATCTTTGGGTGTACCTGAGATAATGTTGCTATAAACTCCATTTCAAAAAATAAATTAAAGAAATCCCAACCCATAGTCTTTCCAACGGAAGAGCATTCAAACTTTGATTGATAATGACAGCCCCACTCCAGTTCACCCACTAATTCTATGATGTATTCTCTTTCTTTTCTGAAGTTGAGACATGATCCCGAAATTAGTACCATTGGGAGGTTTTCAGCATATTTTTTATGCATATTTGTAAAGGACGTATTTACTATTTAAAATTTAAAAGATTTCGAAAGAATTAGATCTAGTTTAAGATTAAGAGGCGGTTATATACCTTATCATTTGAAAGTTGATACACTCATATTGGTTAATTTTTGACTTTATTTGGGGGAAATTGGAAGTACCTATTTCTGAATATGTAACCTACTTTAATTATGAGGGAGAAAATGCCGATTTCTTGGTGAGGGAAATAAAGAAGGGAGTTTTTAAAGTTTTAATTCGAGAGTATAATGACAATCATGAGTCTGAATTCATCGAAAAGGAATTTTTTGTAAAGAAAGATACTCTTGATGCACTTTTTGAAGAGTACAATGTTATGAAAAAACCTACTGGTACAGAAAAAATATTAGAACCTACACACGAGATAGAACTATAAAAATATAGTATGTTTTCCAAATTCTTGCCAATTATTGTAAGATATTTAATTTTGAACTAATTATTTGTCATTTACTAAACTGAGCTTTGTGATTTGTGTTTTTATGCGCGCGCCTTAATGCTTAAAATCGCGTTTGGATCAGAATACCAAAATGAACTACCATATAATTAATATAACCTAGATTTTTATAAAAAGTCACGAAGGCGACGGTCGTCCAGTTTGGTCTAGGACATCAGATTGCCAATCTGGTAACCCGGGTTCAAATCCCGGCCGTCGCATTGATTAATATTATTATTAGTCTGTTAGACACCCTAAACCTTTTAGTAGTTTATAGAATTATTAATCGATGAGAGCAATAGACTGTTAAGTATGCTACCTAGACTTGATTATATCAAACAAGCCAGACTAAAATTAGGAGTGACCCAGAAGAAATTAGCGATATTATGCGGAATCAGTACGTCTATGGTAAACCAAATCGAGTCAGGCAGATGTAAGCCTAGTTATGATACTGCCAAGAGAATATTTGAAATATTACTCTCGATGGAGAGCAATGCATCTATAAAAGCTGGTGATATATGCAATAAAGATCTCATAACTATTCAAAGTGAAGAATCATTGAGTGTAGCAATTCTAAAAATGCGTGACCACAGTATCAGTCAAATGCCTGTCTTCACTGGGACGAGATTGGTTGGTATATTAACTGAAGATGATCTGGCCAAAATAATGATAGAAAATAATGATAAAGACATACACCTAGTAAAAATTGGCTCTGTCA
The DNA here is from genome assembly GCA_009379865.1 of Candidatus Nitrosocosmicus sp. GTDB lineage: Archaea > Thermoproteota > Nitrososphaeria > Nitrososphaerales > Nitrososphaeraceae > Nitrosocosmicus. Next base: position 5,429 of record WHSX01000077.1, read on the forward strand.
TGGAGCCCCCACCACCGCTTGTAGATGAATCAACCCCTGCAAAAGCACTAGTTTCATTAGTAAGATTTGCTAAATGTGTATTAGTTAGTGAGAAAGGTAATGTAATTGGAATAATTACATTAACTGATACCCTAAAGATCGTAGAACTAACCTGATCGTACTCTATAACTTTTCTAGACCCACACAACAGTCAGCACACTTTAGGCAATCGCTGCAAATACTTACATGTGATTCCTTGGGAAGGGAGATCGCACAAAGAGCACATTTCTTATCGCTCAATGAATTCAGTTAGTATTATTACCTTATTAATCTTATTTTCAATTTTTCAAATATACCAAAAATTAATTAAATTAACCCTTCTACTCTCTTTTGAGTCAAGGTGGATATCATTAATATTATAACATCTCTTGTTTCCTCTTACGGATATCTAGGGATATTCATAGCCGCATTTGCCGAAACTATATTTCCACCTATTCCAAGTGAGTTGATATTTCCTCTTGCAGGATTCGTAGGGTTCAAATCTAATTTTACTTATATCGAGACATTCTTTATGGCAACATCGGGAGCGGTTGGTGCGACAATCGGGGCCATAGTCATTTATTTAATTTCTTTCAAAATAGGAAGAATCGCCATTATCAAAATTGGAAAGTATATTTTTGTAAGTGAGAAAAAGATAGAATCTGCAGAAAAATGGTTTGAAAAATATGGTATTTATGCCGTATTCCTTGGAAGGATGGCTCCAGGTGTTAGAGAATTAATTAGTGTCCCAGCTGGCATAGCCCGAATGCCTTTCGCAAAATTCGTAACTTTTACTTTTTTTGGATCACTAATATGGAGCTTAATCTTGGTTTTTTCAGGTTACTATCTGGGAAATTCCTGGGATAGCTTGTCAGAAACACTTTCAATTTACTTTCCAATCATCTCTGTTATTACGTTGTTGTCAATAGGCATAGTAATTTCATGTTATGTATTATATAACAAAAGGAAAAATAGAATAAAAAACTAGGATCCGCAATAACTCCTTTTGCCTCTCGATAATCCCATGAATCTTACCAAGTCAAATTAAATAATTGCTTTATCAATCAAGCTGGGTTAATACTGTTCACAAAAACCTGGAGAATTTCGTGGGATCGCAATTTTTGGGCATCGGATTTAATTGGAAATTCAGTGGTCGAAAAATGTATTAATATTACGGCAAAGAACTTGTCATATGGACAAGAAAATATTTGCTGATGTGAGTGAAAAAGAGATTACTCGTACCATAGCTTCTATGTTTTTTGAAACTATTCAAGAATACAGCGATTCTGATGTTATAATCTTGGGTGCAGGACCCGCAGGGCTATCAGCTGGGAGAGAAATAGCAAAAAGCGGAGCTAGAACCCTTATAATTGAACAAAATAATTATCTTGGGGGCGGCTATTGGGTTGGTGGATATATGATGAACCCAGTTACAGTGAGAGCGCCAGCCCAAAAGGTTTGGGATGAATTAGGGGTTCCATATAGGAAAATCAATGATAATTTGTATGCTGCTTGGGGCCCTGATGCCTGCTCTAAATTAATATCAGCAGCATGTGATTCTGGAGTTAGATTCTTACAATTAACCAAGTTTGATGATCTTGTTTTGAAAAATAAAAAGGTGTGTGGGGTTGTCATAAACTGGATGCCAGTATCAGCACTGCCTAGAAATATTACTTGTGTTGACCCGGTGGCCTTTGAGAGTAAGATAGTAATCGACGCTACAGGTCATGATTCTGTGGCAGTGAAACGATTAATGCAAAGAGGTCTGGTTGATTGGAAAGGTATGAGTCCAATGTGGGTAGAAGGTGGCGAAGACGGAGTTGTACATTCAACAGGGGAGGTCTACCCGGGATTAATCGCAGCTGGTATGTCTGTGACTGAAACATATGGGTTACCGCGAATGGGCCCTACTTTTGGATCTATGCTTTTGTCAGGTCGAAAAGCGGGAGAACTAGCAGTAGCCAAATTGAAAAACGTAACGGACTCTCCGAAAATCAAAGTTAAACTAAAGTAAGCAAAAACTGAGTCTACTTTATCATTTTGAATCTCATCTTTTAATCCTGTAATTATTTATATATAATAAGACTAAAATTATATCAATTTTATAATTATATGGATATATTGACGGCTAAGATAATAGATGGATTAGCGGTATCAAATCACATAAAAAATAATCTAAAAAATGAAATTTCTGGGCTAGCAACAAAAGGTTTGATACCCTGTCTGGCTACAATCCTTGTTGGATCCGATCCGCCATCATTGGTTTATGTTAACAACAAACAAAAAGCTGCCAACTCGATAGGGATACGAACCCTTGATTTTAGATTTAATGATGATATTTCACAGTCTGAATTGATCAGATTAATTGAAAAGCTTAACCTGGATTCTACTGTTCATGGAATATTGATACAATTACCATTGCCAGAACATCTGGATCAATATCAGGTTATTAACATGGTGGATCCTAAAAAAGATGTTGATGGCCTAACTTTTGTCAATTCTGGTTTGTTACTTAATAATAAAACAAATCTGATACCTTGTACCCCACTCGGAATAATGGAACTATTCCGGTTTTATGATATTCAATTGGATGGGGTCAACGCATTGATTATTAACCGGAGTAATTTGGTGGGAAAACCTTTGGCATCATTGCTATTAAGGAAAAATTCCACTGTTACTATTTCTCATTCTCACACCAAAAATCTCAATCTTTTCTCCGAAAATGCAGACATAATTATTACTGCTGTGGGGAATAGGGATACCTTTGTATTAACACATGATATGGTCAAATACGGGGCAACAATAATTGACGTCGGAACAAACAGAGTTGATGGCAAACTCTGCGGAGATGTGGATTTTGAAATGGTAAAAGAAAAGGCCGGTTATATAACTCCGGTGCCTGGGGGAGTTGGCCCAATGACCATTTGCATGCTTCTGCGTAATACAGTCGAGGCTTCAAAGGTATACGCAAAGTAAAAAAATGGTACCTTCTAAAGAGATCCTAAGAAAAAAATACCTCCTGATACGAAAAAACTTGCCGTCTTATGATTGTCTTATGAAAAGTAAGACTGCTCAACAAAGATTCCTTGGGTCAAGTTTCTTTTCAGAAAGCAAAGTTATTGGTCTGTATTATCCTATTTTAAATGAAGTTCAAACCTTCCAAATAATATCCCAAGCGATTTTGAATTCAAAGACAGTATGTCTTCCTACAATCGTAAATGATCAAATTATTTTTTTCAAATACGACCCTGCTAAGAGACTTCAAATTGGCAAATATGACATAATGGAACCTGAGACAACTAGTGAAAATATGAATCACTTTCTCGATATTGTTATAACGCCAGGTGTTGTATTTGACATAACTGGTAACAGGATTGGGTATGGTAAAGGATATTATGACAAATTCTTTAATTCTAACGCTAATCAAAACATAACTTTAGTGGGTCTCGGATATGATTTCCAATTACTATTAGAACAAATAACTTGTAATGCTCAAGATGTCAAGATGAATCTACTAATTTCGGACAAACGGATGATATATTTGGGTTAGGTCATTTATCAGACTTCTAATCCTTTTCTGCCAATATCAGTTCTATAATGCTGTTGATTATCTCCCCAAGATATTTCTCGCACTTTTTCATATGATTTATTCATGGCCTCATTAATTGACTTACCCAATGATGTTATACCTAATACTCGCCCTCCAGAAGTGACAAGTTCGTTGGCTTGGTTTAGTTTAGTTCCAGAATGAAATATCATAATTTCATTGTCAGGTGGTTTGCTCAAACCTCTAATTGGATAAGCAGTTTCGTACTTGTCAGGTGGTTTGCTCAAACCTCTTATAGCGTATCCAGTTTCGTACTTGTCAGGATATCCCTTAGATGTCATTATAACACATGTAGAAAACATATCCTTCCACACAAGAGGCTGCATTGAATCTAATGATTTATTTTCTGCTGCTATTATGTATTCAAACAAGTCAGATTGCATTCTCATCATCAAAGGTTGACACTCCGGATCTCCCATCCTCGCATTAAATTCCAAAACAAAAGGTTTGCCGGTGTGTTTTTCAATCATGATCCCCGCATAAAGAAAACCATGGAATGGATTGCCCTCTGCTTGCATTCCATTGATAACAGGTTTAAACACTTTATCTGAAATGTAATTTAGATCGTTTTCGCTTATTTCAGGGACAGGTGAGTAGCTACCCATTCCTCCCGTATTAGGTCCCAGATCATCGTCAAAAACTCTCTTATGATCTCTGCAGGTATCCATAATTACAAAAGATTCTCCATCACAGATGGCCATAAGGGATACCTCCTCTCCTATTATTTTTTTCTCCACGATGATTTTTTCGGAAGCCGGACCAAATATTTTCTTGTTCAACAATATATCAATTGCATCCATTGCTTCTGTTTTGTTGCTACTCACAAAAACTCCTTTACCTGCTGCCAGTCCATCAGCTTTTATTACTGCGGTATAGTTAATTCTCTCGATGTAATCTGCAGCTTTTCCGGCGTCAGTAAATACTTTGAACTCGCTAGTTGGAATAGACTGACTATTCATGAAATGTTTTGAAAATTCTTTACTAGTTTCTAATCTGGCAGCGCTTTTTGTGGGACCAAAAATGGGTAAATCGTAAGAATTAAACGTGTCGACTATGCCCAACGATAATGGTACTTCTGGACCAACAACGGTAAATAATTCATTTTCTTCCGCATATTTAGCTAATTTGTCTAATTCAGTAGGTAATATCTGAATATTCTGATGAGTACCACCATTGCCATCTGCATATATTACTTTTTTTACATTTTTATTTTGAGAAATCTTCCAACCCAAAGCGTGTTCTCTACCACCCGAACCTACGATTAGTACATTCTCGCAATCATGCATGATCGATAGAATTCTTATCTAATATATATTTGAAATTAAGACATTATTCCTTAAGAACTAGAAATAGTATGAAGAATTATTCTCTTAGCTACTTGATAATAATATTCATCCTCATAAAGAGAAATTATGTAATTTGAATTTTCAATGCAGTTAAATACATCAGATAGGTGATAGCATTTTTTTCTGTTATAGTTATAATAAAACCCCTTACAGGAGCAAAATGTTAGAGCATGGTCAACATAGTAACTTGAATTGTTTTTTCTACTTTGTATTTCCCACATGTAATTGCCCGAGGGCAAAAACAAATGTTTTGTGAGCATTATTCTTTCGGTTGATAACGATTTATCAGAAAAATCATCATTGTTTATGAAATCGTTATCCACACCTATTCAATTATTATTCTACGGATTATAATCTTATAGTAAACTCGAATTCATGTTGGAGACAATTTTTAGAATTTTGTTCCATTAGTTTTATGTCATGATGATTTACTGGACTTTCTTGACCGAATCTTTTTACCTTCCAGGGATTGATGGATCAATGTCGACTAAGTGAGTAAAGATACAAATCGGGATTAAGAATAGAAATGCACGTAATTTCTGGGAAACCGGATTTACCCGCTTGAAATAAACAAATTAATGAAAAAATAATCTAATTCGGGTAAAATACTCGGTATAGATTGGCTTAAGTAATTTGAGAACCTGGAATAGTTTCCTCAACGACTGTTAATAGAATTGGTCTCCCATTTTTGCTTGAAGCAGCTAGTATCATGCCATCTGAAACCTGATCTCCAAACTTCCTAGGCTCAAGATTAGTACAAACTATGACATTTTTGTTTACTATTTCCTCTGGCTGGTAATGCTTGGCCAATCCAGACATGATCTCTCTTTCCTCACCGCCCAAATCGACGATTAATCTTAATATTTTCTTATATCCTGGTAAGTTTTCTGCCCTTAAAATTTTACCCACCTTCAGCTCAACTTTGCTGAATTCCTCAAATGTTATTTTATTTTCGGTTTCGCTCATGTTGTATCAACGAGTCAAAAAAAGTGTATTAGAATACTATTTAATTCCAAAAAGTTCCTTAAATGGGTTTATTAAGGGATCCAAGAAGGAGGGTGGAGCAGTTTGATTTTCAGAAGTTGGGCTAGAAATAGGCTGGGCCTCATTGACATTTAATACGTTATCTTGTTGATTTATATCTGTAGTTGCTGGGGTAATGGTTTCGTTTGTTGTAGTGCTCTGATTTCCATTCACAGTAGGCATTTCTATTTCTGCCGTCTCGTTTGCTGCTGTTGTACCCATAGTCTCGTTTGCTGCTGTT
>WHSX01000078.1 GCA_009379865.1 Candidatus Nitrosocosmicus sp.
AGCAATATTCACTGTAGAAGGAGCTACCATTATAGAAAAATACTGTGATTCCTGTGCAAAAAAGGAAATGAAATAACAAATACCAAAAGAGATTTGTTTTAAAAGATGAAAATTAAGAATTACCCTACATCTTTTACCTTCCTATATCGTTACTGCAATTGGTAGCAGGTTCGGTGGGATTAAGTTCCGTAGGGTATAAGGGTCCGGTTATTTTTACGCATTTGAACCAGATCAAGCACTTTATGATAATAACGTTTTCGAAGATAGATATCAGTATCAGTTCTTGTTATAAGCTCACATATATGATATTCATCAAATAATCAACAGATATCCAGGGTAGTTTCTGAATTGTTTTTATCATATGGTGATGACCACTTTTCCCCGAGGATGATTATCTTTTTGGTATTCTAGTGCCTTGGCAGTTTCAGCTAATGGAAATGTCTTTTTAACATTTACTTTGATATTATTTTGGTCTATCCATTGTGCCAATTTAGTCAATCGTTCATTTGTTGTCTCAGTAAATTGAAATATCGCTTTGACACCATATTGTTTCATCAAATTCGAATCTGGTTGTTCTAACATGGAGACGATAGTTCCGTTATTTTTCAATACTTTAAAGGATTTTTTATAGGTCTCGCCACCTACTGTATCAAGTACTGCATCAAAGTCTTGTAGTATATCTTCGAAATTTTGGGCTGTGTAATCGACAATCTCATCTGCTCCCAACTGTCGAACAAACTCCTTATCTTCGTATTTTACTGTTGTCGCAACGAACCCTCCCAAATGCTTTGCGAGCTGTATTGCTATTGAACCAATACCTCCTGCTCCTCCATGAATTAGGATTTTTTGATTCTTGGATAATCCAATATTTTCTACAAGCGCCTGCCATGCACTGACACCAACAAGAGGTAAACCGGAGGTTTCTATAGGATTTAGAGTCTTTGGTTTAGGTCCGATATTGTCAATATTTGTTAAAACTAATTCAGCGAAAGATCCTGAGCTACCAGACAGTACGGATGCTTGTCCGTAAACTTCATCACCAATGTTAAAACCCGCCGATGCATTTTCCCCTAACCCTTTGATTATCCCTGAAAAATCTGTCCCGAGTGTAGCTGGGAATTGGAGTGGAACCATTTGTTGAAAATATCCTTCACGTATTTTCCAGTCAACGGGGTTAACTCCCGATGCCTTAACTTCAACAAGAACCTTACCGGTAGATACTTTTGGTATAGGGACGTTATCGTTTATACCTATAACGTCGCTTCCACCATATTTATTTATTTGAATTGATTTCATCTATAAATCACTTTGTTATATCTACTATCAAAAGGAAAGTATTTAAATTGGTAAGGGATAAGATAGTAAGTAGATGAAATTAGTGTAAGTTGGCAGATGTAGATACCTTAGAACGAAATATGATAATATATGGAATAGAATGTAAAAGACGTCCTGTTTTCAAGAAAACGTATATCAAATAGAATATTTGTATGCAGTGAAAATTAATTCAGTCTTTGCCTGGTATGCCAAATAAGGTCACTGAGGAAGAAGTCGATAGTTTTCTTGAAAGGAAACTTAACTTACAATTGGCTACAATCGACGAAGATGGATATCCGTCTATTCAACCACTCTGGTTTTTATATGATAAAGAATATGGCAAAATATATATCTCAACTCAAAAAACTACAAGAAAGGCTCATAATTTATCCAAAAATTTTGACAAGATTTACTTCTCTATTGATGATGAGAATCTCTCGTATAATGGAGTAAAAGGAAGAAGGGTAGGAAGATCCGAAAATATAGATTGGAGTCGAACGATTATAGAGAAAATAATTGTTAAGTATTTAGGAACTATGGATAATCCTCTCGCTCAAATGCTTCTGGAAAATGCTAAAAAAAGTACGTTGTAATTGAAATTACTCCCAAGTTTTTCTCTGAATGGGGATTTTGGAAAGTCGATGTAATAATTAGTTGTGTCTTATGATTGGGCAGGATTAAGTTCCGTATACTATGCGGGTTCGGTGGTTCATGTAATGATATCGTTCTGTAAGGGGCCCTAGCCATTATAAGAAATAACGCATCAATATAGTTATATGGTCCTAAAACTAGTCAATATGCCCTTAATACTCCGATTGGTTCTAGTAGTGGCACGATAGGAAATTCGAATCCATTAGTCTTTTGCCGACAGTAAATTCCAACACGGTTCATATACTTATATGCTGTTTTACCAATTGTTTTTAGTCATTCCAATTACGATTGTTATAGTTTCTACGCTTGGTTTGGGTGTCGTTACAACACATGCACTTGATCATCCCCTTCCAAGTGGTATATATAAATTCCATTCGATTCCATACATAAGAAACACTCTTGGAGATACTGTTTATCGATCAGGGACGATGATAATTACAAACCACTTGGGTAAAAGTGTAGAAGTCGAATTGTTGCATCTAATCGTACTATTTTATCCACACAAATAGATCACGGAGATACGCTTTATACTAGAGAGGACCCTGCGATTTATAGTATTGTAATTACTCCTGAGGGTGAGGTGCCGATCAAGGAACTGCTGGATTTGAGGGGTTGTGTAGTAATGATCGTTCTCCAAACTCCTACCAGAGATAACGCAGAAGTTTATGTAGCTCAATGCCCTAGGGATTTATCTAGTTCATCAGATGGATTGGAGTTTGGGAATACTGCATCTTTTTCAAACTCATTTGAATCTATCAAATAACTATTTCTAGCAAATTGCTACAAAAACCTAAACGATTCAAATATTTCTTCCAGTTGATTCTGAAGATTCACAGAATCTATGCTTTTGGTATTTTGTTGATCCTGTTCAAATAAGGTTATAAAACCACGATCTTTTTTGTCATTTATGATAAACGTTCTTTCATGTATAACTATATTTTTATCATCGTACGATCTCTTTACGATTACAGTTCCAGAGCGGCCACTTCTAATAGGATATTTATCTAACTTTGATTCTTCGAGTATTGTCTCTCCTAAGTAAATTGCATCCTTTAATACTTTTTCAATAGTCATTTCAATGGGACCCTCGGAGTTTATTTTTACATTCACTCTTTTAAACCCAAAAATTACCGAATCGCTGTGCATCAACACATCTGCACCAAAATTCTTTATGCTCTCATCAGTTATCTCAACCCAATCTGGTGGATAATCAAATGCTATACCTAATTCTATATTTTCATAGTGTTTCTTCTCTAACTCCATCCTCTTTGATGCTCCTCTTCTTCAAATAAATTATAGTAGATGGCTGGTTTAAAAATGATAATACTGCATCCCACAGTATTTTCCTTAGACCCATTCCATCAATTTCTCAGCAGACTCAAATGATTTTCATACAGTTACATAGTCGTCTACGTCTGCTTGAGTTCTTATCTCCAGTGCATCTTTGATATAGTCGGCGAATGATTGATTCTAAACCTCTTCAGCGAGTCTCCTGATAACTAGGTATTCGTTGTAGGGAATTTCGGAATAACCGTTTTTCATTGACTGCGACCATCTTCTCCTTCGTTGGTTTTTGATTTATTGTTCTCATACCGTAGTAGTAGTAGGCCTAAAGGATTTTTACAAAACAGATTTCCTAGGATTTGATAATCTTCTAGATGCATTGCTAAAATTATAAAAATAATACTTTATGATACCAGCTTTATTCGTTTGGAATTAAGACCCAACTGCAGTAAATCCCACCTTTACAGCACCAAGTATTGACATACAGCAAGACTCTCTTTCAGCTTGTAGTTACAAATGAGCAGGGATTGACAAGTGAACCTGATAGTGTTTCAATTACTGTAAATGCGGAAAATGAAACTCCATCATTTGAGGGAATACTTGGCTCTGGAAAAAACATAAACGTCCAGGTTCAAGACAATTCTGGTAATATTGCAGGTGGACAATCAGGTGCTGGAAATATGTATTCTGACTCTCCCATTTTCCAAGGTCAATCTACAGAGCAGGATAGTCAGGTAATATCTTAGATTTCTAACAAGGTAAGACAATAATAACCACTTAACTATTTCCTATATCATTACTATACATAGGTAGCGGGTTCGGTGGTTCTAGTAATGATGTCGTTCTATTAAAAGACCTATGGTTCGTTAGTCAATCTAATCTATAAAGATTTCTATTAATTAAATAATTGATTTTACTTTTTTAAAACAAATATCATATTAGTGTTTTCCTCTAATCTGATTATTCGCTCACGCAATCATTTCTATCAAATCCACTGACCTAATACACATCCCTGCTATACTGACATACATTAGTTCGTAGATCTAATAGATACTTTTTAATATCTAGGTTAAACCGTTTTGTTCTGTAATAGTTTGATATCATCTCTTTAAGATGTGGAAATCCAGAGCAATAATTTTTTGATAGAATATTATATTTATCGTCTCCAATATTCTTCAACTGCGTTTAACTCCGGTGATCCAGTAGGAAAATATTCTATTTTCATAGTATCCTTATTGCTTTGCAGGTAATCCTTTACTAACTTTGACCTGTGTTGAGTTGCTGCTCTGTCTAAAAACATAACAAATTTCTTAAACTTCTTTTTGACCTCTTCAAGGTATGTTATAAAAGACTGATTGACCGTCAAATTTCTCATACTGTCTGAATAACTGTTTACCGTCTAGAGCTAGTACACCAAAGACGATGGTTTTATCATGAGAACCTGTAACCGTAACCACCGATCTTTTCTCTTTGAGAATCCACTTTCTTCTTTTAGTCATGATTGAATCGTGGATAAAGATGGATTCATCCAATTTACAAGCACATTCCAGTCATGTTTAAACATGCTTAAGGTGTATGAAAAATCAGTTTCAGAAAGGGAAACATAGGAATACCCTTCTGCAATATCTAAATAGTCTACTGATTGATTTCCACCTCTATCTACGATAACGTAATCGGGAGTGTAGACCAATCCATTTGTAATCATGTTATTTCGAGCATCCTTTAGAAATATAGAAATCTGAGGACAGATTACCTCGAGTCTCTGTAATATTATTTTCAATTTGTTGAGATTCCGATGGTTGATATACAAGACCAATTGAAAAGACCGCTACTAATACAATCCCAATCATCTGGATCTATATAGCTTTAGACATATTCACTAGATTTCTATACTGCTAGATAGCTATTAGTTTTCATTATAGATTTTTCTATTCAAAAAATACAATTAAAATAGATGCCTTTCGTTTTAATCTGATTTGACTTCTGCCACATATAGTAATGGTATAACAGTCAGCCTCTCTGATTCAAAGTTAGATAATCCTGAGAATCCTACTGGCATAACTATTCTATGATAGTCTCTCTTCTAATACTCATTCAAAATGATGTAATCGTATCCATTTAAATAAATATCACTTTGATTTTTCTTGACACTCCGAGTACAGAAATATTTGAAGCCTTAATGCCTTTGCTTAGTCACGACAAATATGAAGTCGAGTATCAGTTTGTTGACACCTCTTCTGCTAGTAGAACTGGGCTAAAAACCAAGACTAACGTTCTAATAGGCTGGCCAGTTGTAATATTTGCTCAAGCAATTGATAATACAAACCATAAAAGATATGGTGAAATCCAGCGAAGATTTATTATAACAAATCCTAGAATGGATGTTGAAAAGTATCAAAATGCTGTTGACCTCATAATAGAGAAGAATTCCATCCCTGATCTTGTATATCAACAAAAGGTTGTTAGTGATGAAGATAAAGATATTGCAAGAGAGATTGTTCTAAACATACGAGATGATCTATTGTCTCTTTTAGACGCAACAAAACCTGGTAAAAATAACATATTGGTTCCCTTTGGTCACCTTCTAAAGAAGATAATATCAAAAAATAATACTTCTCAGGACATGACTTTTGTAAATAGATTGATGCATCATATTGTTTTATTTGCTAACATACATATTAAAAAAAGACCATATTTTGAGATATCTCCTGCCTTTGGTTCCAATTCCTTACGTATTCCATTAGCATTATATTCTGATTTTGAGGAAGCTCTGTATTTAGTAAATAATTCTGCTGGAGGATTAAAACCCTATGTTTTAGAGTGGTTTCATAATGTGTTTCTAAAGTTATATGATTCAAAATCATCGGATCCTGATTCTAAAGTGAAAAATGGGGAGTTGATATTTGAACAGAGAAAGGCAGTAACAACACAAGAATTAATAGCAAAATCCAAGGAGATAATGAACAGAATTTTTGTTACAAAACATGTTCTTTCGGAGTTTATTTATCCACTTTCCAATTTAGGGTATATAGACAATTTACCTAGTGAAATAGACAAGCGGGCAAAGCTATATTTTCTCGTTACCGATTTGGAAAAAGAACAATTTAATATATTCTTGCTATCGTTGTGATTATGTCACTAATTCAAAAACAGACTATGAAAAACACGGTATACTTAATCATCCTGACAAGTCCGTATATCCCGATATTAACAGTATTAGAAAAGAAGGGCTAAAACCACAAGGAAGGCCTTGGGAGTAGGTAAGGGGCGGATATTAAAACAAATGACTGCTTTGTTGCCTAATTATGAAAATCGTTGTCTGATGAATCTTTTTATGACATTAAAATACGGAATCCGTTAATCATTATAATCAGCTTCGACTAAAAATGTTAAGAAATGAAGATAAAATTGAATTACGCAACAAAGCAATCTTTATGTAGAAAATATTATAAAAAGAAAATCAAATTAATTAGAATAAATTATTAAATGTTGTAATTAACTTATTTTGTAAAGACTTAAAATAATATTAGATACTATGCAGTTGGCCCGATAGAGATGAGAAAATATATAATTATTCTGTTATATAATAGATAGAACATGATAGAGTTTTCGGAATCTACGACTATAGGTCTGTGGATGATATTCATAATAATATCCGTTTGCATATTATTTAGAGAAGAGATTTTAAGGACATTGAGACATTGTTTAGCAATATTTGATAGATGACATCTTTTATCGTTCAGATAGAATACTTTTGATAATCAGAACGGTAAGCAAATTAACAAAGATTAAATCTTCCAGTAGATTTATAGATAATTTATAACTCTTTAAGATGCGATTAAGTTGTTGTTTCGCAATAATCCGCATACTAACATTATTCTTCTAACCACCTTTTTTGTGCTCATTTTAGTTTTTTCTAATATTTGTTTATCAATTAAACTCTCTTATGGTGCATATGCCAAAGCTCCTCTTTCACCATACGGACCAACTATAAATGATGACGCCCTTACAGTTGAAAAAATTACCGATACTTTGGATTTTCCTACAAGTATGGCATTTTTAGGTCCCAATGACATATTGATTACTGAAAAAAATACAGGGAAGGTAATGAGGATTATAGATGGTGCAGTAATGCCCCAGCCAGTCCTAGATGTACCAGTAGCAACGTGTATAGAACGCGGTCTCCTTGGGATAGCTGTATCCACAAGTTTAGTAGAAGGAAAAACGTATGTTTTTCTATACTATACAGAGTCTGGAAACGGAGTGGATGAAAGTGATGTTGATAGTTTTGTCGATCCATTAGGTAACCGATTATATAGATATGAGCTTGTTGATGGTCGTTTGATAAATCCAGTTTTATTGTTAGACTTGACTGCAATTCCTCCAAATGCTAGAGGAGAGCACAATGGTGGGAAAATCCGCATTGGTCCAGATAATAATGTATATTTAATGGCAGGTGAGGTTGGCGGTCATAGGACCCAAGCTCAAAACGTTATTGATGGTCCTGCTCCCAATGGATTAGGTGGAGTCCTTAGAATAACCCAAGATGGTGGAATAGTGGACCCTGGTAATCCTATATTTGGAGAAGGATTACCTCTTAATGTCTATTATGCTATGGGTATTCGCAACAGCTTTGGTATGGATTTTGATCCACTAACAGGTAATCTCTGGGATACAGAAAATGGACCTGATACTGGTGATGAAATAAACTTAGTTTTTCCAGGATTTAATAGTGGTTGGTTTCAGGTTCAAGGATTTATGGATGATGATCTCCTAGAAAGAGAAGCCACAGAAGCTGAGCTAGTATATTTTGGAAATAGCGAATATGCCGATCCAAAGTTTGTTTGGATAACTCCTATTGGCATAACAGCTCTTAAATTCTTAAATTCAGATAAACTGGGCGTTGAATATGCTAATGATATGTTTGTGGGAGATATAAACAATGGATTGCTTTATAGGTTTACACTTAACGAAGCAAGAGATGATATTTTCATAAATGATACTTTTCTCGGAAATACAGAATTATTGGAGGATAATGAAATAGATGATCCTAAAGAGAACCTACCCCTTATCTTTGGACAAGGTTTTGGCGGGATAACGGATATTCAGGTGGGTCCAGATGGATATCTATATGTTTTAAGCTACGCAGGCTCCCTATATAAAATATTACCAATATCAGACAGTACAGTACCAAAGAATCAACCAAGTTTGTCTACGACTGCAACCCAAAATGAAATTTCTACTTCTCAATCAATTTCGGCTGTTATTTTGGGAATCGATGGAGATGATTCTTATTCACCAGAGCCAATTGAAATCGAAACGGGACAAACTGTAACATGGTACAATGGTGATTCCATATCTCATACTGTAACCTCAGGACAGGATGGTGATCCAGATGAAGGGAGTATGTTTGATTCTGATGCTATAATACCAAATCAATCCTATAGTCTAACGTTCAATGACCCTGGTGAATTTGATTACTATTGTATATATCACCCTACAATGATTGGTGAGGTAGTTGTGAATGAACTCAAATCATCAACACCATCTATATCAGATAACGACGAGGAGGAAGAGGAGGAAGAGGAGGAAGAGGAGGAAGAAAACTAATTCTCATCGACATGGATGCTTATGGAGGGAAGCAATAGGGATATCTCTTTATGTTACCTGGATAGACATTTGGAGGTAGATTAAGAAGTGATAAAGAGAGATTCCAGTTTTTGTAAATGATCTAACAAACACGTATTATGTCACACTAAAGATAGCAATCCTTTTGATAGGAAATGATTAAGGAGAGTTAAAACATTAATAGACAAACGACAAGGAAAATTACTATCTTATTAGACTATTAACAATCTTTCAAATTAAAAGAATATGAAATTGGACAATGAGGATGATTTTATAGACTATTAGTCAGCGATCAGGTTATGTTATTGCACGAACAGATAATATCGATACAATGCTCTCATCTTTTAATTCTCTTGCTTTTAACAGATGATATTGATAAGGAATATATCATTTATGAATCTGTAAGAATAAAAACAAAAATTATCGCATAAAAAATTAACCATGTAATTGCTTATAATTATTCAAATTCAAAGCCAAATAAGTCATCTATCGAACCGTTCTCAAAAAACTCTTTTTTATAGTAGAAATAGCCAGCGGGTTGCCTATCGCTAAGACATTAGCTAGATTCTTAGCAGCCAAATAGCCAATCATGATAAGATTCTAAAATATTTTTGTATCCTTATTCCAGCATGGTTGTCAATTCGACATTTTGTACTTAGATCCGTTTGACTTGAAAATACTATTTCAACTAAGAGCCTATCCCAAAATTATTTTTCTATAGAAGATTATGTAACAGGAGAACTGTACCAACCCCAGATAGTTCTCCATCTTCTTTTCATACCTTGTGAACAGTTTGAAACCCTGTTGCGCCATGAATTGGTTCTTTCTACAACCCATCTTCTTGCAGAATGTTTTTTCCGATTTAAGATCTGTTGTGTTTCAGCCTTGATCTCCTCACCTCTTTTTCTTTTGTGTAGTATGTGTAGTACATAGTCTCGTTTGATTAATTCCCGCTCTGTAGGTTCAGAATTGTAAGCTTTGTCAAGATACAGATGCTGCAGTTTTATCCTTCTTTCCCTTATGAGTGGTTTAGATTTATATGATGATGGTCGCCTGATAACTGTGCTATCAACTACGTCTGTTACCAGTTTAATGTCATGAGTACTGGCAGAGGATATAATAGCAGATAGCGGGATACCTTTTTTATCTGTCAAAATATGTCTCTTTGTGTCCAGTTTGGTTCTATCAGTAGGATTATTTCCAGTCATCGCCCCCTAAAGGCGACTATATGGATATAGAATCCAACGATTTGCCAAGTCCAGTTGATACCGATAAGTTCGTCGTATGTCTCTAACAGCTTGATCCATATCTTTTTGAAGACATCCAGTTTATTCCATTCCTGAAATCTTCTATGACATGTTGAACCTGAACCATATTCGGAAGGCAGCATCTTCCACTGACATCCTGTTCTAAGGATGTAGAGAATTCCATCAAGCACTTTTCTGTATGGTACTATCGGTCTACCTATAGTCTTGAAGGGGTTCTCTATGGGTAAAACAACTTTAATCTCATCCCATAATTCATCAGGAATCAAGTATGACAGGAAGTTCTTTATTATTACTCTCCTGAAGGATACGGGTCATACCATAGTAAGAAAATCAACAAGCTATAATCCTATCGAATTTTGGGATAGACTCTAAGTAAAAACGAGCTGTTAATAAATACATCATGAGTATTGCCAAAAGTATCTACAATAGAATCTGCATTTATGCTTTTTGTCCACACACTTAAAAGATTATTGTCAATGCTAAAATCCCCTGGTGTTGCAGATGTTACTATGTTCTTTATTTTTTCAGGATAAAGTGCTGCAAACATAAGAGCCAAGTCACCACCCCCAACAATAACCTAATAATGACACCTTTTCGGAATTGGAATGTTCTATGATATGATTAACTGCGTTGGTAAGATAATTGTTCACATAATGACCCACCGTTAACTTCTTATCATATGCACTTGGAGTTCCCCAATCTGTTGTATATACATCAAAGCCCTGTTTTTGAAAATTTCTAACAATACTGGAATCGGGAAGGAGGTCGAGTATGTAGTTTCTGTTAATAAAGGCATAGATAATCAGTAATGGTGTAGAAACAGGTGTAGTACCATTAGATGTTAGTTTCGTACCTGATATTTCCTTTTTATCAGCATTTTCTCCATCTCGTTTTTGTCTCTCATTAAATTCCTGAGGCAAATCATAATGAAACAGTGAATATTTGTTTTCAGAATGGATTTTGTGAGACGGTGTTCTATACATTACGTCTCTTATAGGCTCAATAAATATAGTATTCCAAAAGGCATTTGCATTGGACATATGTTGATACATCAGTCCAGCGCCTGTAATTTTTACAAGATTGCAATAGCTTTCTATAAATTCCGAAAGAGAAGTTACAAAGCTTTTTTCTCTAAAGTTTGTACCAAATTTATTACGTATTTTAGATAGTATTATTTTTTCAGCTTTCTTGTAGAACTCTTGTTGTTCGTCATAGTTAACAAACAACAAGTCCTTACCACCTCTAACATCCTTTTTTATTTCTTTTAGTTCCTTTCTAGCGTCTGTAAATGGTACAGAAAGGGCATCGATAAATGCGTTGTTTAGTCTAGAATAGGATTTGATTGAAGATGTAAATGCGTTAATATAGGTTTCCATTAATTGAGGTGTATCATAATCATTATTGGTAGTGGCATTTGTATTATTGTTAAGTCTATTTAAATTAGCATTAGGATTCATAGGCCCTGTTAACTTAGGCGTTTATCACCTCCTTTTGTTGTGCAT
>WHSX01000079.1 GCA_009379865.1 Candidatus Nitrosocosmicus sp.
AATCATAATAATGTGAATCCTTAGGGATCTCATGATAACCCGACAGCGGGATATTGCCATTTTTATACTCAGTCTGATCAAACAACGGGAAAGCCCCTCGAGATTTGGAAATGACGACACTTTCATCCATACTAAAATATGACAAAGTTTCAGCCAGTTTACCCATAAATTCATATCCTTCCTTTGAATCATAGGGGATCCGTAGCATAAACAACAAGTCAGCTATACCCATAATCCCCAACCCTATTCGCCTGGTTAGTTTTGTATTGATATCAATTTCCTCTACAGGATATTTATTAACGTCAATAATATTATCCAAAAATCGTGTAGCAGTTCTGATGGATTGTTCATATTTGGGCCAATCAAATTCATACATTCCATCTGCTTTTCGTTTTACAAATTTAGATAAATTAATGGATCCGAGATTACAGGACTCGCATGGATACAAGGACTGCTCTCCACATGGATTGGTTGCTCTAAGTGGTCCCCCTTTAGCATCGATACAAGGATTGTATTTATTTATATTATCAAAAAATATAACACCAGGTTCAGCGCTCTTCCATGCACTCAAAGCTATTAGCTCCATTAATTGATGAGAATCAATATTTTTCACATTAGCCTTGGTTCGGGGATTTTTCAGAGAATATTTATGATCCTCTTTATTTACTAATGATTTCCAAAAATCCGACCAGATCCCTACACTTACGTTAAAATTTTCATACATCCCTGGTTTAGTTTTCATTGTAATGAATTTTTCAATATCGGGATGCCAGGATTCCAAAATACCCATATTTGCACCACGCCTTTTTCCACCTTGTTTAACTACGTCTGTAATTGAATCTATAATTTGCATAAAAGAAGTTGGTCCAGATGCAACACCACTAGTAGATGCAACTATATCCCCTTCGGGTCTTAAGTCAGAATAATTTATTCCAACACCTCCTCCAGATTTAAAAATCATTGCTGCATCAGTGGATGATTTCATAATAGAATACATATCATCAGGCATATCAAGAACAAAACAGGCAGATAGTTGCCCCAATCTGGCACCAGCATTCATAAGAGTTGGCGTATTAGGAAGAAATTCATTAGAAACCATCAAATTATAATATTCCGTTATTTTGTTGCCATAATTGCCCATTTTTCCTTCTGCAATCAATCGTAAAAGTTCTTTAAAGCTTAACTTCATTCTTCCCAGTTTGGCCTCATCAATATATGATCGGATTAATGCTTCAAAATGATATTTATTAAAATAATAACTTCCAATTTTAAACTTGCTATCGAAATCATCTAACTTTTTATAATATAATTCTGCTTCAGATAAAGTCTGTGTATGATTATCATGAAAATCATATACTCGAGAGTCATGAATAATATCCGATATAGCAACCAATATTGCGACTCGTTCAAATAATTGCTTTGGACCTTCGATAATTTCACCACCATTATCCCTCAATAAATATCTTGAAGACAGAACACGCAGAGAATTGACATCCAGGGTTTTATCCACTTCGTCAAGATCTTTTTTATTTATGATCTTCATTTTCATTTCCCTTAATTTTCTTCTTTCATGACGATATAGTATGTAAGCCTTAGCGGTCTCAGCCAAACCTTCTTCAATTAAAATCGATTCAACCATATCTTGAACATCTTCGACGCTCAAAACATGATCTCTATGGATGGATTCCAAGTATCCATTTTTAATAATTTTATTTACCAATTTTGATGCAAGTAATTCAGCCAATTTATGATCGGGTTTACCAGCTGCAACCAATGCTTTGTAAATTGCATTCGATATTTTTGATTGTTCAAAATCCACTATTGTACTATTTCTTTTTTTTATATGTACAATGGTTTTATTCTTTGAATCATGAAGATCAGTTTCAGCCATATAACATTTATATATTATTTATAGATCGTTTATATTAATTTCGATAGCTTATTTTATAAATTAGCGAGTTTCAAATAAGAACTTACATCCAGGCTGAAAGTATACTATATGTAATAGACTTTTGTATTATCATGGAACTGGTATTAAGTAATTATGAATAATCGAGTATACAAAAAACGACTAAAGGACTCAAATGGAAGGAGTTTATTCCACATGTACTGAATAATGGATATTAGTTAAATGTGACAATATTTCGAGATCCACATATAGAACAAACATCACTACTAGCCACTCGAGTTCCACATATAGAACATATGCGATTCTCCTCAAATATATCAAAGTAGGGAATAACATGGATGGATTTTTGTAGCAATTCCACCATTTCCTGAGGAGGAATATCACTAGTGAGTAGTTTTACGTACAAACCTCCAGCCATAAGATTATCCAATTCAATTAGATTTTTAGATAATGAATCTTCATCGTCAAGCATTTTTTTGGTAATAACTAGTCCTTGTGAATATGATTTAAAATCATGAGTCAATTTACCAAATTTCTCGGAATCGAGGTTAACAAATCTTGTTGAACTAGAATCATTTATAATGGAAACGCCAAATTTGTCTGTGTTATTCTGGCCGAAATCAAGTAGGACGTCGTTAGCCGTTTTAACCACTTTCTTTACAATATCAAATCCCACATCTTTAGAAAATCCCAAAATATCATGAATAGATTCATCTAACCCAGTCAAGTTAACGATTATAGAAGTAGAACCCAATTGTGGATAGCCCATGGTATGGGATAGAGCAGGTAATATATCTTGCCGAATGTTTTCTAATAGTATCTCCTTCTTTAGTAATAAAGTACTTATTGATGGCCTCATTAACAAGGCTAATTTAGTCCTAAAATAGGTTTCATCTTTATTTGACTGATAAGCTAGACGTGGCAGATTTATAGAAAGTGAATGTAGTGCGACGATCGGTAACCCCATATTTTGATGCATCTTATGAATACCTCTACTACTACGAACCGATTTTTGTGAGAGAGATACTCTACCACCTAACTTTACGATCTTTGTAAGAAGGGACAACAAGTCATTAGATAACGAATTTGCAAAAGTTATAAAAAGTCCAAAATTGGGCAGAGATACTTGCTCTATATAAGACAAATATCCACTTAACATTTGAAGCAAACGCTCGTTATTTTCATTTCCACTCAAAACTAGTGTTATAAATGGAGATCCTGTATAAGGCATTGAAACAGAAGATGAAATCAGTGAAAGTGAAA
This sequence comes from Candidatus Nitrosocosmicus sp., assembly GCA_009379865.1. Classification (GTDB taxonomy): domain Archaea; phylum Thermoproteota; class Nitrososphaeria; order Nitrososphaerales; family Nitrososphaeraceae; genus Nitrosocosmicus. The sequence continues at coordinate 3,173 of WHSX01000079.1, forward strand.
AATATTCAGATATTTTATCAATAGCATAATCACCAAAAATTTTATCGATGTTTTCTATGACTATCTCTCTGGAAACCTCTCTTTGAAGTAATGAAACCATGATAGGCAATGCGATATTTAATTTATGAGCATGTGTAGTCCTAGGTAAAAAAAGAAAATGGCTTTTGAGGTTCATGTTCTTGTTTACTTGCTCGATATCAACAAAAATAGTATCAGCGCCTATGCCCCAATGACCTAATGCATCTAAATGAACCTCACCACTATAATGCATATCCATAATATCTTTTTGAAAATTATTTGCAAAATAATCAGAAAAGACTTTTTCCGAAACATCCGTAATCAGGTCATTTATGCCATTTCTTAATGAATTATCATTATGGAGGAATTTTTTATTTAAGTCAAAAATTGGAACTCCGATTCTAATCAACTTATTCATTTGTTCCTCTAAACCATGCTCTAACAATACATTATTTACACAATCTCTTATTAGTCTAGATGTCAAGTAAGAGGTTGAGAGTTTATATATTTTATTTTCCACCTCTTCAGTAATTTTTGTGGCTTGTTCTAATGACATATTTGCTTCTCTGACCAAGGATTGAATTATTTTGTGGGGATTGAATTCTTCGATGGTTTGATTGCTGGTTCTAACATACATCTTTCCACTTTCAACTATAGACTTTTCTTCTATTTGTCTAGCCAAGTTTAATACCAATTTACCTAGATTAGTAATGGTATACCTCCTTTCTCCCTTATTTAGCCCTACCAAGGATTGTCTCAATAGTTTTCTTAAATGATATGCAAATTTCCCAGATTCTTTCTTTGATTTAAATCCCGCCAGAGATTTTAATTCAGAGTACGTTAGAGGTCCTTTATTATTAAGAATGCGCAAGATATCAATTCGATTAGGACTGGCCATTACTGAAAAAATCATTCTTACTCGTTTGGATGTGGATTCCAAAACTCCGCGTTTAGTTTCGGATGGGGGCAGATATGTATACCTCAACTACAAAGAGCAGTCTTATTATTAGTATATAAATAAAACTATCAATAAGGATAAGGATAAGATGCCCTGGTTTGATGAAAACCTAGCTTTCTAACAATACTTGTCCGCTATTAAGTATATCATCCTTTAAATTAATACTAGGTCTCTTTGAAATGACAGAAACTGGAACTTCGGGTAGTTTTTCTTTTGCCTCGTCTTCCAAACTATTTTGAACATCACTTAATATGGCCAAAGCATCCTTATCGATCACGGATGCTATTTTACCAGCATCAGTGTCAATATTAGAATTAATTAATACATCACCAGTTAGTGTATGAATGTCATTCAAAACATCAGTTGCAGACGGAACAGCCTTTGAAAGATCTTTCTGAATATCCTGGAGCATTTCTACTGTCGGATTAATTGTATCCATAATAGTTGAGAATTCGGTTATCGTAGTGAATCGGATTGAAACTACTTCTAAGGCCGTTGTTGCATTGTGAGTGTTCTTTCTGAGTCGTCTCATAGCAGATAACTCATTTGCAATAATATTTGCACGTGCATTATTTCCTGATTTTATATTTTGAGTTATTTTGGAGCTAAAATTAGCATCAATATTAGAAAATTTTTTATCCATTAGTTTGAGTTGCGAAATTTGCGTATTTATCACAGAGATAGCGCTGTTAACATCATAATAGAACTGGCCACTTTTTTCCATCAAATCATCAGTAATCAGGACATTTGTTAAAATCAAATGTTAAACTCTGTAAACAAAAAGGAGGATTAAATTTAGCTAGGGTGCTACGACATTAAACTATTGATATTTTTGCAATATTAAGCCATGTGTTTCGTGGAAATCAACCACTCTGATTTTAGAACCCAATGGTAGATCAGATGGTGAAGATATCCCAGGCAGAAACCCGGATACATTTATGTCACAACCATCTAATTTAAAAATAACCCAAGCATACGAATTGACATCTTCGAATCCTTCTGGTGCAACTGCTTGAATTGTATATGTTATAACTGTGCCCTTACCGGTGTATGATATTTGTTTAAAAGAGCTAGAAAAGCATCTATCGCAATAATATACGGTTTCTAATATAATATTCTGGCATTTATTGCACTGATTAAGAATTATGTTCCCATTCTTCGCAAATTCGATGAACCGGTCTCGGGAGCTTTGTTTCTTTGGTTTTGATTGGGTCAATTACAATATCACCGTCTATTTTATTTTCTTAAATATATGTACAGCTGCGCTAGCCCCGGTAGCACCAAAATTATGAGTCATGGCTATCTCGGCATCTTTAACCGTTCGTTCTCCAGCTTTATTCGTAAATTGCTCAAATACTTCTACAACTTGACCAACACCAGTTGCTCCTATTGGATGACCTTTAGATTTTAAACCTCCAGACGGGTTAACAGTAATATCGCTATTCAATCTGGTTCGTCCCTCTCTAACAGCCTGAGCAGCAGATCCCTTTGGGTAGAATCCTAGATCTTCGATATCTATTAATTCGGCTATGGTAAAACAATCGTGCACTTCAACAAAATCAATATCTTTTGGAGACAGGTTTGCCATTTTATAAGCTTGACGGGATGCTTCAACGGTACTTGGAATAGTGGTAATATCTTTTCTAGATTGGACTGAAGCGGGTGATGCGCCCCTACCTGAACCCACTACTTCCATATATGGATTTCCGCTTTTTTTTGCGAATTCCTCGTTACATAATATGACAGCTGAGGCACCGTCAGAGAAAGGACAGCAATCATATAACTTTAGTGGAGATGCGACCACAGGAGATTTTAACACATCTTCTATAGTAATTTTCTTCCTAACATGGGCTTTTGGATTAAGAAAACCATTTTCATGATTTTTAACAGCGACTCTGGCCAGATCCTCCTCTGTCGCTTTATAAGTAGCCAGATAGGCTCTAGCCATCGAACCAAAAAGACCTGGAAATGATGCTCCGTTACCCCCCTCATAAAAAAAATCAGAACAATAGGAAAAGAGTGTTGTGCTTTCAACTGTACTGGTATGAGTTATTTTTTCAACTCCTAGTGCTAAAACACAATCATAAAATCCAGCAGATACATTCGCAAATGCTTCTCTAAACATTACAGAACCAGAACCACATGCAGATTCGATGGTAAGACCAGGTACATCAGGGATCCCAAGGTTACTCATAATTACCGGAGCCATGTGTACCTGTTTATCAGCCACACCAAAGACGTTTGAAATATATCCAGCTTTCACGTCTCTTGGAGTTATACCAGCTGATTCAATGGCATCTCTTGAAGCATTCAAGGCTATCTCAATAATACTCTCATGTAATTTGCCATACTTTGTACTGCCAGCACCAAGCACATAGACCTTTTCACCCATATATCTTAGAAAGGGCTTTAGCATAATAAAAATGTAAAGTGAATGCATAAGATCTCAATATGATTGATTCTGTTATTGTTTTTATTTAAACATCTTACAAGTAATAATCGGAAACGCCCATTATAGTGACTTTTTTTTGGTAACATATCTAAATTTATTTGCATACATTACATGTGACTCAAAAAAAGGAGAAAATTATTTAGGTCAAGTTAAGTAACGCTTTATACAATTAATTCTAATTTAGAAAGTCTCTATATGGTCAAATTCAATTACTATCTAGTGTATGTGGTACAAATCCTTCCGCCTATTCTTTAACAATGGAAGGCTTTTTCTAACCACACCAATCCTAGATAGATCCAAATCTATAATCTCAAATCCTTCTGAATTACCCATCTCCATAACAACAACGCCAAAAGGATCAACAACTAAACTGCGACCACAGAAAATATTGCCAATTTGGTTAGGAGCAATCAAATAAACTCCGTTTTCTATTGCTCTTGCTCTACACATTATTAACCAATGATCTTCTTTCATTGTTCCTTGCACCCAACCAGATGGAGCTATCAATGCATTAGAGCCCTTAAGGGCAAGGATTCGAGAAAGCTCTGGGAATCTCAAATCATAACAAACCAAAGTTCCAAGTTTACCCAAAGGAGAAATAACAGGAGAAAACAGTTTACTTCCAGCCAATAACTTGGTGGATTCCTTAAAACCAAGTGCATCATAAAGATGCAGCTTCCTATAATAAGAAATTAATTTTCCCTGTTCATTTATTAATACCACTGTATCATAAACACGGTAAGAATTTTTGTTAATTTTACTCTCCTTCTCCTGCTTTGTATTGGCGGATATCAGATTTGTATTCTCATAAATGGAACCAACAATAAAGATATTGTTTTCTCTGGCGCTTTTCTTCAATTGCTTAACAAAATTACCATTCAGGGATTCGGAAATCGAAAACAATTCTTTGCTAGATTGTGATGGGGGAGAAAAAGACATCTGGAATTCCGGGAAGCAAATAATCTTTGCTTCTTTTCTTGCAGATTGCTCAATCTGTTCCAAAGAGAAAGCCAGATTTTCTCCTTTATCTGGTGACGACTTCATTTGGACAATCGAAACCCTTACCATAATCATACAAAAGTGTAATGAAGTTTAATATTAAATTAGTTGTCAGCGAATAGAATTAGTTGACTTAAATTCACTCAAAGAATTGAAAAATCATGCTACGGTTATCCTTGCTTTCGTCTCAACAAATAGTATTAAGATACCTCATTTCGCGAATCAAAGGTACACGCTATTACCAATCTATTTACATGATTAATTCCAAATTAAAAATATTAGGGTTCGGGGTTCGGGGTTCTGGGTTCAACAATGTTTAATAATTTTTGCACTCTTAGAGTTTCATGGAAGATTTTGAAAAAGAGATAAAGGATTTAGCAGGATGGGAGAAAGTAGAGAATAAACTAAGTAAGAACTTTAAATTTAAAGATTTTATTGAGGCTTTTAGTTTCGTTACAAGGATTGCAATGATATCCGAAAAGATGAATCATCATCCAGACATGACAATATCATATAATAGTGTTCATATCGACCTAACAACGCATGATATAAACAGTATAAGTAAAAATGATGTAATATTAGCAGGAAAAATTGAGGAATTAATATGAATTGATAAATATCTCAATCCAATCCAACGATAATTCATTCAATAAAAGAATCTAAATATAGTCCCAATTGTAAAAAAAAATAAAGCGATGAGTGTGAGACAAGACCCTAATGTAATTTTACAGCGTGATTCAAGAATAAAATTTATTGGAATATTAAAAAATGGTAACCAAGATATAAGTTTTAGCCAAGATAACAAAATTGATGAGAATGATGTTAAACTAAGTATGACTCAAACGCCTATTATACTGGAAGCTGGAAAAAGGTTTACGGACTTGGGAAACCTGGAGTTGGTAATATTTGAATATGACAAAATGAAATTATATAATTTGCCACTGGGCGAAGAAACAGTCATTTTTGGAACCGATAACGAGATTAATAATGAAGAGATAATGAAATTGGTTTCCAACAATGTAACAGGTTTTCAAAATGAATCAGGGTCTCAGCATCTAGGAGAAAAAGTACAAACAGATCCAGGTCAATTTGAAAATCCATGGCAAAATTATATCTCTAATTTAATTGAATTTTGGAAGGAGTTTGTAATAACTTCTATTAGAATGAATGAAAAAATGGTTATAGAGTTTTGGAAAAGCTTTAGTAATAAATGATTTCGGTCACATTTATGCTAATTTGTTAATCAAAAGTTGAAAGTGTTAACCATTTTATTTTTATTTTAGAAAATCAACGCTTTCCCATTGAGGTAAATTGAAGAAATTTATCAAATAACTTCCAAAAATAATGGAATTGTTGTTGACATTACATCCTATGTGAGGATGAACAAATGAGAGCAGTGGATAGCTGTTATTTATTTTTTCAGACATTTGTATAAGATTCTTTATTTCAGCACCACGAATTTTTGGTATTTTTGTGCTAGATTTTACTTGGATCAACAGGAAGGTATTGTCCCGACTGGCTACTATGTCAGCTGGTCCTCTGCTACCCTTTGAAAAAAATACGGCCCAACCATAGTTAGTAAGACACGATCCCGCGGCATATTCTGCTTCGCGTCCAAATCTACTATAAGACAAAACTAGAATTTTTTAGCAGTTAAATTATAATAACTTTTTTAATCAATAAAATAATAGAAGTTCGTACTACAAATATACGAGTAGTGTAGATATATTTTTAATCAAAAAGCATATAAAAAAATTATTGAAAAGAGGATTGTACATTGGGAGATTTCAACCATTCCACAAAGGACACTTATATTCGCTCAAATGGTGCAGCGATAAGGTAGATGAGTTGATAATTGCTGTGGGAAGCTCGGATAAAAGTTTTGAATTAAGAAATCCTTTCACTGCTGGAGAAAGAATAGAAATAATTAGAGAAAATATAACCACTGAAATAAAAGAGAAAAGTGATAAAATCATTCTTATCCCAGTTCCGGACGTAGGAGTACACTTACTATGGACATATAACATAGATCTATTAGTTCCTAGATATAATACCGTATTTACAAACGATCCCTTTACTAGTATGCTATATAAGGAAAGGGGAGTTGAAATTATACATCCAGACCTAATTAGTAGAGAATTCTTGTCTGCCACAGAGGTAAGGCACAGGATTGCAAGCGACAAGAACTGGGAAGAGTTGGTACCCACTCCTACAATAAAACTGATCAATGAAATCGAGGGGGTAGACAGGGTTAAGAATTTATACAATTTAACAAAATCACATGTCACCAAAGAATATCATCATTAAGTTAGACTGGTCGGAGTTTTGAGGAAATAGTTGTAAATGTTGTTAATAGATGGTTCAATCGGCGAGGGAGGTGGACAGATTCTTAGAAGTGCAATAACTATTTCAACAATAATCGGGAAGCCAATAAAAGTGACAAATATAAGATCAAATAGAAAGGATCCTGGTTTGAAGCATCAGCATGTCTTAACAATTCAACTACTTTCAAGAATATTTAACATACATACCGAAAATGTAAGTTTGGGTTCGGAGTGGATCAGGTTTGATGCATCTAAAGATAGTAGATTCAATGAATATGATAAACCTGCAAATGATGCCATAATTGCAGACATTGGAACTGCAGGCAGTATACCACTACTATTACAGACATTAATTCCAACAATAGCAATTTCTCAAAAAGACTTGGTAATTAGATTGTCGGGCGGAACTGATGTGAAATTTAGTCCAACCATAGATTACATAAAATATGTATTAAGAGATGCATATTCTAAAATTGGAATCGCATTTGACATAAATGTCCTAAAAAGAGGATTTTACCCCAGAGGACAAGGGGTTGTCGAAATCAAAATAAGAAAAGCCACCGAACTTTATCCAATAGAGTTTTGTAATTTTAAAGAAGTTGAACCAAACATAATAAGCATAGCAGCAAGGTTGCCAAAACACATTCCAGAAAGACAAATTGGAAGTGCAATAGCAACTTTGGAGAAAAAAGGCATAAGATACTCGAAACACAAATCTATCTTAGAAAATTCAGAGAGTCCAGGATCTTCAATTCTAGTATACACGACTTCAGAATCAGGTATATATTTGGGGGCTGATTCTATCGGCGAAAAGGGCGTCAAAGCAGAAATAATAGGCAATAGAGCTGCAAAGAAATTCATAGACAATTATGAATTTCGCGCATGCATTGATCAACATTTAGCGGATATGCTAGTCTTGCCATTAAGCTTTGTTGATGGGAAATCAAGGTACAAAATATCAAGAATAACGAAGCATCTATTAACAAATTTGGAAGTGATTAAAATACTCAATTCTATAGAGTATCATTTTGAGAAAATCTCTGAAAACGAATTCATACTATCGATTGAAGGTAATTCAGTTATTTGAAGAATTTTTTTGTTTCTCCCAGAGTTAACATATCAACGGGATTTATTTTAATCACCATTGGCAAATTTGACACGGCCTTTCCGATTGCCAAACAATTTCTATGTGAAAGTGTCTTGACCAAGGACTTGATAGTTGAGGAGTCTACTAACGACACCTTTGAAATTTTTTCTAGATCAGAATCGTTTGTAAAATTGAATAAAAAAATATTATCAACCTGTCTGTATATGGTATCATTTATAGCATCTGGTTGATTTGTAATAAATGTAGAGTAAATTCCAAAATGTCTCATTCTGGTTATTAGATCTTCCCAATATGTATCACGAATATATAGTTGAGCTTCTTCAGCAAAAATAAAAATTGGTGGAATTAGGGATTTTTCCAATAGTTCAATTAATTTATTCATCACTAGCTCAACAATCATTCGTCTTACTACAGGAGAAATCTTGCTCATATTCACTATCATAGCAGCGCCCTTTGGTTTTGTTTTTATTACATCCTCAAATTGAAACCCTCTTTCGTTAACACTATTGGACGAAAACAGTCTAGAGGAATTAATCATGTGGAATCGGGATAATAGTGCATCCCTAACCAATTCATTAA